>DATAWX010000102.1:0-22027 GCA_036266995.1 Pseudonocardiaceae bacterium | reverse complement strand
GCCGCGGCCAGGCGCAGCAGGTCATCGTCGGACAGGCCGGATCCGGTCAGCGGGCGGATGTCGGTCAACCTGGGGGTGCCCTCGGTCAGGGTGCCGGTCTTGTCGAAGGCGACCCTGCTGACCTGCCCGAGTTGTTCCATCACCACCGCAGACTTCACCAGCACCCCATGCCGGCCGGCATTGGCCATCGCGGACAGCAGCGGCGGCATGGTGGCCAACACCACCGCACAGGGCGACGCGACGATCATGAATGTCATCGCGCGCAGCAGGGTGGGCTGCAGCTGAGCACCCCACAACAACGGGATCACGAACAGCGCCACCGTGGCTGTCACCATGCCGATCGAGTAGCGCTGTTCGATCTCCTCGATGAACAACTGAGTGGTGGCTTTGGTCGCCGAGGCCTGCTCGACCATCGCCACGATCCGGGCGACCACCGTCTCCTGCGCCGGGCGGCTCACCCGCACCCGCAACACTCCACCGCCGTTGGACGTGCCGGCGAACACCTCATCGCCGACGGCTTTGGCCACCGGCAGAGCCTCCCCGGTGATGGTGGCCTGGTCCACGTCGCTGGCCCCGTCCAGGACCTCCCCGTCGGCACCGATCCGCTCGCCCGGACGGACCAGGATCACATCTCCCACCGCCAGGAACGCGCTATCCACGGTCTGCTCGCCGGTGCTGGTGAGCCGCGTCGCGCGCTCTGGGGCCAGCTCGAGTAGCCCACGCACCGATTCCGCGGTGCGCTGCGTCGCCACCGCTTCCAGAGCACCTGAGGTGGCGAAGATGACGATCAGCAGCCCCCCGTCCAGGACCTGCCCGATGGCCGCCGCCCCGATCGCGGCCAGCACCATCAACAGATCCACGTCCAGGGTTTTTTCCCGCAACGCCTGCAGCCCGGCCCACGCGGGCTCCCAGCCCCCGGTGACGTAACAGGCCAGCAGCAGCGTCCAGGACAGCCAGCCTGGCCCACCGGTGAGCTCGGTGAACAGCCCACCGCAGAACAGCACGGTCGCCACCGCCGCCCACCGGACCTCCGGCAACCACCGCGCCCCAGTGCGGTGACGGCCCGCGACGGCCTCGGGCCGCGCAACCTCGGGTCCAGCCACCCCCACAGCCACGACTGACTCCTTCACGACGCGCCCGGCGATCCGACCCGACGTTGTCACCGTACATGAGTTTATGAAGAGCTGTTCAGTTGTTCGCCATTGTTAGAGTGGACGCCGTGGGCCATGGAGTGCAGGGCAGAGACACCCCGCCAGCGGTACTGGACGCCCAGACCGCGGCCAGTGTGGCGACCACGCTGCAAGCACTGGCGACCCCCAGCCGCCTGCTGATCCTGTCACGGCTACGCCAAGGTCCCTGCGGGGTCTCCGAGCTCGCCGAGACCATCGGCATGGAAGCCTCCGCGGTATCCCACCAACTGCGCCTGCTGCGCACCCTGGGGCTGGTCACCGGAACCCGCGCCGGGCAGCGGATCGTCTACGCCCTGCACGACAACCACGTCGCGATGCTGCTCGACGAGGCCGTCTACCACAGCGAGCACCTCCGCCTGGGAGTACCCGATCCCGGAACCGCCACCACCGCGTAGCGCCCGCCGGTCTGCATACGGGCAGAGACGGTGGTCTGGCGAAGAGCAGACGTCACGCGAGGTCGCAGGCCCTTTGCCTCAGGTACCACCTACGGGGTCGCCAAACCCGCCCTCGCACCTCACCCAGTCGTGTCCCCGCGATCGCTGGGCACTGCACGAGGATGGTCCAAGGCTGGGTCGTCCGCGGATGGGACGGCTCTGCTGCGCAGCACGACCGAGGTGCCCGCCCGGTCGTCGTCGGGCCGCCCGATGGTGACGGTATCGACGCAGGCCCGCATGAGCGGGATTCCGCGGCGGCGGTTCTCGTCGTCGATCGGCGGCGGGCGCCAACGTCCGTGGTCACGCACGATGACCGTGACCCGGCGCTGACCGCCCGGCGCCACTTCGATCTCGCCGTTGAGGGCCACGACCTCGGGAAACTGGCCGTCAAGATAGGCGTGTTCGATCGCGTTGCTGACGGCTTCACTCACTGCCAGGATGATGTCTTCCAGCTGACCGCTCGGCCAGCAGGACGCAGCAAGCCAGCGCCGCACCCGGTGCCGGGCTACCGAGGGCGCGATCGGGTCCACCGGCAACTGCAGGCATAGCGGCTGCGTCGACGTTGCTCGGTGGCCAGAACGCCGCTCGGAAGACGACATCTCGGGGCGCAACGTGTTGTCATTACCCGTCGGTGGCATTGCGCCGCATTGTGGCGGTCGCCGCGTACTCCCGCAACTGGATCTATCCATTCCGCTGCCGACCGAAGGCGGCATCAGGATGAGGAGCGGATGGCCTGGTCAACGGTGTGGAAGAGCGCGAGAACGTCATCGAGCCCAGCCAACTCGATGGGACGGACCACCGGACGGGTGTGATCGACCACGATGCGCACTGGCTCACGCCACCGCCGGGCGGCGCGGGTGGCGTCGACCAAGGCCTGCAGACCCGCCGAGCCCAGGAATGTCACATCGGTCAGATCGATCACCAGCGCCGCCCCGTCGGGCAGCTCGTCGAACCCGGCAGCGACCGCCTCCCGGAGCCGGGCGACGGTGAGCACATCGATCTCGCCGGCCACCGTCACCACCAGCGCCTCACCCTCGGCATGCACTACCCGTCCGGTGGTGATCCGCACCAGTTGCTCGGCGGCCGGACCCCGGCCGGCACCGAGATCCGAATCTGGATCGCCGACACCGGGCTCGTGCACCCGCCCACCATATCTGTCGCCGACCGCGACTTCGGTCGACGGGCGTATCCACCGGGTGACGCCGGCGTGGTCTTCGGCGCGGCTGCTCGCATCAAGGGCGGGTAGTGGCCAGTGTCGGCCCAGCACACGCACGGGCGGGCCACAGATCGCCACACAGATAGGACATCCACGGTGACCAGGAGAACCTTGAGAGAACCAGGTCAACAGCCGGCACGTCGGCGATCGGGCGGTGGTCCCGTGGCGCTCGCGGTCGCTGCGGTGCTGGGCTTGACCGTGCAGGCCTGCGGAGGCCCGGCGGCCCAACCCACCCAACCGAAGCAGCCGACCCCTCCGGCCCAGTCGACCGGCCCGGAGGGGATTGCGGTGGAGACCGGGCCGGCGTTGGCGCCGGCGTCCACCGCTGCCGACGGCATGCCGGTAGACGGGATCCAGTGTGACGCCGCCGAACAGGTCGCCTACCACATCCACAGTCATCTGCTGGTGTTCGTCAACGGTGAACCGCGCAGCCTTCCCTACGGGATCGGCCTGGTGGAACCGGTCGTGCAGAAGACCGGGCCGTACAGCTTCGCGAGCGCCAACCGCTGCTACTACTGGCTGCACGTGCACGCCGGCGACGGGATCATCCACATCGAGTCGCCCACCCAGCAGGCTTACACATTGGGTCAGTTCTTCGCGCTCTGGCGGCAACCACTGAACATGCAGACGGTCGGCCCGGCCACCGGAGCGGTGACCGCCTACGTCAACGGAAAGCCGTTCACCGGTGACCCGGCCACGATCCCGCTGACGAATCACGAGGACATCCAGCTCGACGTCGGCACCCCCGCCCCGGCACCGGTGAGCGTGGACTGGTCCCACGCGCTGCTGTGAACACGCAGTTACCCGACCGGGAGGGTCACCGCAGCGGTGTGCAGGACGCCGGCGGTGCGGAACTGCAGGAACAGTCGCCAATCGCCGGCCTTGGGCAGCATCGCCTCGAATGACAGCGTCGGGCCCCCGTGGTCCCCGTTGACCGTGCCATGCGGATGCAGGTGGGCGAAGGCAAGGTCGTTGTCGTGAAAGGCGGTGAGGTGTGCGTAGGTGTCCAGGTAAGGCTGCAGGTCGGTGACCGGCCGACCGTTCCGGGACACCGTGGCCGTCAGCGGGTGTTCCTGGCCTGCCATGATCGGACCACCCGACAGGGTCACGGTATAACCGTCGACCTCCGTGGTCGGCGACGGCGGCGGCAACGGCGTCACGGTCGCGGTTCCCGGTACCGTGACCGGCTGGCTGAGCACCAGCGCGACCCGTTTACCCGAGGCGTCCTTGGTGATGAACGACGCGTACGTCCGGTAGCTCCCCGGTTGAACCGGCGCCAAGGGGGCGGTCCAGGTGCCGTCGGCGCTCATGGTGGCGTGGATGTGCTGGAAGCCAGTGAGGTCGGATCGGATCAGGTAGAAGTGCATCAGCTTGGTCTGGTCCAGCTCGAATGCGGTGACCGGTTTGCCGTCCGCGCCGAGGATGCGGAACTGGAACGGAGTCGGTTGGCCCGCGGGCGATTCGGGGGTGGCGGTAGCAAGCCGGAAGCCCGATGCGTCGGCGGTTAGGCCGTCTCCAGCGGGCATTTCGGCCATGCCTGGCATGGCCTCCTGGCCAGGCACGGTGGTCGAGCCGTGATCCGGCCCCGATAAACCGGTGGAACCACCGCAGCCGGTCACCACGAGCCCCGTGATGGCCGTCATCGCGATGGCTTCCCGAACGCGACGTACCCACCTGCGTGAACGATCGGCCCGCGCGGACCGTGCGCTGCCGTTCACCGTGTCCCCCGTCGACTTGATCCGGTCCACGTCGCTAGTTGAGAGCGCTACCTGCTTGCCAATCCGACCACGCCAGCGTCCAGTCGCCGTAGGTGTCCCAGACCGGTAGCGCAGGGCCGCCGGAGTTGGTGATCTCGACCACGTCGCCGAGGCCGAAGTGGTCGTAGAACCATTGCGCGTTGGCTGGGCTGAGGTTCACGCAGCCGTGCGAGACGTTGCTGTCGCCCTGCTGGCCGACCGACCAGGGCGCCGAGTGGACGAACTCTCCATCGTTGGAGATCCGCTCGTCGAGGTCGACCCGTTCCCGGTAGTAGCCGGCCTGACCCTTGCAGACCCCGTAGGTACAGGAGTCCATGATGATGCTGGGTTGTCTGTCCGAGACCACATGCGGACCGTTGTGAGTGGGGAACCCGGGGGAGCCGAGGCTGATCGGCATGGTCTTGATCAACTGATCGTTGTCGAATATCTGCATGGTCTTGGTGGCGCCGTCGGCCTTGGCGATCCACGCGTCGTGCACGCGGAAGGTCACGGTGCGATCGGTCTGGCCGTAAACGCCGGAACCGAGGTCGACGCCGTAGAGCCGGGCATCCACTGTCACTGTGCTGCCGGGCTGCCAGTAGCTCTGCGGCCGGTAGTGGACCTCGGTGTTCGACATCCAAAACCAGCTCCCCGGTTGCGGCGGGTTCGCGGTGACCTGCAGCGCCTTCTCCGCGGCGGCACGGTCGGTGACGGCCTCGTCGAAGCGGATCACGATCGGCTGGCCGACACCGACCGCGGACTGGTCTGGGGACGGGATCAGCGACGGGTATGCCTGCGCCGCCGGGGACAGCGTTGTCAGAGTCTCGCGCCGGTGCACCAGCGCACCGTTACTGGATGTCGTTGCGTCGAGCCGGTAGCTCGAGTCGTAGCCGAGCGGTTCGGTCGAGGTCCACGTCGTGTCGCCCTGAGACAGCGCGCCGCGCACGAGGGTGCCGGTCGCGACGTTGACCATGCTGACCGACTGCAGCGTGCCCACTGCGGACGTCACGACGATCGGGGTCGTCGGGTTGATCGCAGCAGTGCCGGCCGGGAGTATCTGCACTGCGCGCTCCGGCGAGACGGTCGGGATTGTGGCACCGGAACCACTGGCGCTCGCTACGTGGTTCGGGATCAGACCAGCGGGCCGGGGCAGCGCCATCACCAAACCGACTCCCAGGGTGATGACCGCCAGCACCGCGGCAGCGACCAGCACCCCCCGTCGCACCACGCTGCGTGTCACAGATCCCCCTTCACGGTAGTCACGGCGATGGAGTCGGTGTCGGGGCTGAGGGTGTTACGGCAGCCATCCATCGCAGTCGGTTCGCTGGTCAGCGGCTCGGCCGACGCACCGCCGGGGGACCCTGCCGCGGCGCTGTAGCGGTGCGGGGCGGCGGTGAAGCGGGCCTGGCAGTGGTCGGAGCAGAAGTGGTAGCGCTGCCCGTCGTGGACCGCTTTGGCCGGGGCCGCCGCAGTCTCGACCTGCATGCCGCAGACCGGGTCCTTAGCGTAGCCGGTGCCGCCGCCGAAGCGTTGCCGGTTGCGGTAAAGCCAGTACAGCACGGCGAGTGCGACCAGCGCGATGATGTTGAGGATGGTGGTGTGGTTCCAGGACAAGCCTTCCATCGCCACCGTTTGCGGGTGCCCGGTGGGCACCAGGTGCAGTGCGGCGAAGAGGTACTCGGTGGCCAGCCCGGCGACGGTCATCACCGCCCAGAACACCGCCAGTAGCCGCAGCGTCAACGGAGTTCCATAGTACTTGCGGTAGATCAGCAGAAGCGGCAGCGTGATCAGGTCGGCGAAGACGAAGGAGATCACCCCGCCGAAGCTGATGCCTCCGACCCACAGCGCCGCTGCCAATGGCACGTTGCCGATCGAGCAGACGAACGCCAGGATCGCCAGCAACGGGCCCAGCGCCACGTTCTCCAGCGACGACCAGAATCCGTGACCGGTCAGGAACAGGGACTGCCACACGCTGGTGGGCACCAGCACGGTGGCGAAGCCGGCGACGACGAAGCCGATGAGCAGTTCCCTGCGCAGCATGGTCAGGTCGCTGATGGTGTAGCCGGCGGCGTCTGACCAGCCGGCCCGGCTGCGGATTCGCTCGGCCAGCGGCTGCCGCTGCGCCTCGCCGGCCGAGTCGTCGACGTTGAGGTCCTCGTGGCGCCGAATCCGGGGCTGGCCGGTGTTGAGCCGAATGCGCGCGTCCTCGGCGTCTCGGCGGGGGATGACCAGGGGCAGCAACACGGCGAGCAAGAAGATCATGATGGCGCCGCCGACGAACTCCGCGAGGGCGAACTGCCAGCCCAGCAGCAACCACAACACGATGCCCAGCTCCACCACGAGGTTGGTGGACGCGAACATGAACACCATCGAGGCGGTGAAGTCCGCGCCGCGGGCGAACAGCGATTTGGCCAGCGCGGCTGCCGCGTACGAGCAGGAGGAGGACACCATCCCGAGGAGCCCGGCCTTACTCACCGTCGAGGGCCGGTGATCCCCGAGAACCCGGCGCATCTGCCCCCGACTGACGAACGCCTGCACCGCACCGGATAAGCCAAAGCCGACCACCAGCGCCCACAGCGTCTCCCAGAACATCGAGAACGCCTCGTAGAAGCTATTGCCGATGGCACCCAGCACGCTCACGACCTGACCAGCCGGGTGATCGCCGCGGTGGCCTCCCGGACCTTCTCCTCAGCTACTTGCCCGCCCTGCGCCGCGGCCTGCACCACGCAATGCTTGAGGTGGTCATCCAGCAGCTCCAACGCGACCGCTTGCAGCGCCCGGGTGGTCGCCGAGACCTGGGTCAGCACGTCGATGCAGTACTTGTCGCCCTCGACCATCCTGGCCAGCCCGCGGACCTGTCCCTCGATGCGCGCCAGTCGGGCCAGCAACGCGTCCTTGTCGTCTACGTACCCGTTCATCCTTCCACTGTAACCCATACCCCCTATAAGTATTTCTGCCGCGGCCACCTGGGCCAAGTGGAACCTATTGGCGGCCGACGTGCGCGCTAGTCGTGGTCGGGGGCGCCGGTGAGGTGGTGATCGGCAGCGGCCAGCACCTCGGCGACTAGGCGCCGCACGTGGCCACCGCGGGCGGCGTAGACCGCGCGCCGGCCGTCACGTCGCATCGTGACCAGCCCGGCGAGTTTCAACTTCGCCAGGTGCTGCGACACCGACGGCCTGGCCGCTCCCACCGCGGTGGTGAGGCTGCCCACGTCGTACTCACCGGTACCCAGCAGCCACATCACTCGCAACCGGGTCGGGTCCGCCAGCATCCGAAGCGCGGTCACCGCGGCCTCGATCTGGGCGCCGGTGGGTGGCTGTTGCCCAGCACCGGCTGTCGCCGTGTTGTCGCGTGCGTACATGAGCACCTATGGTGGCACAGCAGCGGTTATCACGCGAAAGGCACCCACCATGGGCGACGACGACAGGCCCAAGCATGGGCCCGAACAACGGCCCGAACATGGACACGGGCATGGGCACGATCGTGGCCGGCGCCTGTCGCACCTGATCACTCCGCACTCGCATGACAGCGCTGAGAAGGTCGATGCGGCGATGGAGACGTCCCGCGACGGCATCTGCGCCTTGTGGATCTCCCTGGCCGTCCTCGGAGCCACCGCCGCGGTGCAGGGCCTGGTGGTGGCTGCATCCGGTTCGGTGGCGCTGCTGGGCGACACCCTGCATAACGTCGCCGACGCCCTGACCGCCGTGCCGCTGGGGATCGCGTTCCTGCTCGGCCGCCGGGCCGCGACCCGTCGATACACCTACGGCTTCGGCCGCGCCGAAGACCTGGCCGGCATCGTCATCGTGGCGGTCATTGCCGCTTCGGCGGCGCTGGCCGGCTACCAGGCGATCGAGCGGCTGATGCACCCCGCGGACGTCTCGCACCTGCTCGCGGTCAGCGCTGCGGCGGTGACCGGCTTCGTCGGCAACGAGGCAGTCGCCCGCTACCGAATCCGGGTCGGCCGGCGAATCGGCTCCGCGGCGCTGGTCGCCGATGGGCTGCACGCCCGCACCGACGGGTTCACCTCGCTCGCGGTGTTGCTGGGTGCCGGCGGGGTAGCCATCGGCTGGCGGTGGGCCGACCCCGTCGTCGGCCTGGCCATCACCGCCGCGATCCTGCTGGTGGTCAAGGACGCCGCCCGGGAAATCTACCGGCGGCTGATGGACGCGGTCGATCCCATCCTCGTGGATCAGGTTGAGGCCACCCTGCGGGCCACGCCCGGCGTGCTCGACGTCGGCGCGGTCCAGCTGCGCTGGATCGGCCACCGGCTACGCGCCGAATGCGACATAGCCGTGCCGGCTGACCTGACGGTCCTGGCCGCGCACGGCATCGCCGTGGAGGCCGAACACCGGCTCATCCATGCCGTGCCTCGGCTGACGTCGGCCATCGTGCACACCGACCCGCACTCCCGCGACGGCGCCGACCACCACGCAGACCTCGCCCACCACCGGTTGGCGCACGATGGATCCGCGCCGGCGGCGGACGTTCAGTAGCTCGACTGCGCTACGGGACCTTGACGACGCCGATCAGGTGCCCCTCCGGGTCGTTGAAAAGGCCGATCTCGACCTCTTCCATGACCTTCTCGGGACCCATGACCCGCGACCCTCCGAGGCTCTCCGCCTTGGTCAGCGCGGCCTCCACGTCGGGAACCCCGATGTAGAAGGTGACGTGACCGGGATAGCCCTCCGGCCCTGTTCCGATGCCGCCACCGATTCCGGTGCCCTCACCACCGCCGTGCTGCACCACCCCGTAGTTCATCGGGTTGTCGGTGTCGATCTTCCATCCGAACAGGTCGGAGTAGAAGGACTGCAGCGCGGCGCCGTCCTTACCGATGACCTCGAAGTGCACTACCGGCTGTCCCATGGTGCCTCCTCGTCCGCGCCGGGGGCCCGGCGCTTCGTGATTGCTCAAGCCCGATTTCTCAAGCCCGACCCTACGACTTGCGCCCATGGGGAAACTCATCGCTGCGGCCGGTTTCCGCTCCCGTGGCTAGGGATGCTCCTGGCTGACGGTGTCGCAGGAGCGCGGCCAGGGCCAGGCGGTACCGGTTGACCTGGCAATAGCAGCGGCGACAACACTCACCAGCACGTCTCGGGTCATTCCGCCGACACCCTCGAGCCCGGCCCTGAGCTTAAAACGCTTCTCCGGATCCGGTTCGTTCACGGCACCCTCGATGAGCACCGCCAGCATCCGATCGACCAGTAGCTCAGCGTTGTCGCGCCACCCGCCGTCACCGCGCGCCGCGCGCACAGTGACGTCTGAGGCCACGGGCGCCCCCGGCCTGCCACCTCGTCCCGACCCGTTGCCGTTAGCGGCCACAAGATAGGTGTGAGAGCTCAAGCGACGCAACGACTCCCGCACACTGTCGTACTCTTCCTCGGGAAAGACACGTAGCGCCTCGCCCACCTCGACGCGGTGCCCATTGCGCTCGAACCGCTCAACCACCCAATGCAGCACCTCGAAGTCATCAGACCACAGCTCGTCCACAAGACCCCCAGCTCCGTTTTACGGACCCCGCCACCGTAGATTTGGACAGCATAAAACTAGACCTTCGGTCGCCTTGGGTTCTGTCGCCCCCGCCGCGCCGAGGTACAAGTCGAACGGGACTCGTAAACCGTTCAGTAGACGAATCATGAGACAGTGCAGTAATCGTTAGCCTAACCTCAACACAGCGCAAATCGACTTTCCCTGATTGGCTGTGTCAGCGGCCAGATCGATCCGGTGATCGCAACCCGTCGCTGAGCACGGTGAGTAGCCGATCGGCCACGGCGGGGTCCGCTGCACCACTGGAGGTGTCGTGAATGCCGGCGAGCAGGCCCTTGAGCAGGACGATGAGGTTCCCTGTCCGGACATCGGCGCGAACCGCGCCCGTCTCCTGAGTGTGCCGAAGCAGCTCGCCGAGCGCCGCGTGCGGGTCTTCGCGCAGCGAGCCCGGCACCGCGATCGAGTCGGATAGATCCCGCTTGACGGCGGCGCCGCCCAGGTCCTCGATCCGGGCCGTCAGCACCTCCACCGGATGATCACCGGCGAGGGCGTCGCCTTCGCCGACCGGGCGAACACCGTAACCCACTTTCCTACCCCCAATTGTTCGAACGGAAGGCCTGGGGTCAGAGCGTTCTTCCCGGACAGGTAATCCCGACGGCCAGCGTGTCTACCTCATCGTTTCCCGAGTGCTGCATGGGCCGCAACGCGGGTGCCTCAGTGTGAGGTTCAGGTGGCCCACTCAGGACGAGATCACGAAGCTCGCCGGACACGCCGCTCATAGGTCAACCGTATCGCGGCGCCGCGCGGCTGAGATGGTGCGCGCGACCCCACGGCCCGAGGCGGCGTCGAACGATGTCGGTGTCGTAGATATGCAGGCCCGGCTAGTCGACGGGAACGATGACCCGCCCGAGCGGTGTGAGAGACACCGGAACCAGCTTGAGGTTCGCCAGCGCGAGCGGGATGCCGATGATCGTGAGGGCCAGTGCGATAGCCGTGAGCACATGGGCGATGGCCAGCCAGAAACCGGCGAAGACGATCCAGATCACGTTGCCGATCATCGAGGGTGCACCGGCGTCGGCGCGTCGCTCGAGCCTCCGTCCGAAGGGCCACAGCGCGAAACTCGCGATCCGGAAGGACGCCAGGCCGAAGGGAATCGTGATGATCAGAAGGCAGCATACGATTCCGGCGAGCAGGTACCCGAGCGCCATCCAGATGCCGCACAGCAGCAACCAGATGATGTTGAGCAGGGCTCGCACACCATCGATTCTTCCAGAATCGGAGCCCGGCTGTGACGGCTCAGCGCCCCGCTGGCCGTCGGCAGCTTCCGTGACCTGACAGACACGGGCTGTGAACTGGTCACCAGATCGCGGCGCACTTCGCAATCGCGTTGCCGTAGTCGCAGGAGCGACCCGAGGGGCCGGACGTGGAATCGCCACTGGCGCGACGCTCTCGCTCCGTTCGCCGGCGCCCCCTCTGCACTGCGGACTTCGCGTTGTCTGAGTCGCCACGGTATGTCGGGCGTGCCGACGTCGCGTGGCATCGGATCCCGACCAGTTGAAACCAGAAATCGGTCAACTCAGGTCAACACGCGTCCCAGTACGGGTTCACCGACCTCGATGGATCGCAGCCCGACCTATGGCGATTCATTGAACAGATCCGCAAGCCCGCGCAACGCGAACCCCGACGACTACCGGTAACTTGTAGCCAACCGCGTCCACACCTGACCGTGCGCGTCGCGCCCCGAGCAGCGGGGGGTACTTGTCGTGAACTCGGCGGCCCCGACGTTTTCGGCGCCGGAAATGTCGGTGCCGTCGAGTTCACGACACCGTGGTTGACGTGGGCGGTCGGCGAGCGGCACGCGGGTCTGCTCCGTCGACCGGCCGGCGCAGGGGCCCGCGAGGCGCGCCACCGGTCGGGTCTTGCTCACCATCGACATCTGCGCTCATTTCGAGGGGCTACCCGAGCTGATCGCTGGCCTCCTCACGCTGACGACCAACCGCACTTCCTCGTCTGGCGCGGGGCCGTTACGCCACTCGCACTGAGCCCGGGCGGGCGCAGCCAACCGGCCCTAGACTCACGGGAATGGATTTCGGCGTCGGATATTTCCCGACACATGACGGCATGAGTCCGGGCGCACTGGCGCACATGGTCGAGCAGCGCGGGCAGGACGCGGTGTTCTTCGCCGAGCACACTCACATACCGGTCACCGGAAAGGATCCCTGGCCGGCGGGGCCCGACGGCGGCCCACTGCAGAGAAAGTACTGGCACTGCTACGACCTGTTCGTAGCGTTGGCGGCCGCTGCCGCCGCGACATCGACACTTCGCGTCGGCAGCGGCATCTGTCTGGTCATCGAGCGCGACCCCATCATCACAGCCAACGAGGTGGCAAGCGTGGACCATCTGTCCGGCGGTCGATTCGAGTTCGGCATCGGCGCCGGCTGGAACCGTGCGGAAATGCGCAATCACGGCACCGCGCCGGGTAAGCGCATGAAGGTGCTACAGGAGCGCGTCGAGGCGATGAAGGTGATCTGGACCGAGCACGAGGCCAGCTATTCCGGCGAGTTCGTCAACTTCGAGCGTATCTGGTCTTACCCCAAACCGGCACAGCAGCCGTACCCGCCCGTCCTCGTCGGCGGCGACGGGCCGACCGTGCTGGACCGGGTTCTCGCGCTGGGTGACGCGTGGTTCCCGAACTACCGCGGCGATGAGGTGATCTTCGACCGCATCGACGAACTACACTCGCGCGCCGACCGCCCGATCGATGTGCACGTGATGTCCGCGCCCTGCGATCCCGCCATGCTCGAACGCATGGAGCGCGCCGGGGTGCGGCGGGCCAACCATTGGTTACCGTCCGGGCCCCGCAGCACCGTCGAGCGAACTCTGGACCAGTGGGAGAACGCGATCGGCCAGTTCATCGGCGGATGACCGACGAGCAAGCGCGTCGGCGCTTCGCGCTGGCCCGGGTCGCCCGGCTGGCCACCGCGGACGCCGGCGGCCGCCCGCACGTCGTACCGATGGTCTTCGCTTTGGTGAGCCGAAGAGATGTCGGCGCTGACACGATTTACAGCGCCGTCGACGCGAAACCCAAGCGCTCGACGTCGCTGCGCCGGCTCGCCAACATCGCGGCGGACCCGCGCGTCGCCGTTCTCGTGGATCACTACGCGCCGGACTGGCACACGCTGTGGTGGGTGCGGGCCGACGGCACCGGCCGGATCCTCGACACCGATCTGCCCGAGGCCCGTGACGCCGTCGCCCGGCTGGTGGCGCGCTACCCGCAGTACCGCGAACAGCCGCCGCTCGGCCCGGTACTGGCGATCGACGTCACCCACTGGTCCAGCTGGTCGGCCGCTGGAGACTGACTGCCTGGAGTTCGCACCCGGAAATCACCCGTCGAGTCGTCGGTTGAGAACCGGCTTCACGTCCACGATGGGCGTTCCGTCGAGGGCTTCAAGGTTGCGCACCTGGATTCGTGTGCCGTCGATCGACAGAATTTCGACCCGGTGCAGCCCGATGGGGTTCGGCCGGGCGGGAGAGCGGGTGCTGAACACGCCCGTTTCGGGGTTCGCCGGATCGTCGTGGGGATGCACCCTCAGCACGTCACGACGTGCCCGGTCCAGCCAGGTCAGCACGATGATCTCAGTACCACACTGAAGGTCCCGAAGACCCTCGCTCTCGTCCTGCTCGAACACGAGCCAAGCGTCCGGCGATCCTTCGTCGCCTTGTTTCGGGGCCATCTCGAGATCCACCAAGGGAGACTCGACCCACCCGATCGGCCGCAGCTCATACGGGCCCCGTCAACGGGGTTCCCACATCGCCCACCCGCCGATCAGATGTGTACGGAGCTCATGTTCGCGTAGCGGTCGCCTGCGGCGGCGCCGACCGGGGCGGCGGAGTCGATGCGGGCCAGCTCGTCGTCGCTGAGTTTGATCTCGGCAGCGGCAGCGTTGTCCTCCAGGTAGCGCACCCGTTTGGTGCCCGGGATGGGTACCACGTTCTGGTGCAGCATCCAGGCCAGCGCGAGCCGCGCCGGCGTGACACCTTTCTCCCCGGCGATCTGCCGCACCCGGTCCACGAGCTGGAGATTACGGGTGAAGTTCTCGCCGGTGAACCGTGGGTTATGCCGGCGGAAGTCATCCTCGTCGAGATCGTCCAACGACTGGATCTGCCCGGACAGGAACCCACGCCCAAGCGGGGAGTAGGCGACGAACCCGATGCCCAGTTCGCGGCAGGTGTCCAGCACCCCGTTGTCCTCGGGATCGCGGGTCCACAAGGAGTACTCGGTCTGCACGGCGGTCACCGGCACCGTCGCGTTCGCGCGGCGGATGGTCGCGGGCGCGGCCTCGGAGATGCCCAGGTGCCGCACCTTGCCAGCCGCGACCAGCTCGCCCATCGCGCCCCAGGTCTCCTCGACCGGCACGTCGGGGTCGACTCGGTGCTGGTAGTACAGATCGATCTGGTCCACGCCGAGCCGCTGAAGCGACGCGTCGCAAGCCCGGTAGACGTACTCCGGGCGCCCGTTGATCCCGAGCATCGAGCCGTCCGCAGCTCGTTCGTTGCCGAACTTGGTGGCGAGCACCACCTCGTCGCGGCGGCCCGCGATCGCCCGCCCGACCAGTTCTTCGTTGATGAACGGGCCGTACATGTCCGCGGTGTCCAGGAACGTGACGCCGAGATCGAGTGCCCGGTGAATCGTCGCGATCGCCTCGCCTTCATCGCCGCGTCCGTAGAACTCGCTCATCCCCATGCAACCCAGGCCCTCGGCCGAGACGACCAGACCGTTGCCCAACGTGCGCTGTTCCATTCCAAGTCCCTTCGTCGATTCCTCAGCCACAACAAGGATTCCTACGCCCGCGATACCCGAAACATCCGACCGTCGCAGCGCGCAGCAACCCCGGCACTGCTCGGCAGGATCGAGCACGTCGACGGCGATGATCACCGTTTGGGAGAGGATCCGCTGGTGGCGAGGGGTGGCACGGGCCATGATCGTCGATACTGAGTGATGGCAGTGCGATGTTGCACGGTCATCACACACTATCGACGATCTTGAGAGCCAGCGGCAAGGCGACAGGCAACAGCCTCGTCGCGGCTTACTCTTCCTGAGCTGCGCCTACGTTGCCGGCGTCCTTGGGCTCCCAATGGTCTTGACCTTCTGATGCGCGTGCTTTGTCCGGTGAGCGCTGCAGCGTGCTGGGCTCGTCCGTGCTAGGTGGCTGCCTGCCACGGGACCCGCACATTGCCCGGGTCACTCATCGCGGCGGCCTGGCCAGCCACTGTTGCACCGGAATGGTCCGGGGGGACGCGTACCCGGTTGGTAGCAGGACCACGCCGACTTGGGTGCGGTAGTAGACCTGCCAGGCATGAAAGCCCAGGAAAGCGCCCTCGTCAGCCTGCATCAGCGCGGCGTAGTGCCGGACGGCCTGGACATAACGGGAATCGTTGTTGTAGCTGTACAGGGCGTCGTCGAGGCTGGCGCCGGTGCCTTCGGCGGCACCTTTGGCGGCCAGGTAGTTGGCCGCGCCGAGGATCGCGTCGCGACTGTTCCACACGTTGCCGCCCAGGCCGTAGCGCATCCAGGTGTCCGCGATGAACTGCATCGGACCCTGCGCGCCGGCGGTGGACAACCCCACGATCCGGCCCATTCTGGTCTCAACCAGATGTACCGCGGCCAGCACTGACCACGGCACGCCGAAACGTTGCTGCGCTTCGGCGTAGTACGCCCGCAGCTGCGGCGCAGGAAGGGGCTCGACGATCCGCCAGGCCGGGACGGTCGTCGGCGGCCGGGTGGTCATCGCCCGCAGCTCGCGTCCGGCCGCGGTGTTGCGGCGCACCGTGTCGCGCAACTGCGCCGGGACGTCCGCCAGCACGGCGGCGTCCCAGCCCGGCCGGTCGAGCAGGGCAAGGTAGGCGACCTGCGCCGCTCGACCGGCCGCAACGACCATCCCGGGAGGCGTCGCCCGGTCCCGAACAGCGGTCTCGGCGACGGTGAGCTGCCGGGCCAGCGCGCCAGGATCGGCCGCGGCCCGCGGCTGCTCGCCGGCCAGCGCCGGAACCAGGATCGGATCGGCCCGGTCAACGTCGCGTGGAGGCGACCGGTCCGAGCTCCCGCACCCGACCAGTACCGCCGTCACGAGCATGATCACCGCTGCTGTTCTGGCTGCCACGAGCCCGCACGCTACTGACCCGCCGAAGGCCAGGCTCAGGCCGCGTGTTCCTACTGTGATCACGGCTTGTGTGCCTGGCGCGACAATGTTTGTCGTTCTAGGCACACAAATCGCGATCGCCGCCAGGAGCGGGCTACTCGTATCGGAGAGCTTCGACGGGCCGTAGCCGGGCGGCGCGGTTGGCTGGATAACCGCCTGCGACGAGTCCGATCACGATACTGATCGCGAACGACAGCAGCACCGAGGGGATCGACACCGAGGGGGCGAAAGTGCCAACGGTGGAGCCGAGGGTGGGCGCGATGACGGCGCCGAGCACAGACAGCCCGACCCCGACCCCGACGCCGATGATCCCACCGAGGCCGGCCAGCACGACGGACTCGATGAGGAACTGCTGGAGAATCGCACGGCGGGTGGCGCCGATCGCTTTCCGGATACCGATCTCGCGAGTTCGCTCGGTAACCGACACCAGCATGATGTTCAGGACGCCGATCGCGCCGACAAAAAGCGAGATCGCGGCGACCGAAGCGGTGAACAGGGTGAGGAGCGCGAGGACCTGGTTGAAGGTGTCCAGCCGACTGCGCAGCGATTGGACCTCGAAGTCCCGCTTTGCCGGGTCTTGGATTCGGTGCCGATCACTGAGAGTGCGAATCACGTCGTTCTCGGCAGCGGGCACGGCGGTCACTGGGGAGGCTTGCACGATGATCTGGTTGAGCTTGTCGCCTCCCCCGAAAACGAAGCGACGCGCGGTGTCCAGCGGCATGACCACATCGTTGTCACCCGGCTCCCCCATCGACTGCATCACGCCGATGACCCTGAATACCTGGTGGTTGACCCGCACTGTCTGACTTAGCGCTGCTCCGGCGTCGCCGAACAGAGTGGTCGCGACGGTAGGTCCGATGACCACCACTCTGGCGACGGAATGGACCTGGGACGCGTCGAAGAACGACCCCACCTGAAGATCCCGGTTGCTCACCTCCAGCCAGCGATCAGTCGAACCGATCACAGCCGCGCGGAACTGGCTGGTTTCAGTCTCGGCCAGGGCTTGACCGGTAGCCGCCGGGATGACGGCGGAAGCGTCGGGTACCTGCTTCTGCAGCGCCGTGACGTCGTCGTCGATCAAGTCCTTGGGGGGGCCGCCGCCGGGGACGTTGCCGGTCGACGGCACGATGGTGATCAGGTTAGCCAGCGGCTGGATCTTTGCGTTGACCGAGGACTGCACCCCGTTTCCGATGGCGACCAGAAAAATCACCGCCGCGACTCCGATGATGATGCCGAGCATCGTCAACACGGAGCGTAACCGGTGGGCGCGCAATCCGCGAAGCGCTATCCGAAATGCCTCTCGCAGGCTCATTCCTCAAGACGTAACCCGCTATCGGCGTCGCACACAAGGGGTTTGCTGCGGGCACATTGGTATGCGAAAATGCCGACTACTCATTGAGTACGTCCGTGTTCCCTCAGCGACGAGGCTATTGTAGCGCGACCGCGAGGAGGAGACTTCACACATGCCCGCCGCGGGACTCTGGCACTGGCTTCCAGCGCTGACCGTCACGGTCTGCTGGGGGTTGTTCGCGCTGGTCTGGCTGGCCGGAGCGCTCTACAACTCACGCCGGGCACCGGCCGTGCGGGAACGATCCAAAGCCATCTCGCCCTGGTTCATCGGTCCCGTCGCCGTCGTGGTGCTGGGCCGCCTCGTGCCCACCCAGTTCTGGCGTTCGATCACGGTGGACATCGGGTGGCTCGGGGTGCTCGGGATTGTTGTCCTCGTCGTCTCCACCGCCTTCACCCTGTGGGCGCGAGCCGCACTCGGCACGATGTGGACAGCCTCCGCCGTGGTCAAGGACGATCACGCGCTGCGCACTGACGGGCCGTATGCCATCACACGACACCCCATCTACACCGGCCTACTCGGCATGCTGGCCGGCACCGCTGCCATCGAGGGGCTAGGTCGATGGGTGGCCTACTTCGTGTTGGCCGTGCTCCTGGTCGGGTTGAAGATCCGCACCGAAGAACGGTTGCTGGATCGCACCCTCGGCGGGGCCTATGCCCAGTATCGCCACCAGGTACCGCAACTCGTTCCCGGACTGCGCCCGATCAGGAGGTAGCCGGGTTGGGCGTGCCTTGCTTGTCGGAGGCGCGCTGAGGCATAGGATCACCTTCTTTCCGGGACGGGCCCGGGGTCACCGGGCAGCACGAGCACGCCCGTTGTGTACCCTCATCCCGCTCTCGCGACTCGCGTGCGGCCGGCGTCCCGGCCTGCCGGGCGCCGAGAGTGACTGAGCTGAAGTCGGCGTCCTACAGGAGGAAAAGCCCGCATGCACCACCGCCTCGTGAAAGCCCCCCGCCGCGCGGTCCGCACCGTCGTGATGAGCGCGGCCACGGCGGTGGCCACTGTCGCGGCGGTGGTGTCGGTGGCTGTCATGGTGCCCGGCACCGCTGCGGCCGCCGGGCCGGTCTGGGCACCCGCTGCGCAGGCCACCATTCATCCGGGGGTGAACACCATCACCGGGGATGGTGAGTGCACCGCCAACTTCATCTTCTACAACGCCACCGACGAGTTCATCGGGCAGGCGGCGCACTGCGCCGGCACCGGGGCGCCGACCGAGACCAGCGGCTGCACCTCGGCCACCATGCCGCTGGGCACGCCGGTCAAAATCGGCGGCGCCAGCAAGCCGGGCACGCTGGTCTACAGCTCGTGGATCACCATGGCCAAGAACGGCGAGAAAGACGCCAATACGTGCAGCTTCAACGACTTTGCGCTTGTCAAGATCGACCCCGCAGACCGGGGAAAGGTCAACCCGAGCGTGCCGTTCTTCGGTGGACCGACCGGCATCTCCACCACCGCTATCGCCGTTGGCGATCGGATCCTGACCTACGGTAATTCACCGCTGCGGGCCGGGGTCTCCGCGCTGTCCCCCAAGGTGGGATTCAGCCTCGGCGACGACGGGGGTGGCTGGTCGCACTCCTGCTACACCCTGTCGCCCGGCGTTCCTGGCGATTCGGGCAGCGCCGTGCTGACCAACGATGGCAAAGCGCTGGGTGTGCTGACATCGCTGGCGTTGGCCCCGCTGGCCGGCAGCAACGGCGTCGGTGACATGTCCCGAGAGCTGAGCTACCTCAACGCCCACGGCGGCATGGGCACCGTCGCGCTCGCCCTCGGTACCGAGGCCTTCCACTCCCCCGCTCCGTAGCCCAGAGAGCTTCTGGGCGTCCGACGCGCGCGTCACCGCTATGACCCGGCTGAACCGACCAAGCCTGCCAACTCGCCGGCTCCGGCGGTGACCGCGGCGGGGACCGTGGAGTATGAGTTCGCCGGCGCGGAGGCCAGCACCACCACCACGTATCGCAAGTCCGGCCCGACCAGGCCGGTGCTGTCCATCACCGCCTGGGAACCGCTGGTGCCCCAGCCCTGCTTGATCGCCCAGGTGGTGTGCGGCATGCCGTCCGGAATGCCGAAGTACTGGTTGAAACCGTCCGCCGCGATCCGGGGAGCGCCGGAGAGAGCACCGAGCAGCAGGTCCCGGTCGGGCCCGGGCACCTGCTCGGCGATGTAGCGATACACCGTCACCATGTCCCGCGGCGTGATCAGCGTGTCACCCCACTCGCCGGGATCATCAGGCGGCTGGGTACCGGTGAGCCCGAG
Source organism: Pseudonocardiaceae bacterium (assembly GCA_036266995.1). GTDB lineage: Bacteria > Actinomycetota > Actinomycetes > Mycobacteriales > Pseudonocardiaceae. The sequence continues at coordinate 2,166 of DATAWX010000102.1, read as the reverse complement.
CCGGCCGGCCATTCTGGTCACGATGGCGGGGCCACCCCCGGCCGTCCAGAGGCCGTCGGCGATCTCGTCATCGCTGTCCGCGAGCATCTGGCGTATCTGCTGTTGTGTCGCGCCGTCCGGGATAAGCCAATTGTCCCGGGCCAATGCGTCGAGGGCGATCAGTAACTTGACCACCGACATGGCGGCGAATTGCTGGCCAGCGTTGTTACTGGTGAGCACCGTACCGGTCTGCAGGTCGAAGACCTCGAATCCGTCCTGCACCTTCGGGAGTACCGCGTGCATCGCGTGATCCGCCTGCTTCGCCGTCGTCGCCGCGGTAGTGGCTTGGTCAGCGGGTGGCGTAACCGCGGCCACCGGTGCAGCAGGAGCGGTGTCATCGCTGGCAGCGGGCGTGGTGATAGTTGGCGCGCGCGTGGTTGGCGCCGGCGTCGAGAGCCTGGTCACCATCGACCCGTAGGCCGTCGGCGCGATCACCGCAGGGGCCAAACCGGCACCAATAATGCAGAGCAGTGCTGTCGCCGCCAGCGTCAGTAGGCACTTCATGTCCGTTGAATCGCGGCCCGGCGCTCAGCTTGTACGCGACCTGGGGACTTCCTGGGAAACGTACAGCCGAATCACAGGTTCTTAAGCCGCCGTTATTCTCAGCGTTATCAGTCGTTCCATTCCAGGGCGCGGGCGATCCGTTCGACGGCAATCTGTTGCTGGTCGAGTGCTGGTCGAGTCTCGGGCGCGCCACCGCTAGACCTTCGCCAAGCGGTGCGCTCACTGTCACCAAAAGTCAACAACTGGGCACATAAAGTGATCAAGTGGCGATATTGTCGTCACTCGATCGAGTGGCAGCATGCGCGGGCGGGTATCACCGCAGCCCGGTAAAGCATCTACTCGAGAGTAAGCAGCGAGCGAACGGCCGGTGACGGTTGCGGTCCCGTGGGGTGAATGCAAACGGGATTATCAGCCAGCTGAGGATGGGGCCACTTCATGACAGGGCAGCTGATAGCCCAGCCAATCAAAGCTCGGTCGGCGTCGGTCGTGCGGGCGGAGTCGCCAGGGGGTTGCGCTGTCCGCTGAGGGCGACTAAGGGCCACCGTCGGCTATTCCACGGAAAGTGGTGCCGGATCCCGACCCGTTCGCTGCGGACCGCTTCCTGGGAATACCTGGGAATGAGGGAGGGAGTGGATATGAAGATCAAGGAAGTCTTCCGGTTCGGTTATGGTCGCGACAAGGACGACTACAGCCGGGGCCATGGGGACTGGGGTGGCCATGGGGACTGGGGTGGCCATGGTCATGGCTGGGGTGGCTGGGGAGGCCACTGGGGTGGCTGGGGGGGTTGGGGTGGCTGGGGTGGCTGGGGTGGTTGTTAGCTAGCCATCCGATAGCCCGTGGGTGGTGGCCTTCACTCAGTTCACAGGACAGTGAGGGTCACCGCCCACACCAATTTTTCGGTGAACCAGTGCACAGATACCACTTTCACCACCCAACACTCGCCGGGCCATAATCCGCAGCGAATGGATCAGTGACATGAAAATCGCGTGCATCGGCGGCGGACCAGCCGGGTTGTACTTCGCCATCTCGGCGAAACTGCGCGACGCCGGCCACGACATCACCGTCATCGAACAGGATCCGCCCGGCGCGACATACGGCTGGGGAGTCGTGTACTGGGACGACCTGTTGGACATGCTGTTCCGCAACGATCTCGATAGCGCGCGGGCGGTGCGTGCCGCATCTGTCGTGTGGCAAGAGCAGCGGGTGATATTGCGCAGCGAGCAGACAGCGTACTTACCGGGGTACGGCTTCAGCGTGAGCCGCGCGACCCTTCTCGATATCCTCGCCCAGCGTGCCATCGAACTCGGGATCGACGTCCAGTACCGCCACGAGGTCGATGACACCTCCGCGCTGGCCGACGCCGACCTCATGGTGGTCTGCGACGGCGCCAATAGTCACATACGACAACATCACGGCGACGAGTTCGGCACCCACGTGGACGTCGGCGGCAATCCCTACATCTGGCTAGGTACCGACAAGGTCTTCGACAGCTTCACCTTCGCCTTCGAGCAGACCTCAGCCGGCTGGGTCTGGTTCCATGCCTATCCCTCCAGCGCCGGGATCAGCACCTGCATCGTGGAGTGCGCCCAGGCCACCTGGTCGGCACTCGGCTTCGATTCGCTG
>DATAWX010000101.1:0-35762 GCA_036266995.1 Pseudonocardiaceae bacterium | reverse complement strand
GATCGGCTTGCCGCCGGCTCCGGGGGCCGCCGACAACTCACCGGCGAGCGCGAGCGCACGCTCGTAGGTATCGACGTCGATCACCATCCAGCCGGCGTGCTGCACCTGCGCACCGGAGCTGTCGGAGTCCTGCTCTACGGTGGGTCACCGCTTGGTCATCCCATCTGTGAGGAGGGTCGATGCCGGCACAGGACTACCGGCCATTCGAGCATCTGACCACGCCGCGCGCCGACGTGTACCGCCGGATCATGGGTGCCTTCGTGGCGGCCAAGTGTCGCTTCACGATCCATTTGCGGCCCGAGGACGTGCATGTGGCGCTGTCCACTGAGACAGTCGCCGTCGACGTCGCGATGATCACCGACGCGCTGAGCAGCCTCACCGGCTGGGGCAACCTGCGTGCCGATCCGGATACCAGCCGCGTCACCACGGTCGAAGACTTTCACCGGGCACGTTTCCTCTACCAGCTGACCCCGGCAGGGGAGGCGGCCGAGCAGGCCCTGGCCACCTTTGACGAGGCGCTGGGCCGGCGCGGTGCCCTGCAGGCCGTCGCGCTGGCTGACATCGTCACCCAGCTACGCGCGCTGCTGGAGCTCGCCCGCCGTTCGGACCCCGATCCGGCCAAGGTGCACTTGCTGTTGCGCAGCCTGGTCGACCGGTTCACCGATCTCGCCGACAACGCGCAGGCATTCATGGGGTCACTACACCGCACGATCGACCTGCACGATGCCGACGCGGACGCCTTTCGGGCCTACAAGGACCGGCTGATCGACTACCTCGAGCGGTTCATCGCCGACCTGGTGACCACCGGCGGCGAGATCGCCACGCTGGTCTCGGACATCGACGATGTCGGGGTGCACCAGTTGCTGGACGTGGCCGCCGGCCGGGAGGCTCAGGACGCGGCGCCCGGAGATGGCCCTGACGGGGACGACGACCCGCGCCGGCAGGCATTCGAGCGCGGGCGGGCGACGTGGCAGGAGCGTTGGCGCGGGCTGCGCCACTGGTTCGTCTCCGAATCGGGCCGTCCCAGCCAGGCGAAGCTGCTGCGTTCGCAGGCCCGCTCTGCCATCCCGCAGCTACTGGCAGTCGTCGCCAGCCTCAACGAACGGCGCACCGGGCGTTCCGACCGCTCGGCGGATTTCCGGACCCTCGCCCGGTGGTTCGCACACGCCCCCGATGACGCGGCGATGCACCGGCTGTGGCGCACCGCGTTCGGACTGCACTCCGCGCGGCACCTGACCGTCGACGCCGACACCCTGGCCGAGCGCGCCGAACAGCCGGTCGCGCCGGGCACTCCGTGGTCCGACGCACCGGCGCTGCTGATCAGCCCGCAGTTACGGCGTACCGGGAACTACGAGCGGCGCGGCAAGCCCAACCGGGTCGCCGACCGTTCCGAGGCGCGCCGCCACCTCGCTGAGCTGGCCGCGCGACAAGCCGATCAGACCGCGCGCGCCCGGGCCCGCCTCGTCACCACCCGGCCCACCCGACTTGGCGACCTCGGCGAGCTGGATCCGGATGCGTTCGCGCTGTTCCTGCGCCTGCTCGGTGATGCACTGGCCACCCGACGCCCGGGCGAGCGCTCGGTGGACACCGTCACCGCCGACGGCAGCATGCGGATCCGGCTGACCACGGTGGACGGTGCCGCGCCGGTGGAGGTCCACACCCCGGACGGGACCTTCCGCGGCCCCGATCAGCTGCTGGAGATCACCGACCTGACCGTCCCCGCCGAGCCCGTGGAGCGGTCCGCATGAGTCTGTCCGACGCGCTCGCCTCCTCCCGCGCCGACGAGACCCGCAAGGCCGCCCGCGCATTGCTGCGTCGCCCGCTGCTGCGCGCCCGTGGTGCAGATGCGGACGCGTACGTGCTGGTCCGCCGACACGCGACCGAGCTGCGGGAGTGGTTCCACCGCAACGCCGGGTGGCGACTGGTCGTCGACAGCGAGGTCGCCCGGCTGGTCAAGACCGTCGCGGACACCGCTGATCCGACGCACCCGGCGCGCGACCCCCGGTCCGGCACCCGGTTCACCCGCCGCCGCTACGTGCTCGCCTGCCTCGCACTCGCCGTGCTGGACCGCGCGGATGCGCAGATCACCCTCGGTCGGCTCGCCGAGCAGGTGGTACTCGCTGCGGCAGATCCCGAGCTCACCGGCGCGGGGGTCACCTTCACCCTCGAGGGTCGCGAGGAGCGCGCCGACCTGGTGTCAGTGGTGCGGCTGCTACTCGCCCTGGGTGCCCTCACCAGGGTCGCCGGTGACGAGGACGCCTTCATCTCCGACACTGGAGACGCGCTCTACGACGTCGAACGCCGCGTGCTGGTGACGCTGCTCGCCGGCCGTCGCGGCCCATCCACGATCAGCGCCACTGACGGGAGCGAGCGGCTGGCGGTGCTCGTTGCAGAGATCACTCCGGACACCGACGAGTTGCGCAACCAGGCCATCCGCCACGACCTCACCCGCCGGCTGCTGGACGACCCGGTGCTCTACCTCGATGAGCTCGACGAGACGAAGACCGCCTATCTCACCAGCCAGCGAAGCGCCCTGACCCGGCGGATTACCGAGCTCACCGGGTTGGTGGCCGAGGTGCGCGCCGAGGGCATCGCGATGGTGGACCCGTCCGATGACCTCACCGACGTCCGGATGCCGGAGATCGGCACCGACGGGCATGTGACCTTGTTGCTTGCCGAGTACCTGGCCAGCGCCGGCACTGCGGCAGTGGCGCAGCTGCACGCGCAGGTACGCCGGTTCGGCACCCAGCATCGCGCCTACTGGCGGCGCACCGCTGTGGAGACGGGGGCCGAGGTCGGACTTACCGCGCAGGCGCTCGACCGGCTGGAAGCGCTGCGGCTGATCCGCCGTGAAGCGGACGCGGTGCGCGCGCTGCCCGCACTGAGCCGCTACGCGCTCGCCGAACCGACCGTCCGGGAGCCCGTCGCTCGAAACGGGGTCCGCCGATGAGTCGCCCGCTGCCGGAACCGGGCCGGGAGCGTTGGCAGCCGCAGCGCGCCGGGCTGGTCGACCTCTTCTACTACGACATCGAGGAGTTCTGGTTCCGCGACGGGCGGCTGCTGCTGCGCGGCAACAACGGCACCGGCAAGTCCAAGGTGCTCGCGCTGATGCTGCCATTCCTGCTCGACGGCGAGCTGTCCCCGCATCGGGTAGAACCCGACGGCGACCCCAAGAAGCGGATGGAGTGGAACCTGCTGCTCGGCGGGGCTCACCCGCATCCCGAGCGGCTCGGCTACACCTGGCTGGAGTTCGGCCGACGGCGCGAGGACGGCAGCTGCGAGTACCGCACGCTGGGCTGCGGGCTCAAGGCCGTCAGCGGCCGCGGCATCGCCCGGCACTGGTTCTTCGTCACCACCCAACGCGTCGGGCCCGAACTAGCACTGGTGGACGCCACCCGCACCGCGCTGACCCGCGACCGGCTCGCCGAGGCGCTCGGGGCCCACGGCACCGTGCACGAGCGGGCCAGGGACTACCGGCGGATGGTCGACGAGGCGCTGTTCGGGTTCGGCGCGCCCCGCTACTCGGCACTCGTCGATTTGCTGGTGCAGCTGCGCCAACCGCAGTTATCCAAGCGCCCCAACGAGGCCGCATTGTCGCATGCGCTCACCCAGGCGCTGCCGCCGCTGGACCAGGCGATCGTCTCCGATGTCGCGGAGGCGTTCCGCAGTCTGGAGGAGGACCGCGACGCGGTAGCTGTGATGGACGAGGCGCACCGCGCCGCGGAGTCCTTCCTCGGCCATTACCGCCGTTATGCGCGGGTCGCCTCCCGCCGCCGCGCGGAGCTGCCCCGGGCCGCGCAGTCGAACTACGAGCGGGTCGGCCGGGAGCTGGGTGAGGCACAGGCCGGCTACGACGCGGCGCACCAGGAAGTCGAGGTCGCCGCGGCCCATCTCGTCGAGCTCGAGCGGACCCGGGTGCAGCTGCAGGCCCGGGACCGGACCTTGCGCGAAGGTCCGGAGATGCGCAGCGCCGTCGAGCTGGAACGTGCCGCCGTTGCAGCCCGGGAGCGCTGCGCCGCGGCGGCCCGGCTAGATGAGGAGCGCGCAGAGGCCGACGCGATGGTGGAGGGTCGCCGGCGCCGGCAGACCGGGATGCAGGAGAAGGTCGAGAGGACGAAGCAACGGCTCACCGCCGCCCGGCAGGCCAGCACCGACGCCGCCGCGAACGCCCGCATCGGCATCCGGCACGCCACCGACGTCGACGCTCTGCTCGATGCTGTCGGATCTGACGACGACCGGCCGCAGCGCGCGGCCACCGAGCTCGCCGATCGCCAACAACGCGCGATCATCCACGTCAGCACGCTGCTCGACGTCAAACAACGCGCCACGGTGGCGCTGGCGACCGCCCGCGGCCACGCCGAAGACCTCGCCGCCGAAGCTGACCAGCTCACCGAACAGCGCCGGGAGGCGGAGGCGGCAGCCGTGCGGCGCGGCTCGGAGCTGGTCGCGGCGACCGGCGTGCATCTCGACGGTGCACGCGAGCTGGCGGTCGAGGACCGTGCCGCGGTGCTGGCCGCTCTAGAGCTGTGGGTGGAGACCCTGGACGGTCCGAACCCAGCCCGGGTCACGGTGACGGCCGCCGGACGGACCGCTGCCACCGCGCTGGCCCGTGCCGACGCCGCGCTGCGCACCGAGCAGCTGGCCTCCGAGGAGCAGCGAGAGCAGCTCATCGAGGTGATTAAACGCTTGGAGGCAGGCGAGGACACGGCACCACCCGCTCCGCATACCCGTGATCCGCGGGACGGTCGGGATGGGGCACCGTTGTGGCAGCTCGTCGATTTCACCGACGAGCTGACGGTCGCCGACCGTGCGGGGCTGGAAGCAGCGCTGGAGGCGGCTGGCATCCTCGATGCCTGGGTGAGCTCCGACGGACAGTTGCTCGCCGCCGGCACCCACGACGTGCTGCTGCGAGCAGGTACCCCGGTGGCGGGCAACCTCACTGAGGTGCTGCGCCCCGCGGTCGACCCCGCCGACCCGCGCGCCGCGGCGATCAACGACGGCTCGCTGCGGGACCTGCTCGCCTCGATCGGTCTTGGCGCGGCCGGGGGCGGTGACACCTGGGTGGACGTGACTGGGCGGTTCCGCCTCGCGGTGCTCGACGGTTCCTGGTCGAAACCCGAGGCGGCCTACATCGGCCGCGGCGCGCGTGAAGCCGCCCGTCGGGCCCGGCTAGCCGCGCTGCGCGCCGAGCTGGTGACTGTTGAGGCCGACCTCACCCGGCTGCGCGTCGCCCGAGCCGAGTTGGTCGCGCGGGGTGACACCCTCACCGCCGAGCTCGAGTCCATCCCGGACGACGGTCAGTTGCGGGCGGCGCACGCGGACGTCACCGCCCTAGTCGTCCAGCGCAATAAGCTCCTCGAGCGGCAGCGGAGGGCGGAGCTGCGGCTGGAGTCCGCGACCCGGATAGCGCAGGGTGCTGCCGACGACCTGGCTGCGGGGGCGACCGAACTCCGCCTTCCGGAGGACGCCGATGGGTTGGCCGCGGTACGCGATGGGCTCGCCGAATACCGGCTGACCCTCGCCGCGCTGTGGCCGGCGCTGGAGCAGGGCCGTGACGCGCGACGACAGCTCGACGATGCCGCCGCAGAGCTGGCCGATGCCGAGGCCACGCTGGTTCGGCGCACTGAGCTGGCTCTCGAGGCGCGACCGCTCGCCGACGCGGCCACCGAGCGTCACCGCACCCTCGCCGACACCGTGGGAGCCGCGGTCGCCGAGCTGCAGCGGCGGCTGGACGAGGTCGCCGAGGGGTTCCGACGGCATGACGAGGCGAGGCGGGTCACCGAGACCCGCCGCACGGCGGCACTGACCGAGCGGGGTAAGGCCGAGGGGCGCCGCGAAGAGCTGCGGCGCCAGCTCGCCACCGCGACCGAGGAGCGGGCGAGCGCCGCGGACGCGCTGCGCCGGTTCGCGCGAACGGGGCTGCTCACCGTGGCGCTGCCCGAGCTGACCGTGCCCGATCCTGCACAGCAGTGGGCGCCCGACCCGACCGTCCGTCTCGCCCGCCAGGTGGACCAGCAGCTCGCCGACGTGGCCGCGGACGATGCCGCCTCGGATCGGGCACAGCGCCGCGTCGCCGAGGAGCTCAAGACCCTCGCGGACACGCTGTCGCTACACGGCAACTCGGCGTCGGCCCGGCTCCTCGATGACGGTGTGGTCGTGGACGTGGTCTTCCAGGGCCGCCCGAGCACGGTGCCTGAGCTGGAGGCCGCGCTAGCCGCCGAGGTGACCGAGCGGCAGCGGCTGCTCGACGAACGGGAACGGGAGATCCTGGAGAACCACCTGATCAACGAGGTCGCGAGCACCCTGCAGGAGCTGATCTCAGCCGCCGAGGCCCAGGTGACGCAGATGAACGGCGAGCTGGACAGCCGCCCTACCAGCACCGGGATGCGGCTGCGGCTGGGCTGGCGGACCCGGGAGGACGGGCCGGCAGGGTTGGCAGCGGCCCGGGAGCGGCTGCTGCGGCAGACCTCGGACGCGTGGTCGCCGGATGATCGCACTGCGGTCGGCGAGTTCCTGCAGGCCCGCATCGCCGAGGTGCGTGCCGTCGAGCCGACCGGCACCTGGCTGGAGCACCTCACCGAGGCGCTGGACTACCGCAGCTGGCACCGCTTCGTGATCCAGCGGCACCAGAACGGGCAGTGGCGTTCCGCGACCGGGCCGGCGTCGGGCGGCGAGCGGGTCCTCGCCGCGAGCGTGCCGCTGTTCGCCGCCGCATCCGCGCACTACGCGTCCGCGGGCAACCCGCACGCGCCGCGGCTGGTCACCCTCGATGAGGCGTTCGCCGGCGTGGACGACAACGCCCGAGCCAAGTACCTCGGCCTGCTCGCCGCGTTCGACCTCGACGTGGTGATGACCAGCGAGCGGGAATGGGGCTGCTACCCGGAGGTACCCGGGCTGGCGATCGCGCAGCTGTCCCGCACTGAGGATGTTGCCGCCGTGCTCGTCACCGGGTGGGAATGGGACGGTCGGCGCAAGGTGCAGGTTGCCCGGCCCGCGCCCGATATCCCGACCGGGTACGACATCCCGACCGGGTACGACGCGGTATCCGAACCGGTCGCGCAGGACGGGCTGTGGAACTGACCCGGGACCGCGAACGGCTCGACCGGCTGCTGGGTGCGCCTGAGCTGGCTTGGTTGCGGGATCGAATACGGCAGCGGCTGGAACGCGGTCTGGAAGTGGACGGCCCTGTGACGCTCACCGGTGCGACCGACGTGCAGCGCCGCGCAGTGCAGCGACTGCTCGGCAGGGCGCCGCGAGCTGGTTCGACGCTGCGCGTCACGCTTGCGGACGTCGACGAGGTGCTGCGCCGCTCCGGTACCTGGCCGGACGGTCTCGCCGCCGCGGTCGTTGCGCTCACCGGGCCGGTCACGCTGCGCTCTGACGCGCAGGCCGAGGACGAGCGCGCCTGGAACGATGCGTTCGCGCTGCTGCACGCTGTGGTGGACGGACGGCCGGAGCTGGCGCCGTGGTGCCGTCGGTTGCGGTCCGGCGGGCTGGTCCGGCGACTCACACGTGAACCGTTGGTGGCCGGGCGGCTGCTCGCCGACCTCGCTGCGGTCGTCGCCGCGCTGCCTGCGACCGGCGAGCCGCTGGGCGCGTTCGCCGCACGGATCACCGGCGACGCGCACGCGCTGGACGACGACCGTCCACTGGCGACGCTGGCGCTGGGCGCGGCGTGCGCGCTGGGCGGGTTGACGGCGGGCACAGGGACGCAGTGGCGCCGGGAAGTGTGGGCGGGGGTCGGGCTGCTGCGCGACGAGCTGTCCACCACCGTGCTGGCCCTCGGGCTTCCCGGCGACGCTGTGAGCGCCACTGGCCGGGCGCTCGGCACCTGGCGGGATGCAGGGCAGCCGGTGGTGCTGACGCTGCGTCAACTCGTCCGCGACGCCCCGCGCCTTAAGGTCGCCGCGGTGTCGGTCTGCGAGAACCCGGTCGTGCTCGCGGCCGCCGCCGAGCGGATCGGTGCCGACTGCCCGCCGCTCGTGTGCACGAACGGGCAGCCGGGAGCGGCCGTGATGCACCTGCTGCGACTGCTCGTCGCGGTAGGAGCGCGGCTGCGCCACCACGGGGACTTCGATTGGGGCGGGCTGACCATCGGCAACGTCCTGCGCGCCCGCGTGCCAGTGACTTCATGGCGGTTCGACGCCGCTGCCTATCGCGCCGCTGCTGGCGCGCGCAGCGGCCGGGAGCTGACCGGACCAGCCGTGACGGCGTGCTGGGCACCGGACCTCACGGTCGCGATGAGCGAGCTGGCGCGCCGCGTGGAGGAGGAACTGGTCCTCGACGACCTGCTCGATGACCTGGCTGCGGGGACGTGACAGTAGCCACTGTTGTGGCACCCTGACGAAGCAGATCCGCACTCGCAGTGTGCTCCCTCCGGCGCACAGCGGGGTTGTGGTGGCCGAGCACACCCCGACGATGACAAGCCATGCGCTTGCCGACCCGCATTCGCCTATATGTCCGAGAGGTCTTCACGGTTCGCGAAAGATTTCCTGAGTATCGATCCGGCGTCACCTGATGCCAGATGTGCCGTCAATCTCGACCCGCTCGGAGGTGGCACGACCATCGGGCCCGGAGAACGACCAGGTCATTTCCCCTATTCGGGGCGCACTCACGACTCGCTTGATCCGCAGATTTCCCGGGCAATGTACCCACGGGTCCGCGACGATGTGCTCAGCAACAAACGTGAAGATGCCTGATCGCAGATCGGAATAGCTCGCGTTCGGCGTCGGACAGGCGCTGCCAGTCCGACTTGAAGCTGTCTGTCCGCTCGAACCTCACGCCGTCGCGTCGAGTTCCTCGAGGAACTCGTCAGGTCCGTCGGTCACGACAACCCGCCCGGCGGCGACGTCCGCCTCCGCCTCCCGCTCTATAAGCTGCCAAGGCTCACTCCAGAACCAGGCTTGGTCAGCAGGCACCGCAACGGGCGAGTGCAGCTCGATAACATCGTCATCCCGCTCGACGAGCCGCACCTGGGCTCCCGGCTCGTCGAGCCGGTGAGGCCTTGCCCCTCGCCACGCCCGAGCAGCACGAACAGCCCATGATGCAACCAATCAGCTGGTGCCGTGGCGGCCGCAGCAACACGCGCCGCCGCAATGCCCTTGAACGGGCCTAGCCGGCTCCAAGCCGCGGCCAAGCGCCGGCCAACTGTGATGACCGATGGTGGATGGACGTACCCGACACATTCTGGGAAGAGGAGCGCTCACGATGAGTGAGATGGACTTAACCGGTTTCATGCTCGCCCACGGCTGCCCATGCGCCGAGTACGACCGGCTCAGGGACCGAATCATTCGTGACGGGAGCCAGCCATGACCACCCCCGCGCTGTCGCTGCCCGTGCTGCTGGCCGAGCTGGTGGAGCTGGGCCGCGAGGCCTGGCGGATCAACGAGCGGGAGCGGGCGGTACGCGCCCAGATCGAAGGCATGCGAGAGACCTATGAGAACGAGTGGCTGACTGAGGCGACCTCCGATGCCTGATACACACACCGCGTTCGCTCAGGAACTCGACCGCTACGCCGCAGAGCGGATGGCCGCAACCGCCGCCGCGAAGGCCAAGCGATTGTGGCCAGATGTGATTGGCGAGGTGCTCGCCGACGAGATCATGGCGCTACTGGAGCTGCCATTATGGTTACGATCCCAGAGCCGCACGCAGCAGCTGATCACTACCATCCTCAGTATCACGGAGGGGAAGCGCTCCGGCGCCGGCCGCACAAGGGCGCCCTGAGATCATCGAACAGGCGCTGTACGTAACCCACCTCGCGCGCTTCCAGGGCGGCGCGCAATCCCGGGTCGGCGCCATAGACCTCATCGGCGGCCACCCACCGCGCTGGCACGCCGGCGTCTAGCGCCCGGGCCAGCATGGTCTACGCCAACTCCGGTTTGGTGGCGAATGCGACGGGTCTAGTGAGCCCACGGTGGCGTTGTGGCGAGCAAGTGGACCAGGTCAGGCGAGTCGATCGCTTAATGCAACTGTGAGACTGAAATACCGGAACGGGGAGATCTGCTCGTTGTCCATTGCCGAGTGCCGCCGGTTCATCGTCCTGAGTCGGCGCACCGTTGGGCTCGGGTGATCGCATCGCGTGCTCGGGCTAGCCAGGGCAACGCACCCATCCGTTCGTCGATCTCGACAGCGATGGTGAGGTCGGCTAGCGCGGCGTGGGGGTCGCCTAGGGCCAGCGCGGCCTCGCCGGTGAAGTAGGCCACAGACCCGCTGACCACGACCGTGAACACGGCGCAGGTGAGCTGACGGTAGGGCAGCAGTTGGTCGCGTAGCCAGGTTATGTGCTCGGTGTCGCCGAGTCGCACTGCAGCTAGCAAGCTCCAACATTGGGTGTAAAGCCATCGGTAGTCCTTGGGGCCGGGCACAATGCAGTGCAGGATGGCGCGGGCCTCGTCCGGGCGTCCGGCTTCTACCAGCGCCATCGTCAGGATGCCGGGCAGCTCAGGTGAGTCGATAGCCTCGACCGCTGCGCTCAGCTCGTCGACCAGCTCCGCGCCGGTGCCGGTCAGATACGCTGCCTCCCAGCGCTGGAAGATCCGGACGATCTGGGCATGGCCCCGTCCGATCAGGAAGCTCATCCCGGAGTGCAGGTTGTAGGTGGCGCGGCTGATCGCGTCGGCCTCGGGCCAGCGCCCGGCAAGCAGCAGCAGGCTGGCCCGGGCCCATCCCAGATGCACCCGATAGAGCGGGGAACCCGACTGCTCGACGAAGGGGACGAGCAGGTCGAGCTCTGCAGCGGCCTCTGAAGTGCGGCCCACGAGCTCTAACAAATTAGCGCGGCCCAGCCGGGCGGCGGCCACTGGCGGCGGCGGCAAACCAGGCAAACCCAGGAGCTCGGTGATCGCCGCCAGGCACTGCTCGGGGTGGTCAGGCCCGTACAGCGCCATTACCCGCTGGTGCAGCAGGTGGGCCAGTGCGAGAGAGTCTGCCGCGGGGCGGGCCAGGGCCAGGGCTTGGTCGGAGAGGTCGACACGGCGCCGGGGGTTGTCGTCGTAGTAGCGGGCGACGGCCAGGAAGGACAGCAGCGACGCTCGTTGCACTGGGTCGGTCAGCCGCGGCAAGGCCCGCTCGAGGGCATCGATCAGCTGCTCATCCTCGACTCCGCCCGCGACCGGGTACCAGCTCGACTCGCACAGGGCCACGACCGCCGCGGTGATTAGCCGGGAGATGTCCTGGGGATCCTCTTCGGTGAGGGCCTGTTCCATGGCTTGTACGAAGACCGGGAGCCCGTCGCGGGGGTTGCCGGCGCGGTAGAGCGAGGTTCCTAACCCCATCAGCAGCGGGTAGCGATCGACATCGCCAGCTAGGTCGGCGGCGGCCAGGGCCTGCCGCCAGGATACGGCGGCGGCCTCGGGGGCCAACCGGGCGTCGGCCACGCGGGCCGCGGTCGCGGCGTAGGCGCAGGCTTGGGCGGCGGTGTCCGGGTCAAGTTCGGCGGCCAGCAGCCAGTGCCGGGCGATCTCGGCGGCCAGGTTGTCGCGTCCGGCCCACACCCGGGCGGCCACCGCCCCGATCCGCCGGTGCCGACGGACCCGGCGTAGTCGACCGGTGGTCTCATACAGTGCCTCGGCGACCAGGGCGTGGGTGAAGTGAAACCAGCCCAACCGCTGCTCGTCTTCTAACACGAGGCCCGAGGCGACCGCAGTGTCGATGACTTCTAGCGCCTCCTCGACCTCGACTGCGGCGGCCTCGGCGACGACGTCGATGTCGAAGGTTCGGCCGGCGATGGCAGCCACCGACAACACCGCGACCGCGTTCTGGGGTAGTCGGGCGATGCGGCGCAGCACCACCTCGCGCACCGGCACCGGCACCGGCACCGTGTCTGGCCGGTCCAGGCGGTGCTCACTGCTCAGCAGCCCGACCAGTTCCCGCAAGAAAAACGGGTTGCCCTCGGTACGGGCCCACAGCTTTTCCGCGGTGTACTTGCTGACCTCCCTGCCAGCCACCGCGCTCACCAGCACCTGGGTGTCCTCGGCGTCCAGGCCGGTCAACTCGATCCTCAAGGCTTCGGCGCGGGCTAGTGCGGCCAGTGTCTCTGCCACCGCGGTGGATTCGTGGTCCCGGTAGGAGGCCACCAGCAGCAACCGACCGGTAGTGATGGTGTCGGCCAGGTGGGCCAGCAGCCGCAGTGAGGCCAGATCGGCCCGGTGTACGTCATCAAGCAGCACCACCAGCGGGTCCGGTCCGTCGGTCAGGTACTGGCCGATCGCCTCGAATTGCCGCAACGCGGCACCGGCCACGTCCAAGCCCTCCCCGAGCTGCTGGGTGTCGCCGTCCAGCAGCTCGGACACCGAGTCCGGCACCGGACGTTCCGGGCAGCGGGTGCGCATCGCGCGCAACACCTTCTCCCAGGGCCACAGCGGAGGAGCGGCGACGTGCTCCGGACAGGCACCCCAGACCACCGGCACACCAACCAACTCGCCGAAACGGCGCAGCAAGCTGGTTTTGCCGATCCCTGCCTCGCCGCCGACCAGTACCACCCGCCCCCGGCCGCCCGTCGCCACGGCCAATGCGTCGACCAGTCGCTGTAGCGCCGCTTCGCGACCAACGAAGATGTCCTGCTCCTCGGCCGGCGCCGGGCCAGTCGTCGAGGCCGGTGCGACTGTGACCTCGATGCGTGGCGAGATCGGCGGGTGCCAGTCCAACACTGGCGCCTGGGTGAGAATGTCGCGCTCCAGGCGTTGCAGTGCTGTCCCGGGGTCGATGCCCAGCTCGTCGGCCAGCAGCGTCCGTGTGGTCCGCAATACCCGCAGTGCGTCGGCCTGCCGCCCCGCCCGGTACAGCGCCAGGGCCAACAGTTCACAGCCGTGTTCGCGTAGCGGATGGCCCCGCACCTGCGCCTCCAACTCGGCAGCGGCCAGGTCGTGGGCACCCAGCTCGACCAGCGCCGCGCACCGGGCCTCGAACACCGACAATCGCAGCTCCTCCAGCCGCGCTACCTCCGATGCCGCCCACACGGCATCGCGCATATCGGCGTAGGCCTGCCCGCGCCACAGCCCCAGCGCCGCGTCGAACTCACTCAAGGCCTGCTCAGGGTCGGCTCGACTCAACGCCTCCCAACCGACGGTGGCATGCCCGGTGAACCGGCGCACATCGAACTCCACGCCTCGGCTGTCCAACAAATAACCAGGGGCCCGTGTGCGCAACACCGCAGCTGGCGCCCGGGGCGCCCGATCCGGCTCCAACACTCGCCGCAGATTCGACACATACGCCCGCAGTGACGCCATCGCCGCCGGTGGAGGAGCACCCGCCCACAATTGCTCAATCACCGCATCGAGCGCTACCGGCTGATTCACCCGACTCAATAACAGCCCAAACAGCGCACGCTGCGTCGGTGGCCCCAAATTGACCAACCGGCCGCCGACCATGACTTCCACCGGGCCTAACGCCCGCCACTCCACGCCCACGTCGATCGCGCTCGCCACCCCGCTGCGTCCCTGGGTCCATACAGCTCCCAGGTCCCCAGCCACATGTAGTACCCGGTGTCTCCCGGTCAGCAGTGTGACCGAATGCGGGAACGACGGGTAGTAGCAGACTCGATCCTGAAGTACCCCCCTAGCCTGGACATCCGACCTGGTCTGCCAAAGGCGCCCTTGAGCAGGAAGTGGCGCCCCGCACCCTGAGCAACGCTCCCGGACCACCCGCGGCGGAACAGCCCCTTGACGGCCGATCCCCCGATCGGGGATCGGCGCGGGCACGCGTCCCGGTAGAATCTGCGCCGCAGCCACTCGAGCTCGCCACCGATGTCAATCTCCGGCATCGGCTCCCGACTGAGTTCGCCGAGCTCGCCCCTCTGATCCGGGCGTGACCGGTGCCTACGCCATGCGCCCCACTGACCAACGCCACAGAACCTTGCGAGACGCAGACGCGACGGCGACCCACACGGACCTCAAGCAGCGGAGTGATCAGCGCGACGAATCAACGGTGCTTGGTCACAGCCGCCGGGTCTGGATCTTCCTCGCCACACAGTTCACCCGATCGGGGTTGAGCGCGACGTACTTGCCGGGCGTTGCTCGTCCTCTTGCCTGTGGATTGGTGGTTCCCGCCGGTGCACGGGGAAGGACGTCGAGCTACCGAAGCTGGAGGTGGGATAAAACGTTGGCCATGGCGGAGCAAGGGAGATCTTGCCCGCGATGGATTGGGACAAACACCGAAAGTCCGCTAAGCCTTCCTCCGCGAAGCGCCGCCACAGCACCACCGTCGGCTCGGTGCACCCCAGCCGATCAGACTCCGAAACCTCCACAACGCGCTGCGGCGGGCTGAACCGGCGACGATGCTCGGGCATGGACCCATCCTGTCGTGATCGACCGGATCTTGCACAAGATCCTTAGTACATCACCGGCTCGGTGAACGTGTACATGGCACCCTTCGGTGCGACACCGTCAGCGTGGCTTGCGCCACTGCACCAACACTGACCCACCGCTGCGTCGATCTCGAAAACGATCATGACGCGACGATCATCCACTACGTCGAGCAGCAAAGTGATCAGCGTCACTAATCGGCGGCACTCGGTGGCTGCCGCCGGGTTTCCTCATGCCCCACGAGTTCACCCAATCGGGGTTGAGGATGACGTACTTACCAGGCGTTGCTGGTCCTCTTTACTTTGTGGTGGCCGGTTTGGACCGGCGGGCGGGGAGGACGTCGAGACACCGAAGCTGTGGGACGAAGCATTGGCATGGCAAAGGATGAGGTCGTCCCGCGATGGGCGGGCAACGAACACACAGGTCAAGCTGCCCATGAATGAACGGTACAACGGCGGGCTCAAGGGGTGGATGTCGGCTATCCACGCCGGTTCGTCGACAAACTACGATATTTGTCCGCGTCTAGGAAGGCGTTACGATGGCTACCGCTCTCAATCTCACTGCTCCGCTCAAGCAGGACCCAGAGTCCCAGCAGCGCTTACAGCAACTCGCCGCCGTCTTCGCCGAGCAGGTTCAGCCGGCGATGGATACCGTGCTAGCCCAGTCGGAGATCGTGCACTACGCCCGGGTCCTGGTGATTGACAACAAATACATCCAGGTCCTCACGGAGTACGATGGCGATCCGGAGCAATATACCGAGTTCTTCCGCAAGGAGCTCGGGCCGGTCTTTCAGGAGATCTTTTCTCTCGTGGAGGGCGCGCCGCAGTGGGATGAACTCAATAATCCCAACACCTTCTACGAGTTCAGCCACGGACTCAACGTGAAGGCGTTGGGCACGTCAACGGTTGGCAACGAGGGTCACGGCTACATGTTCTCGGCGTTCGGCGACACCACCGTCCGGGAAGTCAAGAAACAACTTGGCCAGCAGTCCGCCGTGAGCACCTAAGCGGTGCGAGGTGCAGATCGACTTGGGCGGAGTGCAGGCAGTGGTCGTCGGCTTGTACAAGTGTCCGACTTCCCGTCATCTGATTTTCCGATTCGGTGACCGTAACGGAGCGTGTGCCTTTATTGGGGAGCTGACACAGGTCATCACCATGGCCGACGTGCAACTTGAGGCAGTGTTGGACCCACTCCTTAATATCGGTATCTCGTTCAACGGCTTGGGCACCCTCGGAGTCGACCCAGCGTTGCTGGCGAAATTCGACGCTGTCTACAGGGCTGGGCCGGATGCCGTTGCCCTGGGTGATGTTACCGGCAGTCGCAGCGACCCGGCGGGCTGGTGGGAGGGCCGGTTCGACAACGAGGACGTCCACTGCGTTGTGCACATTTATTGCCGTTCAGATGAGGCCGCTCAGGATGCGACTCGGATGGTACGACAAATGGCACTCGGGTGCGGGCTCACGGAGCTTATTCCCCGAATGGACAGTACGATTCTCGAGGCACATTCACTTGGCGGTGCCAAGCTACACTTCGGTTACACCGATGGCATCTCACATCCCGATATCTGTTGGAGCGATGTCCCCGTCACACCGCCTCAGGTCGATTTCCGTAACTTTTTGTTGGGTTACTCCACGTCCGAGTTCCCCTCGGCTCCCGGCGATGGCCCCGCGGCGGATCTTGTGCGTGATAGTACGTACGGGGCATTTCGCTGGCTCTATCAGGACGTCGCGGCGTTCAACCTGTTCCTGAGTACGCAGGGGCCGCGGCTGTTCCCAGAGCTGGCTACAGTCGACGCCGAGGAGCTGCTGGCGGCAAAGATGATGGGTCGGTGGCGCAACGGAGCGCCGCTTGTTCTCTCGCCCGACCGCCCTGACTCGGAGTTAGCCACAAGCAACGACTTCAGCTATGCGACTCAAGATCCAGACGGCCATCGGTGTCCGTTTTCTGCCCACATCCGGGTCGTGAACCCGCGCGACACTCCCCTCGACCCGATCGTCGAGGGTGCGCCGCAGATCCTCCGCCGAGGGATGCCTTACGGCCCGCCGCTGCAGGGTAGCGGGGACGACGGCGCCGACCGCGGAATTGTGGGCATCTTCCTGTGTGCCGACCTGCGCCGACAATTTTACACTCTGATCGACTGGGTTAATCGGAACGACTTTAGCCCAGTTTATAACGTAAATCGCCGTACCCAGGACGCACTGGTTGGAAACCGCGCCGTGCCCGGCGCAAGCGCGGACTTCACACTTCCGGGCAACGGCGGCAGCGTAACAGTAAAAGGTCTCTCAGACTTCGTACACACGAAGGGCACCGCATTCCTCCTTTACCCAGGGAAGAACGCACTGGTCGCGCTTTCGAAAGCGGCCAGCGCAGCCGATCGAGCTCGAACGTGAGAAAGATCCTAAACAATCGACTCGTTCCACACCGCGTTAGTCCAAAACCGCTCGTGCTCGCGCTGTGCCTGTTCCCCGCCTCGGCTACGCCCGGGTCTTGACGAAGCTGACCGCCAACCGGCTGCGTCGGGGCCGCCACGGCGGGCGGCCGCCCAAGTTCGAGCCCGAGAACCAACAAGCAGCGCAACACCGTCGAGCGCGCCATCGACAAGTTCAAGGCCCACCGCGCCGAGGCCACCCGATACGACAAACGCGACTACATGTTCCGCGGAACCATCGAATGTTGCCTCGATCAGAATCGCGCTCCGCGACGCCTCCCATACCACAGGACAGGCTCTAGTCAGACAGTCCCGTCCTGGGTGCGCGGGGCAAGCGTGTCGTAATTGATCGCCGAGGACGGGCCATCCTCCATGACCGCCCGCATCGCCATCTCGAATGATTTTCGATCGGGTGTATCAGTGACCCGCGCAGGCGCCTCTACTAGGTGGGCCGAATCACGACCCTGACTCCACCGCGCGAGGTGATGATCGCTATGACCGACGTCTCGAACCGAATCTCCACGTCCACAACCATCCGACCTACCGCTACAGCGATCAACGCAACGGCGACATCTGACCCGGGAGACCCAGCGATCCAGGGCAGTTGGGAGGTGCTGCCGTTCGACTCCGAGGTACTGGCTGTACACGCAGCGATGCTGCCTAACGGAAAGGTACTTTTCGCGGCCGGCTCAGGTAACAGCGCCGTGCGTTTTGCTGATCCTAACTTTGGTAATATTGCGTTGAAGTTTTGGACAAGTGTGGTGTGGGATCCGACGGTCAGCTCGCCATCGGGACAGGACACAAACTTTTTCCACCCTGCGACACCCCGCGATGCGCAGAACAAGGTTTTGGACTTGTTCTGTGGTGGGGAGACGGTCCTGGCTGATGGCCGAATACTGTCGACCGGCGGCACGCTGGCCTACGACGGCAACGGAAGGGCGTTCGCGGGTCGGCCCGATACGTTGGTATTTAGCCCGGTCTCCCAGCAGTGGGCGGTCGTGCGGCCGATGGCACACGGCCGTTGGTACCCCAGCGTGATCACGTTGGGAGATGGGCGGGTTCTGGCCGCCGCGGGACTGGATGAACACGCCGCTGGCGTGCGCAACGCTACACTGGAGAGTTTCTTCCCGATCGCTGATTTCTGGCAGCCGCTGCTGATGCCCGCTAGCTTCAGCGGCCTGCCGCTGTATGCCCATTTGTACCTGCTGACCAACGGATCAGTTTTCTACGCCGGGGGCCACATGGACGATGGGCCCGCCCCTCCGCTGCGGCTAGATATGACCCGCAGCCCGGCCAGCGTAACTCCGGTAGACGGTATCTCTCGGTTGGACGCTCGCGACCAGTGCGCCAGCGTGCTGCTTCCACCCGCTCAGAATCCAAAAAGTGATGATCATTGGTGGTGCACCGGGCAAGGGCGAGGCCATCGCCAACGTGGATATTGTCGACTTCACCCAACAGACGCCGATCTACCGGCCAGCGGCTGCACTGAACTCTCCCCGCAAACACCCCAACGCCACGCTGCTGCCTGACCGCACGGTGCTCGTCACCGGCGGTTCGCAACGCGACGAAGTGAAAGCGGAAGCGACCAATCACGCCGAGATCTTCGATTCGGAGCATCCGGAGCTGGGTTGGAAACAGCTAGCAGCAGCGTCGGTGACCCGCATGTATCACTCGGTGGCGCTGCTGCTGCCCGATGGGCGGGTTATCACTGCCAGCGGCAATCCGGACCGGGGCCACCAGGTCAACTGGGAACCACCAGACCCTAACGAAGAACTGAAACTAGAGATTTATTCCCCGCCGTATCTCTTTCGGGGTGCACGTCCGGCGATCAGTACAGTAACCACCGAGTGGCGTTACGGGCAAACCGTCAATATCGCCACTCCCAACGCCGACGCCATCCAGTGGGTCAGCCTGATTCGGCCCGGGGTGACTACGCATTCATTCAATACCACTCAACGTCTGGTCGATCTGCCGATCGTCATCCAGGGTGGCGGCATCGTGCAGGTTCAGATCACCGGGGAACCCAATCTAGCTCCACCCGGCTGGTACATGCTCTTCCTCACCGATCACAATCGAGTACCATCAGTAGCCCGCTGGGTCCACCTAGCTGCAGCGCCCAGCAATGCCATCCCGGCCGGGGCATACACCCAAGCCGTGTTGGGCACCGGGGGACTGGTTGCGTACTGGCCGCTGGCCGAAATCAGCGGAACCGTCGCCTACGACATCGTGGGAGACCACCACGGCAGCTACTACAACCACCCCCACCTTGGCGCCCCAGGCCCCGCACAGGCCACCTCGGTCACCTTCGACGGGGTAAACCAGTACGTCCTGTTGCCCCGCGACATTCGTGACGATTTCAGCCTTGAGCTGTGGTTTGCCACCCATGGCGGCGGAGTGGGCATCGGCGTAACGCAGTGGTGGCAGGCGGCTGGCCTGCTCGATGCCGAAGTTCCCGGCATCGTCGATGACTTCGGTACGTCGCTCGATGCCTCCGGGCAGGTATGGGCCGGCACCGGCAACCCCGACATCTCCCTTCACTCGTCCGCCGGGCTTAACGACAACGCGTGGCACCACCTGGTGTTCACCCGCGCCCAGGCCACCGGCGAGATAACGCTCTACATCGACGGCGCGCCGGTAGCCACCGGCCACGGCGGCACCCAACGACTCACCTCCGCACCCGGACTGCGGATCGGGGCGCTCCAAAGCGGGGCCACCTTCTATGCCGGCAGCATCGCCGACGCCGCTGTATACAACACAGTCCTACCCGCGGCCACCGTAGCCGCCCACTTCGGTAATCGGCACTAACGTCAGATTTGTGCGCTTTGAGTCAGAGACATCAAGAGAAATTTCCGCCACTGTGAGCGACAAGGAAGGCAAGTACAATGACAGTTAACCATGGCGCAGTGCCACGGGGTCTGATGGCTACGCCACGATCACAGTTCCACGAGGGTCGTTTCGGGCGTCTGTTCCGTCACCTGCGAGCATTCAAGCCCGATGATGCCGATTTGATTGAGCTGGCGGATACGGTGATCGAAAAAGCCGTAGACGTGGAGCGTGTCGACAATCGTCCTTCGAACATCGCCGACCCAGTGAATGGCCTATCGTCTGGATTCACCTATCTCGGGCAATTCATTGATCACGATCTTACGTTCGACCCGGTGTCTCAACTGGATCGCATCAACGACCCGGACGCGCTGCGTGACTTCCGCACCCCTCGTTTCGACCTAGACAGTGTCTACGGCGGTGGACCTGACCAGGACGTGTTCCTCTATGACACGCAGGGCCGCAAACATCTGTTGCCCAAGGATCAACAAGATGATCTCCAGCGCAACGCCGCAGGCACTGCAATCATCGGCGACCCGCGCAATGACGAGAACTCCATAGTCGCGAACTTGCACCTCGCATTCATCAAGTATCACAACGCGGTGGTTAATGAATTGAAGCCCACCGATGACTTCGCCACCTCAAGCCAGATCGTTCGGTTCCACTATCAGTGGTTGGTCATCCATGACTTCCTCGCGAGAGTTGTCGGCGAAGAGCTGATCAACCAAATCCTGGTTCCCGTCACGGATCCGAACACCGGCACGGTAATACACTGGACCGGCAACCTGCGGTTCTTCCAACCGCACCACCGACCCTTTATGCCGGTCGAATTCTCCGCCGCTGCCTACCGCTTCGGCCACAGCATGGTACGCTTCAACTACGGTCTCAATCAGCTCACCGACCCGGATGACACGCCGGGCGCCATGGAGTTGCCAATTTTCGACACTACTAGCGACCGTGATCTGCGCGGCGGTAAGCCGCTTGACCCCGAGCATCGCGTGGCATGGTTCCGCTTCTTCAGTTTCGACGGGAAAGATGACCCAAAATTGCAGCCCGCCCGGACTATCGACACCCAGATCGCCGCGGGGCTAGGCCATATGGCGCCGTCAGTGGGCGCCGCCCCCACAGGCCCCACCTCGTTGGCCGCGCGTAACTTACTGCGTGGTAAGGCCCTTGGTCTGCCTACTGGCCAGGCCGTGGCCTGCGCCATGGGCATTCCCGACAACCAGATCATCAGCACCAGTAATCCTGACTTCCCCTTCACTATCGGCACAGGATACCCAGACGATAAAAGCGTCCCGGAGATAAGCGATGCAGAGAAAAATCGACTCGTCGGCCTCTTTGGAGACCAGACGCCGCTGTGGTACTACATCCTCAAAGAAGCCGAGCTCATCAAAAAAGGGCAAATGCTCGGGCCGGTGGGTGGCAGGATCGTCGCCGAGGTCTTCATTGGCCTACTGCTCAACGACTCACAATCATACTTCGTCGCCCAACCCAATTTCCAGCCTAAGGCGGGCCAGTTCGGCGCCGTCCAAGACAATCACTTCGGGATCGCGGATCTGATCCAGCACGCAGTCGGCGCCAGGACGAATAACTGAGGAGTAACTTGACAGCCCTGGGGCTCCCATTAAAACAGGGCTTGAGAATAATGATATCCTAGTGGTCCGCGTCTGAGGTTTGTTTAACGGTTGGCTTTGGTGAGGATCTGGTCGCGGTCTTGGTCCAGACGAAGGGGGGCCATGACGGGCATAGTCGTGGGTGCACCGCTGGCGCACGCCGGGCTGTATCGCCAGCGTTGGCGCGGTCGGGGTCTAGGGCCTGGATCTGGGACTTCTCATCGATGCACAACACAACCGCGTTGTCCGGCGGGGTGAGGTAGAGCCCGACGACATCGGTGACCTTGGCGACGCGTGTTGACAGCCGCCGCGTCGCTGACGTTGGTGGTCACTGACAGTACTGGTGCGCCGCAGGCGGTGAATGCCTCGGCTTTGGTGCGCAGCCGTTCCGTCGCGGTGTCGGACGCCACCTCTAGGCGAGAATTCGGCGGATCGTCATCCCACCGACGAACCAGCCGAACACTGTCACATCCATCAAATACAGTAGTCGAACAGCACGATGCGCGATCATGTCCTAATCCACCAGCAGGACCAAACGCCAGATCACGGGCATTGTGTCGAGTCTGGCGCAGTACAAGTCGGCGACGAGGATCCGGCGCAGTTCACCGAGGTAGTCATTGCCAGGCGGCCAGTCCCATCTCGTGTTCGTCAAGATTGTCGCGCAGCTGCCGCAAGGCTCGCGCACGAGTAGGCCCGATCCCGCCCAGCGGGATCCCGGTGATGCGAGCAACGTCGTCGTAGGAGCAAGGATTGTCGGTGAACAGCATCCGTATCAGGGTTCGCCGCATCGGCGACAACTCGTCGATGAGCTTCCTCAGCGTCTGTGTGGTGTCAGCGTCGATGGCACGCTGCTGGGGACCCGAAGAGGGGTCGGAGGCAGGTTCTGGCACCACGTCAGTGAAAATCAGTTTGAGCTTGCCTTGGCACACGATGTGCAGGCATTCGCGGCGGGCGGTGGTGGCCAGCCACGCACCCAGGCGCTCGGGGAACTGCACCCGATGAGCGTTTTCGGCCAGCCGCAGCCAGGTCATCTGCATCGCGTCGACTGCGTCGGCCTCCTGCAGCCGAAACGACCGCACCGTCCTAGACACGAGCTTGTCGTACCGGCGGAGGATCTCATCCCAGGACGCGGGATCCCCGTCGTGGATCCCGCGCAACAGGTCTGCCACGCTGGCTGTGGTGTCGGTGGGAAGGTAACTAATGGTGGCGGTCGTCATCGTGATCGCGACCCCTCGGTGAAGTCAATGTCGGTGATGGCGGGCGACCCTTTGTGATGCCTCGGGTGCGCCCAGCATCAGTCACCACGCTTGGTGGGGGATTGGCATTGGGTTGGAGCGCCGTTGTTGCATTAGCGGGCGCAGGCACGGTCCACGGCGGGTTGTGCGATGTTCAGATGGCGAGGGCGAGTTCGGTGAAGACACCCCGTCGGCGTTGAGTGCAAGTTTTTTGGGTGCTGCCGGCTGCAGCTTCCCTGCGACCTCGATGCCGATGCCGGTCAGACGGAGCAGGTGGGGTTCGCGGTCTGTGACGATCGGCTTGATGAACTCGTCGAGCATAGGTGATTTCGTCCCCGAGGTCGAGGATGCACTGGGTGAGCGATTTCAGCGCTATCGGTCGCCGTAGCGGGATCGGTAGCGTCTGTAGTGTCGGGACGCCATGCGGCGCACGTGTGGACGAACTGCATCCGGGTCGGTTTGCGCACTTGGTCGCGTAGCTGAAACAATCTGCATACACAGCATGACCCGGCGTGATTCACTGCGTTGTGCGCGACGCGCAGGACCCGCAGTGACTCGACCTTGCCGTCCTTGGATTTCGGCACGCTCGGGCGGTGCCCTTGCTTCGCGGCCTTCGCGGCGTTGATGGCGTCCAGGTAGTCACCCTTGCCTTTGCGTTGCCGGTCTCCACCGCACAACAGCGCGGAAACCGGCTCGAGTCGTGGAGAAGCTGCCGAGCACGTGGTGCTGTCGATGACAGCCGCGGTCACACCTACGGCGAAGCGCGGTGCGCAAAAGTAGTGATCTGGATGGGCGGACCTCATCGGCCCCTCCAGATCATACTTTGGCGTCCGGGATTGTGCGTCCGGTGAGCTGCCATCGGCTGCGGATGGCGAGTTTTTGATAGATATGCCCAAGGTGGGTTTCCACTGTCTTGACGGACAGATGGAGCTGTTGGGCGATCTGCCGGTTGGTTCGTCCGGCCTGAGCGAGCTGGGCGACGGCGGCTTCCTGGGGGCTGAGCTCGTCGGGTTTGTGGGTGCGGGCGCGCCCACCGGCTCGTCGCCATTCGGCCCGCGCGCGGTTGGCGTGCCAACCGGCTCCGCATTCCTCAGCGATGTGCAGCGCTTCCGCGAGCAGTACCCGCGCCCGGGCGATCTCACCACCACGGGTCAAGAAGGCGCCGTAGTCTGCCAGTGTCCGGCTCCGGGCCAGCGCCATGGGCAGCTCGGCGTAGAGGTTGAGCGCCTGGGTGAAGTAGTTCTCCGCGAGTCTTCGGTCCCCAGCTCGCTCGGCGAGGGCGGCCTTTCCGGTAGCGACAACGATTTTCGGCCACCGGCTGGGAAGAACCTCGGCGCGCTGTGCGACCCAGCCCAGGACGTGCTGTGCGTCGGTGTCTCGGCCACAGGCGAGATGGGCGGCGATCGCATCGGCCGCCCACGGCATATACGACGGATCGGCCTCGCCAGTGCGGTCAGCCCACTGCTCAAGCCGGGCGAACAACGAGCACGCAGTCTCGGCGTCTCCTTGGCGGTATGCCAGGACTGCCCGTACCTGAAGCTCCAACCCGTCGGCGCGATGCACACTGTACCGGTCGTGGTGGGTCGTGGTCGGCAGCTGCGCGCAGCAGCGAGCTACTTGCTCCAGTTGTCCTTGCTCAAGTAGGACCAACGCCCGGTACATAATGGCCAACGGGGAAGTGTACGTGAACAACTCGGCGAGCTCGTCAAGACGATCGGCGACAACGAGCGCCTCACTCAGCCGCCCCAGCCGGCACAGGCCGTCGATCCACGCCATCGCTGCCAGGAGCAAGATGAGTGGTTCGCGTCGGCGTTCGGTCGAGCTCAGGAGATCGGTGAGGAGTCGTTCGGCGTCGGTGAACCGCTCCGCCTGTACGGCCAGGATCGCGTAGCTCAGAGCGGGATGCTGGTATCTGTGCCATTCCATGGACCGCGATGTCGGGATTAGATCCACGCGGGCAACAGCGGTCGCTGCCGTCTCCAGGCCGTCGGGGTTACCGCAGCGATAGGCGACCGCACCCCAAGCCGCCTGCGCAGAGGCTTGCATGACCCCACGGGCCGTGGCCAGCTCAGCGGCTCGGTTCGCCCACCGTAGCGCGGCTCGGGGACCGGAGGTTGTTTGGTGGTGAAAGGCCTGGTCGAGCAGGGCTCCGACAGCGAGTTCCGGATAATCCGCCTCGGCCATACCCGCCGCGGATTCACAGCAGGCTGCGGCGCGCTCGAATTGGCCGATGATGAACAGGGCGTGTCCGAGCTGGCGCAACACGGCGATACGGTCAGCGGTCGACAGCTCAGGAAAGCACAACAACTGCTCGTAGACGGCTATCGCCTCCTTGCTGGCACCGTCGGCGACCAACGCTGCACCCAGGTCGAGGAGCAGTCCAGTCGGCGCGGGCTCACCCGCGAGCCGTATCCCCGCTTCCAAGTAGTGGCGAGCAGTTCGAACCGCGCCAACCCGCAACGCCTCATGCCCCGCCCGCGCCACCGTGGCCACCGCATCAGCGTCACCGGCCAGGTGAGCGGCCATCGCATGCTCGGCGGCCTCCGCCGGATAAGCTCCGGAGGACATCAAAGTGCGAAAGCAGGCCGCATGCAGGTCCCCGCGCACCGGAGGCGCGATGTCGCCGTAGATCCCCTGCCGGATCAGCGCATGGGTGAACCGCGCCCACCCGTCCTCGGCCTCGTGCAGCAGGCCGCCGCGGAACAGACCGTCGATCTCGGTGGCGGCCTCGGTGGCGGATAGTCCGGCCACTTCCGTCGCGACGGCGACCCGAAATCGGGTACCCAGAACGCTCGCCGCCTGCAAGTAGCGCCGCCCAGCCTCGCCCACTCCGACGAACCGAGAAAACCAGACCTGTCCCTCCGAGAGCCTCCCGCTTCGGCTTAGCTCGGCGGCGACCTGTTCCACCAGCAACGGATTGCCACCACACAGTTCGATGGCTTGGCCCACTACCTCGACCGGGACCTCCCCGCTCACCTGGGAACACAACAGCTCCCTGGTAGCGGCAGTGCTCAGCGGAGCCAGCGCCACGATCTCGGCCAATCCTTGAGCGGCCAGATCCTGCGCCGAGGTGACCGCCTCCGCCGGCCACGGGCGAGTAGTGGCGATCAATGCCACCGGCAGACAGGCCAGCCGACGGCAGATCAGGTGGATCACCGTCAGCGAGTCCGGATCCGACCAGTGCAGGTCATCAAGGGCCACCAGCAGCGGACGCACCGCCGCCTCCCGGACACCCCGGAGAATGCCATAAAAACGGGCCTGCACGGAGATGCCGGCGGCGTCACCACCGTCAGCGTCTAACGCCATGCTGCCACCAGGAAGCCTCCCGTCCAGAAGTGGATCGAGAGCCTGGCCAATCAGGCCGAACGGCAACACCGCCTCCACCTGGTCACCGCACCCAACACCAACCGCAAACCGTGGTCTCGCCATGGTGATCGCGTGCTCGAGCACGGTGGTCTTGCCCAACCCAGCCGGCCCGACCACGAATAGCGCCCCACCCCGGCCCTCGCCGGCGTCATTGAGGAGCCGCTCCACCGCGCCCAGCACATCACCGCGCTCAACCATCCCGGTGGGCGCCCGCCCAGATCCTCCGATCATGGCCATGACCACACCCCTCTGTAGGCTCATCTCGCTACTGCCTGGCGACCATCACGGCGTCCGCTCCACGCGCCACAACGCGGATGGACGCTGGTGGGGCTCACCACCCGGCCAGCGTCCGCGGATCGGGCGCTTCCGATTGCGCTGGGCGGGACCCGGCCGCGTTGGCCGCATGGAGCCTGTGGGCAGCGAGGTCATTGGCGAGGTCAAGGCCGGGCCTGACTCCGCCGAGATTGCGGTTGAGGTCCATCTCGCCAGCCTCGGTTACGGCGAAGGCGTCGAATAGCCAGTGCACACCAAGGAAGGTCCTGCTGAGACCCTTCTCCCCGATCATCTCCCACAACCCGAGAGGGAAGGTGCCGGCCGGACCCCGGACTCCGGCCTCGGTCGGTGCGCCCGTGGTGTGCGTCGTGCGGTCGGCCTCGGTGGCGACCTCGTTCCAGTACAAAATCTGATCCACTGGCTCGTCTCCCGTCAAATACGCGCGGCGAAGGACCGGCGTCACAGGTCAAAGAGGAGCGAACGCCCAGCGTTGATACCTCGTCCAGACTTTTGATCAACTTGGGAGACCAGCGCCGGTAGCTATTCAGCACGCTCAGCTCGGAAGTGACTGCTGAGCTGTCGGGACGGCTGCGGTGCGTCGGCTTGATCTTGACTGGCGATGCTGATCATGTGGTGGCCGGTCCGGCGGTCCGGCTGTGAGCCTTCCCGCCTCGGTGGGGAGTTGCGCGGGCACTGTTGCGCCGGCGGATCAACGGCCTCGATGGCGACGGCGTGGCGTATGTCGAACCGGTGACGGCGGGTGGCCTCATCACTGGCAACCAGGTGGTCCCATGCTCGTGGGAGAAACCCGCTCAGGGTGGTCCCATGATCGCGGTAGAGGACAACCCGGCGAGCGGAGCGCCGCGGTCTAGAGCGTGGATATCCCGTCGGGGATCTCCGTCAGCGAGCCGGTGGGACGGCGGCGTACTCGGCTCGGCCGGTGGTGGGTGCGCCACCATCCGGCGGTAGGCCGATGACGAGATCGAAGCCGCGCGGTGGCGCGGGCCCGAACCGGGCCGACGCGCGGGGGCCGGCGGCCGCGTCGGGCTGGGTACCAGGACGTGGGCGGTCCCAGGTGTGTCAGCGCCGGGGGCAGACTGCACCACACCGGTATGCCACCAATTGGGTGAGATACAGGACCGACTTGCTTGCCAGGGTACGTGTGCGCGTACCCGGTGCCTCGTATTGACGTCTGTCCGTCGTCCCAACACCGTCACAGTACGTCCTCAAGAGACGTCATTCCGCTCATCGCGAACCTGGTTATCCCCACGCCAACGCGCCGAGACGGACACGTCGTCACAGGGACGCATGCCTGGTCTGCGCCCGAGTCAGGCCGCCGTTCTTGGAAGAAGGAAGTATGTCAACACGGCATGGATTTTCAGTTCGTGGTCTGGAAGTTCCCGGGGTGTCGATTCGCCCACGGGACGGTTCGGCCGGATGTTCCCCACCTTGGAGCTCCCGCCCTCCGGCCAGTGTCCGCTTTGCCCAACCGAGAAGTGCGGCCGCGGCGCCAGGGACCAATCACCACGCTCATCCGTTCCTCGGGCTCCTCGTGCGGACCCCGAGGAACAGCGTTTCCGTTCCGTTTTGAGTAGCACATCAAGAAGGTCGCGGTGACCGACGATGCGGAAATCCAGGGATCGCGCCATAGGAAGGCAAAGGAAATGGCAACTACGGGCCTGCTGATCGCTAGCGGCGTCCGGTGCGTGCCCAACTGGATCGTGGTGGGCCGATGAGTCTGCTGGTTGTGGGGCTGTCCCACCGCAGCGCTCCGATTACGGTGCTGGAGCGTGCTGCGGTGCCCGTCGAGGACGTCGGCAAGGTTCTCTGTGAGCTGCTCACGCGCGAGCATGTCGCCGAGGCGCTGCTGCTGTCCACCTGTAACCGGGTCGAGGTCTACGCGGTGGTGCAGAGCTTTCACGGTGGCCTAGCTGACATCACCGCCGTACTGGCGCGCCAGTCGGCGATTGCGCTGGACCAGTTGTCGGACCACCTCTACGTGCATTACGCGGCGGCTGGCGTGGAGCACCTGTTCTCAGTGGCGGCCGGGCTCGACTCGATGGTCATCGGTGAGCAGCAGATCCTTGGTCAGTTGCGCGCCGCGTACACGGGTGCCGAGCAGGCGGGCACCGTCGGGCGCACCCTGCATGAGGTCGTGCAGCAGGCGCTGCGGGTGGGTAAACGGGCGCACACTGAGACCGGCATCGACGCCGCCGGTGCCTCGGTGGTTTCTGAGGCTCTCGCGGCCGCCACGGCGGCGCTGGCCCGTGCCGACCGGCCGGGCCTTGTGGGTCGGCGAGCGCTGGTGCTCGGCGCTGGGTCGATGGGCAACCTCGCCGCGGCGCAGTTGCGCCGAGCCGGGGTGGCCGAAATCGTGCTGTCCAATCGCACCCAGCTCAGCGCACAGCGGCTGACGGCGCTGTGCCAGGCTAAGGGCACTCCCGCTCGAGTCGTTGGCGTGGACGACGTAACCGCTGTGCTGACCACTGCAGACCTGGTGATCTGCTGCACCGGCGCGACCGAGGCGGTGCTCAGTGTCGAGCAGGTGACTGACGCCCGCAGCCGCTATCGGGCCCCGCTCGTCATCTGCGACCTAGCGTTGCCCCGCGACGTTGAGCCCGGGGTGGGTGACCTGCCCGGCGTGACCCTGCTGGACCTGACCACCCTGGCCCACCGGCTGGAGCAGCGCACGACCTGCGCCAGCGCGATCAGCGCCGCGCACCGCCTCATTGCGGAGGAGGTGCGCCGCTACCTGATGGCCCAGCGCACCGCGGAGGTCATTCCGACGGTGACCGCGCTGCGCCAGCGGGCCGCCGAGGTGGTGGACACGGAGCTACTGCGGCTGGACGGTCGGCTACCCGGCCTGGACACCGCCGTGCGCGATGAGCTGGCCCACACGATGCGGCGAGTCGTGGACAAGCTCTTGCACGCCCCCACGGTGCGGGTCAAGCAGCTCGCCGAGATCGGTGGAGGCGCGCCCTACGCCGATGCCCTGCGAGAATTGTTCGAGCTGGACTCACAGGCCGCCGCCGCTATCGCCGCGACAGTCCACGGCCGCCCTTCGGGGACCCGGTGATGGCGATGTTGCAGCATGCCGGCTGCCGCTCCCGCATCTCCAGCGTCAGCAGGAACTCGAACGTGGCCACGACCCATCAGCTCAACCTGCACGACCTGTAGTCCGCCAACACGACAGCCCGGTGACCTAGAGCGCGGCTGGTGCAACGACTGCCGCGCCTCTCCCCACCGCACAACTTCACACGATCGGCGTTTGTGCTTAATGGCCTTACCGGGCGTTGCTTCGTCCTCCTCGCCGTGGCGGCCGGTTTGGGCGTGCGGACGGAGCCGGACGAACCAACCGGCAGATCGCCCGACAGCTCCATCTGTCCGTCAGGACAGTGAAACCCACCTCGGGCATATCTATCAAAAACTCGGTATCCGGAGCCAATGGCAGCTCACCGGACCGAGTATCCCGGACTCCAAAGTAGTGATCTGGAGAGGCGAATGAGGCCCGCCCCTCCAGATCACTACTTGTTCTTCGGGGAAGAGGGCCCGCCGTCGATGAGAGCACCACCGCGCACAGTGGTAGCGATCACCATGGCCACGGCCACCAGGATCACGTCTTTAAGGACGTACTGGCCTTCCAAGGTAGGCATGTGGTGTGGCCCGGCGAACTCCCGCCCGGCCAGCAGCACGGCAGGAGACAAGATGCCGACCAGGTGACCCCCAAGCAGGTAGATGACCACTCGCAGCCACCGCCCGGTGATCAGCAACAGTCCGATAGTGCACTCCAGCGTCGCGAGCAACACCATCACCAATCCGTTGGAGATCACGGCCGGTACCAGCCCGAAGCTCAGCAGGTGCGTGGTCGCCAGCGCGAGGCTCTCGGCTGGGCTCACACCCGGGAAGTACTTCAGGATACCGAACCCGAGATACACCGCCCCCACGCTGATACGTAACGAGATAATGCTGTACCGCATCAACCAGCGGTGAATGGCAGCCTCGCCGGCATCGACCATGGCAAACGTCCTGCGCACAGCCCGGTCTTCTCGACGGATAACTTCAGCATGGGTGTCTTCTTCCCCGGGACAGGTCTTGGTTAGCATGCCAACCTCCTTCCAGAATGAGATTTAAGGGTTGACCCTGAGGTTGTGGATAACACGGAGTGTCGTGGGCGGTAGCCCATGGAATATCAGTGTGGCCGGAGTGTCGGTCGGTGTCGTCGGGACGACCCTGAACATTAGTGGCGCAGGGAAGGGGCTGACACCGGCTTTATCAGGGTGTCCCGGAGAAGAGAGATCTCAATCCAACAGGGCTGCGAGTCACATAAAATCGTAGTGTCAAGTCGATTACAATTGTGTAAAGATCGCAGTCGCCGGTACAGGCGTCGGTGCAGGCGCTAGTGTCGCGCAAGTTCGCTGTCCTTAGTTTTGGTTGATCGTTTCGCTTTGGTGAGGATGGTGTCGGCGTCTTTGGTCCAGGTGAAGGGTGGCAGCGGTCGTTGTAGCCGTCGATGAAGGTGCGGATGGTGTCGATCTGGCAGCACCGCCGCCTCGAGGACGTGGCGCTGGACCATCTGTTCCTCGATGCCAACTTCTTTTGTTACCACGTCGGCGCCGCCGAGCCGGTGCTCGCGGCATGGGGCATCACCACCGAAGGCAAACCGGTCTTCATCGGTCTGGACACCGCCATGGCCGAGTCCACCGACGGCTGGTCGGGGTTCTGGCCGATCTCGGTGCCCGCGGGCTGGGCCGCCCGCTGCTGGTGATCTCCGACGGGGCGCCGGGCCTGATCTCGGCGGTGGAGCAGACCATGCCCGCAGCGCTGCGCCAGCGCTGCCTGATCCACCGCGCTCGCAACGTCCTGGCCAAGATCCCCCACAACGCGCAGGCCGCGGTTAAGGCCGACTACTGGTCGATGTTCGAGGTCCCCGACACCGTCGAGGCCGGGCTCGACGCGGTGACTCACGTCCAAGCCAAGATCGACGCGTTCGACCGGCGCTGGCGCGACTCCTACCCGGCCGCGGTGCGCATCCTGCTGACCGACCGCGAGTCGCTGACCCACTACCTGCGCATACCACGCGAGCACTGGACCCGGGTACGGCACTCCAACTTCATCGAACGCACTTTCGATGCGTTGAACCCTGAGTTCCTGCCTCAGCACGCAGGCCACCACCTCGGCGATGGGCGACGAGACGAAGAAAACATTCAAGGCTGCGAAGAGCCTGTGGGTTGCAGCATTCTGCTAGTGCAGACGTGGGACACTAACACCTCAGCATACGAACCACTCCGTGCTGATCGAGGGTCCGGAGACCACAGTTCGCCCGGTCGATGGGGCAGGGGGATCTCTCCGTCGCCGGCGAAGGGCGTCATCGGCCCGTGGGCCTGTCATTCCGGGGTGTGTCCAGCGGGTGGCGCTGAGCCGGTGGTGATGAGCGCCTTCAGCGGACGGCTGCGACGCTAAGTCTCGCTAGGGTCGTCGAGCGAGGAGGCTCCGCTCGCGAGGCTCCGCTCACGCGTCGCGTTCTACGGTGTGTGGTGTGGACAACGATCTTCGGTCGGCGGAGGCGGCAGTGCTTGCGGAAGAGGTGGCGAGCCTCCGTGAACTGGGCGCACGGCTGCAGGCCGAGAACGCGCGGTTGTTGCGCCTGCTGGAGTTGACGCCGAAGCAGGCGGCCCCACCGGGCCCGGTGCAGACGGGCTTCTTCGAAGCTCCGCCTGGTCCGGTCGATCGGCAGTCATCACCTGAGGTAAAGGTCGACTTCTTCGGACAGTTGTTCACCGCCCGCAGGGACATCTACGCCGTTCGGTGGGAGAACGCGCGTACAGGAAAGGCCGGTTGGCTGCCCGCGGTGCGTAGCGGGTGGCGCAAAGACGCGCGACACCAAGACCGGGATTACCTGGCGCTCACCAGGGAGGTTCTTCGCGCCCACCTGTCCGGCGGAATTCATATCGGGTTCTATCCACTGCTGGATGGTGATCTGTGCAGCTGGCTGGCGGCCGACTTCGACGGGCAGGCGGCCATGCTGGACGCGCTGGCGTACCTCAAGGCCGCCCGGGCGTGGTCGGTGCCGGCGACGTTGGAAGTCTCGCGATCAGGCGTCGGCGCGCACGCGTGGGTGTTCTTCGCCGCGCCCGTGCCAGCGGAGGTCGCCCGCCGGCTGGGCACCGTATTGCTGCGGGAGGCGATGGCGGTGCGCGGGCACATGGACCTGGCTAGCTACGACCGGCTGTTTCCGTCGCAGGATGTGCTACCGACCGGTGGGGTGGGGAACCTGATCGCCGCACCGCTGCACGGCAAGGGGCGCCGCGACGGGGTGACGGTGTTCCTTGACCTGTCCACGATGGAACCGTACGACGACCAGTGGGCGGCTTTGTCCTCGCTGGGCCGGATGAGTCCTGGCGAGGTCAGCCGGATCGCACGCCGGGCCGGACAGGTGGTCGTGGGTGCCGCTGTGGACCGACTCAGCGCACCAGTCTCGACCCGGATCCGCGCCACGCCGCCACAGATCCTGCACGCCCGTCTTGCCGCCGGGATCCGAGTGGAGTTGGGTGAGCTGACCCCGGCCTTGCACGCGACGTTGAAACACGCGGCGTCAATGTCGAACCCGGTCTTTTCCGAGCGCCAGCGGCTGCGCATGTCCACTTGGGACACGCCGCGCTTTCTACGCAGTTACGACGAAACCGTCGATGGCGGTCTTGTCCTGCCGCGCGGCCTGGCCGACACGGTCGCCTCGCTGGTCGAGCAGGCCGGCAGTCGCCTTGAACTGACTGATGAACGGGCGTCTGGCAATCCCCAGGAGTTCACCTTCACGGCCACCCTGACCGGTCAACAGCGCGACGCTGTGGACGGCTTGCGCAGTCACGACCTGGGAGTGTTGGTCGCTCCGCCCGGCGCAGGCAAGACGGTGATCGCCTGCGCGTTGATCGCACATCACGCGACGTCGACGCTGGTACTGGTCGACCGTAAGGCACTGGCCGACCAGTGGCGGACACGAATCAGCGAACTGCTGATGGTCAAAGCTGGGCAACTCGGAGGCGGCCGCACGAAAACCCGCGGCGTGGTCGATGTCGCGATGCTGCAAAGCCTGGCCCGCAAGGACGACATCAAGTCACTCACCAGCGGCTATGGATTGGTGGTCGCGGATGAATGCCACCACATCCCAGCGGCGGGCTTCGAGCATGCCGTCAAGCAGATCCCGGCGCGTCGATGGCTCGGGCTGACCGCCACGCCCTACCGCCGCGACAAGCTCGACGACCTGATCGCGCTCCAGCTCGGTCCGATCCGGCACACCATCACCTACTCCCCACAGGGCACCCCTGCGGCCGACGACCAGTCACCGCAGCTGGAACTCGCCCAGCCAGGACTGGCTGCGCGACCAACGCCCGTACTGCACGTACACGACACCGAATTCCGCTACACCGGTGAGGCCAACCCGTCAGTACCAGGTGGGATGGCCGCCATCTACCGCGACCTCATCGCCGACGATGCACGTACCATTCAGGTGATCAGCGACGTCGCGGCCGCGCTGGAACGCGGCAGGCATTGCCTCGTGCTCACCCAGTGGACAGCACAGGTCGAGCGATTCGCCGAGGAACTCCGGCGACGCGGGCTCGATCCGGTCGTACTACGCGGTGGGATGAACGCCAAAGCCCGGCGCATCGCCCTGACCCGCCTGCAACCACCCACGGGTAGGTCACCATTGCTGGTCGTGGCTACCGGGCCGTTCGTTGGCGAGGGATTCGACTGCGCGGTCCTCGATGCCCTGTTCCTCGCGGCGCCGATCGCTTTCAAGGGACGTCTCGTGCAATACGTGGGACGAATCCTGCGCCCACATTCAGGAAAGACCACCGCAGAGGTACACGACTACCACGACATCAACACCGGGGTACTTGCCTCGTCCCTGGCCAAGCGCGCGCCCGGCTACACCAGCCTCGGCTTCCCCGACCCCCGCAAATTAGCATCACGGCGTTGACCAAGTCGCTCAGCGAGTGCGCGGCAGACGATTCCAAGCCGTGTGGAGCCTTGCCATGGGGTGCCAATCGAGCTTGTGAACGGCACATCTCACTGCCGAGCACGTGGCGGTATCATGGTGTCGGGGGCAGCGTCCCCCTGCGGATCAGGCTCGACACAGATCATCGATCAGCAATGATGCAAGCGTGATCTGAGGTTAGCTGACGATGAGACGTTTCACCGGGCTGCAGAGCTGGTCGAGACGCTCGCGGCACACCATGGTCTCAGTGAGGTGCGGCTCGGCCAGTACTCCGGAGAGCTCGTAGCGACCGTGGCCGTCGATCGCTACTACTTCGATCTTGTGCAGTTCGAGATGGAGCTTGAGAACTTGCTTCGCGCGAGGGTGCGTGTGGTGTCCGCCAGCGCACCGGGTGCGCGTCCCCGCGGGCCACTCCGGCGAGACAACGCCGCGGCGTGAGCGAGCTCGAGGAGCTACTTAGATTCGCTACGGAGGCGTTGGACGAGGTCGAGGCGATCGTCAGCCGAGGTCGTTCTGAATTCGCGGCGAGCCTCGATCGGCAGCGAGCGCTGGCGTTCTGCTGGATCGCGGTCGGGAGCGCGTTAAAGGACTACGCCCACATCGCGGAGTTGCCAGCTCGCCAGGAGCCGCTGTCGTCGCCGATCAGATTGCGCGACCGGATCGCGCACCAATCTCTCAGCCCGCTCGATGCCGACGTCCTCTGGCGCGTCAGCACCGAGCGGGTGAGTGACCTGCAGGCAATCCTCATCGTCCTTCGCGACGGTGCAATCGCTCCCCTGCCGCGACAGCGGCTACCAGCGTGGCCGACCAGACTTCATGCCCAAGCATCCTTAGCAGTGGATCACCTTAGAACGTTTGTGCAGCTCAGGTGGGGCGGGTGGGGATCGAACCCACGACCTGACGGATTATGAGACGGTCAGAACCGGAAGCACAGGGGCACTACCTGGGCAAACAGCAACCACAAAGGTTCGGTCGTGGCATGAGGGGCAGCATCGGACCACAGTTCATGCCCAATCTCATGCCCACCAGGTCCACAATGGACTCGATCGACGGCTGGTAGAGACGTCGACCCCAATCTGATCATCCGAACTCGCACGCGTCATCTGATCGGCGCACCCACGCTGCCGCCGTGCACAGGTTCGCCGCCCCTCTATTGACTTCATTTAAGACCTATATAGATGTTGCTGGTCTGGCCGTGGCGGTCGACCGGCCCGTTTCGTTCACAGTGTGTGGTTCTCGCCGTGCGCATGGCGGGGGTAGTCGTGGCCGTCACCGGTGCGCTGGTGGTGATCTTCATCATTTGTGTGGACGAAGTTACTATCGTAGAATGTTGGTAATGAATTATAAACAGTTGCTATTGTGGGGGATGCTGACTCCGTGGATAGCGCGCTTCTGGTACGGGTCAGGTCTGTAAAGCACGCATGATGCCGGGCAATGCACGGTGCAGTTCCCGCTGCCAGTACGGCCAGTTATGGATGCCGGGACCGTACGCGTCGACCTCCGCGGGGATGCCAAGCTCACCCAGCCGGCGAACAAAGGCAGCGTTTCCCAGGGCCAGCCGCCGCTCGATCTGGCTGCCCACACCCGAGGTGGAGGTCCCCGCGACGTCCAACGGGCCTGGATCCCCGTTGCCATAAGACACGAACAACGAGATTCCTCGCAGGTCCGCTGCCCTGTCGGTGGGATTGTGCTGGCGCCAGACCTTGGCTTGCTGGGTGCGATTGCCCCACA
>DATAWX010000100.1:0-18385 GCA_036266995.1 Pseudonocardiaceae bacterium | reverse complement strand
GCTGAGGGTGGGATCCCGATCGGGGCAGGTCTCTTCGGCCCAGGCGGCGAGATGCTGGGACGCGGGCACAACCGCCGGGTACAGGATGACGATCCCTCGATGCACGCCGAAACGGCGGCGTTCCGTGCGGCCGGTCGGCTGCGCGGCTACAACCGTACGACCATGGTCACCACGCTCTCGCCGTGCTGGTACTGCTCAGGGCTGGTGCGACAGTTCGGGATCGGGCACATCGTGGTCGGGGAGGCGGAGACCTTCCACGGCGGTCATGACTGGCTGGCTGAGCACGGGGTGAAAGTGACCCTGTTGCAGGACGCCGCATGTATCGAGCTGATGCGCGACTTCATCGCCCGCCGCCCCGAGCTGTGGCAGGAGGACATCGGCGGGTTCATCTGAGCTGACAGACGGTGTCGATGAGGAGCCGGTACCGGAACGACGGTGGCTGTCCCTCGTGTGGTTTGAGGTAATCCCCTGGCCGTCTGCTGGACTCCCCCCGTTCACCTTCGGGGCGCAGTGTCCCGGCATGAATCCGTACTTGCGGGAGATTCTCCTGTGAGGACACCATTTTGCGGACGCTTCCGGCCACAAGCCGTCAGTGGCGACATGGTCTGGCATGCCACTGGCATGTGTGCCCGGCAGGGGTTTGTGCACGCTTGCGCTGAAAAGGACACCCATGCGAAAGAGAAATCTACTTCCGGTCATCGCCGCCTGCCTGGCCACCCTCACGCTCACCGTGGGCACGGCCACCGCGAGCCCTAACCCCTCCAACACGACCCTGCCGGGTTGCCCGATCGGCACGGGCGACACCCTGGCCCAGTGCGTGGCCAACTTCGCGGACAGTCTCGAAACGAAGATCCTGGCCCGCGTGTGCCCGGCAATCGAGAACCTGCCACCACTACCCAAGCCCGCCCCGGCCACGATCACCGCCCTGCACGCGGGCGTGGTCAGCAATCTGCTCACTGGTGGCCTGGAACCGGCAGTGAAACAGACCTACGACATAACCCTGCACGACGTCTCCGGCAACTCGGTGGCACTGGCCAACTCCATCAAGAACGGCTCCCTGACCGGCGATCTGTTCATGAGCGCCGACGCCAGCGTCAACCAGACCCTCATGGGAGACGCCAACGGCAACTGGGTCACCTGGTTCACCGTGTTCGCCCGCAACGAGGTCGTGCTGGCCTACAGCCCGACAAGCCCGTTCGCCAACGACTTCAAAACAAAGCCGTGGTATCAGGTGCTCGAAGAACCGGGGATCAAACTAGGACGCGACGACCCCAATCTCGACCCACTGGGCTACTACGATCTGTTCGTCGGACAGCTTGCCGAGAAATATTACGGGATCCCCGGGCTGAAGCAGCAGATCCTGGGCGCCGACACCAATCCCAACCAGGTCATCAACACCAACCCCACCTTGTTGAGTAACGGGACAAAAGACGCCGAGTTCATGTACATCAACAAGGCGCAAGACGCCGGCGTCCCGTACGTCACCTTCCCCGACCAGGTCAATCTCAGCAATCCCGACTTCACCAGCGAGTACGCCCAGGCCAGCTACACCACCAACATCGGACAAACCTTCCACGGCGCCCCCATCCGGGTCAGCATTGCGCCGCTGCGCAATGGCAACACCCACGCCGCCGACGAAGTCATCCGACTACTGGACTCACCGACACAGGGCGCCGCCCTGTTACGCCAATTCCACTTCCTTCCTAGCCCGATCCTCGCTGGCGGCAACATCCACGCCATACCTCTGCCCATCAGATGCGAGACCATGGGCACCTACCAGAACCCCTGATCCCGCCTGCCGGGGCGCCAGGCCAACTGTGGGCAGGAGCTGCGCGCGGAACCGTGAAGCGGGGTGGACCGTCGACCGTTTAGCTGTCCCTCGTGGGCTTGGTCGCCATCTCCTGGCCGGCTGCTGGAGTGGTTCTGGTCATCTTCGGGGCGCAGCGTATTCCTACCTGTA
Organism: Pseudonocardiaceae bacterium; assembly: GCA_036266995.1. GTDB lineage: Bacteria > Actinomycetota > Actinomycetes > Mycobacteriales > Pseudonocardiaceae. The sequence continues at coordinate 16,425 of DATAWX010000100.1, read as the reverse complement.
TCCGTGAATGCGGGAGGTGTGCTCGTGACGGTCCGCGGTTGCGGCGCGCACCAGCGTCCTCAGCGCCTCACGGATGAGGACGAGTCCCAGGCGCTGCGACGGGCCCGCGAGGACGCGCAACTCACCGCGTCGGCCGACTCGGTTCGGGTGTATCTCAACCAGATCGGCAAGACTGCCTTGCTCGGCGCCGCAGAGGAGGTGGAGCTGGCCAAGCGCATCGAGGTAGGGCTCTATGCCGCTGAGCGGCTCCGTTGGGCCGACGAGGCGACCGAGAAGCTGTCCGCGCGGTTGCGCCGGGATCTGCGCTGGATCGTCCGCGACGGTGAGCGCGCCAAGACCCATCTGCTGGAGGCCAACCTCCGCCTCGTCGTCTCGGTGGCCAAGCGCTACACCGGCCGCGGGTTGGCGTTATTGGACTTGATCCAGGAGGGCAACCTGGGCTTGATCCGCGCGGTGGAGAAGTTCGACTACACCAAAGGATTCAAGTTCTCCACCTACGCCACCTGGTGGATCCGGCAAGCCATCACCCGAGCGATGGCTGATCAGGCCCGGACAATCCGGATCCCGGTGCACGTGGTCGAGGTGATCAACAAACTGGGTCGCATCCAGCGCGAACTGCTCCAGGGTCTCGGCCGCGAACCGACCCCCATGGAGCTGGCCAACGAGATGGACACCACCCCGGACAAGGTGCTGGAGATCCGACGGTACGCCCGGGGACCGATCTCGCTGAATCAACGTCTCACTGAGCAGGGTGACTTTCAGCTCGGCGAGTTCATCGAGGATTCCGGGGCCGTGGACGTGGTGGACGCGGTCGCCTTCACCCTGCTGCGGGACCAGTTGGAGTCCGTGCTGGCCACGCTCTCTGACCGCGAGGCCGGTGTGGTGCGGCTACGATTCGGGCTCGTCGACGGTCGACCGCGCACGCTCGATGAGATCAGCCAGCTCTACCGGGTGACCCGAGAACGCATCCGGCAAATCGAATCCAAGACCATGTGCAAGCTGTGCCACCCGTCGCGCTCGGAAGCTCTGCGCGACTACCTGGACTGACGCTCACGCTGGCTAAGCTGATGCGCGTGTCGGCCGCAGAGGTGCTCGGCGACCCTGCGCGGTTGGCAGCGGTGGCCAGAGTCTTGCCGGTGGCGCAGGCCAACCGGCAGGCGCTGGACCAGTTGGCGGAGTTGGCAGCGATCGTGATGGACGCTCCGATCGGTATCGTGAACCTGATCGACTGCCAGCAGAATTTTGTTGGCATGGTCGGGCTTGATGAGCCGTTCGCGACGTCCCGGGTGGCGTCGATTGACATCGGTTTCTGCCCATCGACGTTCTTTGCGGGTATTCCGGTGTACATCGAGGACGCCGCCGAGGTACCCGCGTTCGCCGACCACCCAGCCCATGTCGAGCTGGGGCTGCACGCCTATGCCGGCTGCCCGCTGCGCGACGCCGACGGGCAGCTGATCGGCACCCTGTGCGCGGTCGACACCCGGCAGCGCCGGTGGCGGCGGGTCGATCGCCTGGCGATGGAGGCGCTGGCGAGTTCGGTGGTCAACGAAATGGCGTTGCACCTGGACATCGACCGGCGCCAACGGTTGCTGGACGCTTTTACCGCCGCGCCGGTGGCGATCGCGGTCACCCGCGGCCCGCAGCACATCGTGGAGTATCGCAATCCGGCCGGCCGGTCGCTGTTCGGCGAGTTGCCGCTGGAAGTGCCCATTCGTCAGGCGATTCCGGACCTGCCGGCTGAGTTCTTCGAATGGATGGATCAGGTACTGGCCAGCGGTGAGGTATACCGCACCGACGAAGCCCCGGTGAGCATGATCTGGCCCGGGGAGCACTGCCCCCGCGAACGGTTCTTCGACTTGTCCTACTCGGCGATCCGGCGCACCGCCACCGACGGCGTGGACCACCGGGGTTTGCTGGTGGTTGCGGTGGAGGTCACCGACCGGGTCCAGACCCGCCGCGAGCTGGAACGCCACGCCCGCCGCCAGGAGATGCTCGCTCGGGCCAGCGCAGCGTTGAACCGTAGCCTCGACCCGGCCGCGGAACTTCAGGCACTCGCTCGGGCGGTGATCCCCGAGCTCGCCGATCTGTCCACGGTGCACGTGCTGGCCCGCCCGGTGGCCCCCGGCACCGATCCACCGCTGCCGGTGATCACCGACCGGGTGGCCGTTGCCGGCAGACCAGGCGTCACCCTGGCGCCGCGGTTGACCGGCCTGCGCTGGAACGGCCACGGCGACCCGATCACGGCGGCGATCCGCAAGGGGGAACTACTACGCCAACCCATGCCGGCAGCCGGGCCGCCATCATGGGCGCAGCACACCGGAACAGTGAACACCTTCCGCGACGGGTTGAACCATGTGGTGGTCGCCCCGGTGATCGTGGATGGTCTGGTGGTCGCGGTGGTGTCGTTCCTGCTGCATCAAAGCCGGCCACCGTGGAACGAGGACGACCTGCACGCATTGGGTCAGATCGCCCGCTACGCCGGGATCGCCTTGGAACACGGCTTGAGCTACCAGGCGACCCGCGAGTCGGGGTTGGTGCTGCAACGCAGCCTGCTCACCGAACCGCCGATCGTGCCTGGGCTGCGGATCTGCGCCCGCTACCGTCCGGCCGGGCGAGATGAGGTAGGTGGCGATTGGTATGACGCGTTCCAGCGCGGCCCAGATCAGCTAGCCGTGGTGATCGGCGACGTCGTCGGGCACGATATCACCGCCGCCGCGGCGATGGGCCATCTTCGCGCCACGCTGCGCGGGTTGGCCCTGGACCGCGACGAAGGACCGGCCGCGATCCTGGACAGGCTTGCTGAGATCAACACCCGGCTCGCCATCACCCCGTTCGCGACCCTGCTCTACGCCAACCTCACCCGCAGAGACGACCGCTGGACGGTGCGCTGGGCCAGTGCCGGGCACCCGCCCCCCGTGCTCGCCACAACCAGCGGTGCGCAGTTGCTGACCGGGGCCACCGGCACCGCCCTGGTCTGCACGCAGACCCCGCCGCGCACCGAGGGGGAGATCACCCTGGCTGCCGGATCGACCCTGTTGCTCTACACCGACGGCCTGATCGAACGCCGCGGCACGGACCTGACCGACAACCTCAGCGCGCTGGTCACCCGCGTCGCTGCCGACGCACACCACCGCATCGAGCCACTGTGCGACAACTTGCTGGCCGACGCACCTACCGATGACGACATCGCGGTGCTGGCCATCCATGTCTGCTAAGTGGTGAGATCGTCGAACTCGCCGGCTTTGACGCCGTGGATCCAAGCGGTCATCTCGGCGGGAGTGAACAGCACCACCCCGTCGTCGGGACGGTTGCTGTTGCACACCGCGATGCGCCCATCGGGCAACGCGGCGACCTGGACGCAGGTTCCGTTGTTTCCGCTGAAACTGCTGATGCGCCATGGACCGGCGACTAGGTGTAGTGATTTAGACACTGTGTGTGCCTCCGAACTTTACGCCCCGACAACCGATTGGATGAATGAGATGGACCGTTCGGGGTCAAGTGCAACCCCCTGTAGATCCTCAGACACCATCGTATACGACCGAACCTGTTCTGCATCTTGCAGATACACAGCACCATCGTGAAGTTCGACGTAGCCGATCGACCGCATGTTCGCGAAGCCCAGCACCGCGAACTGACCGGTCAGCGCGGTGTGCGGGCCGTCTTCGGGACGGAGTATCTGGATGGTCACCGTGGGCAGCTCGGCCATGGCCAGCAGATGCCGAAGCTGAGCACGCCGCAGCTCCCGGTCACCCACGGCAAGACGCAATGCACTTTCAGTGATGACTGCGTGCAGCTGCAGCGGGCGCTCGAGATTGGTGAGCCGGCGAGTGCGGGCGATCCGCAAGCTGACGAACCGCTCGCTGTAGTCGACGCGAACTCGCGGCGTGTGGGCGGTGACCGCGGCGGCGTACTGCTCGGTCTGCAACAGGCCAGGAATGAGGATCGGCTCGAAAACGAACTCACTCTCGGCCAGGCCCTCCAGGCCGACGAACGTTTGCAACCAGTCCGGCACCACTGGCGCCCACGGCGCCCACCATCTGGCCTCGTCGGCTCGGCTGGTCAGCGAGATGAGGCGGTCGATATCGGCTTGCCCAGCGCCGTAGCCGACGAGCAGCCGGGCGATGTCGTGCGGATCCTGCTGCTGCCGCCCGGTCTCCAGATGGCCGAGCTTGGCTCTGCTGATCCCGCTCTGCTGACTCGCCTCGGTCAACGACAGCTTGGCCGAGTTCCGGTACCGGGCCAGTTCCACGCCGATCAGCCAGCGCAGCGGCGCGGGACCTCCCCGCGGCGCCACTTCCGCCGCCGGTTTTGTCATGAGACGTCTCATGTATAGTCCCCCGAACTGATACACGTCCCACCGTCCGATAAGCACGAACGGACCCGACCCATGCAGCACGACTTCGTCGACCTTTGTGGCCGGGATGGTCGCCGGTGAGGCTACCGGGATGCTCCCCGAAAAGTTGGCAGGCTCGCTGTTGGCCTCGGCCAGGGTTTCGATGAGCAGGGTGTCGGTGAGGGGTGGAGGCTTCGCCCGTGCGTCTGGCAAACGCGCGGAGTTTCACGCAGAATTGTCAAACTACTGACCGGGGAAATCGACTGTGGACAAGGTCCCACAGGATTGTGAGATCCGAGAACAGCCGCGGCTCTTTGCCGTTGGGCCACAGTCCCGCGCATCGTACCCAGCGGCCCTGCGGATACCCGAGCCTCAGTTTCCCACCAAGCCCCCGGGCGGTCGGCGGCCCAGCCGCCCCGGGCCGGTTCGCGCTCCGGTGGGCCAGCCGGATCCCAGCGATCAGGCCGAGAGGTCGAGCGTCGAGCAGCTGCGGTGGGCACGCTGCCCTGCCGACGGGCGCTTGCATTTGCTGCAACCCGCTGGTGTCAACCTCGCCGCGGCCAGCGGCCACGCTCAGGCAGTGTGCGGCCACCGCGTACCTGCCCAAGGGCTGACCATCAACGTTGCCCCGTCGGGGGCGCTGTGTATGGCCTGCGTCATCGGTGCGACGTCGTAAGAGCAGCGGCTGGGCTCAGCTGAGGTAGCCCTCGACCTCACCGGCCGGACGAACCTCGGCGGCGTCGGGATCCTGCCCCGCGGCCACCCGGGCCCGACGTTGCCGCAACAGATCCCAGCACTGGTCGAGCTGCACCTCCAGAGAGCGCAGCTGGGCGTGCTCCGCCTCGGTGGTCAGCTCGCCCCGGCGGTAGCGCTCACGCAGTGCGTGCTCAGCGCCGACCAGTTCATTGATGCGGCCCAGCACGTCACCGTCGTCGGCCATCAGACCTACCCCCTGTCCGCACCTGTGGGCCAGCTACCACGACGATACCGACAACGTGCAGGAGCGGCCCGGCGCTAACCGGTTTTGCCGCTGGCGTCGCCGGGGCCGGAGCCGGAATGGGTGTAGCCGGTGATCAGCGCCCACATGCTCGTGCCTGAATAGCCCTGGCCGTTGGCGCCGTTGGTACCCGGATCGCCGGGGGCGCCGCCGACACCGTCGAGGCCTGCACGCCACAGCGACAGGACGGTACGGGCCGGTAGCAGCTCCACTCGCTGTTCGGCGAGTTGCGCCAAGCTCATCGCATCAAACATCGGATCCCCCTAGGAAAGGCCGTCCCGGTCACCCGGGCATAGCGGCACGTCACCGGCGGCAGTACCGGTTTCGCCATCACCAAAAGTGCTCACCGCGACCGTTCCTGACAATCCGTAGCACTACCTAACTCCTTCGGAGAACTACGTACCCGGGCGGTGCATCTCGCTCCTGGCTTGGTCGGTGGTCGTCGGGGTATCCCTCCTCAGCTACAACCTCAGCTACTAACCTCGAGGAGGCTGGATGCACCCGATTGAGACGCAGACCGTGCTGGTGACCGGGGCGACTAGCGGCTTAGGTCGGGCCTTGGTGCAGCGCCTCGCGATGGCGGGAGCGACCGTTGTCGCGCACGGCCGTGACGCCCAGCGCCTCGCCCGCACCAGTGAGGAGATCCTCTTGGCGACTGGCCGGCAGGTGGATACCGTGCGCGCCGACCTCGCCGAGCTTGCGCAGGTCGATCGGCTGGCCGATGAGGTACTGGAGCGATATTCCCAGCTTCATGCGCTGGTCAACAACGCCGGGGTGGGCTTCGGGGCGCCTGGTGGAGCGCGTGAGGTCAGCGCGGATGGCATCGAGTTGCGCTTCGCGGTCAACTGCCTGGCGAGCTACCGGCTGGCCCGGCGGCTGGCTGACCGGCTGGTCGAATCCGCGCCGGCCCGAATCGTGCAGGTCGCCTCTGCCGGTCAGTTGCCGCTGGACCCGGCTGACCCGTTCACCGAGCACGACTACGACGGGGTTACCGCCTACCGGCGTTCGAAGCTCGCCCAGGTGATGACCACCTTCGACCTGGCCGCCGATCTGGTGGGTACCGGCGTGTCTGTCAACGCGATACACCCGGCCACGTTCATGGACACCGCGATGGTCCGCGAGGCGCAGCAGTCACCCGCCAGCACTGTGGAAGAGGGTGCCGACGCGGTGTGGCACCTGCTCACCGATCCCGAGCTCGACGGGGTGGGTGGGCACTATTTCAACGGTACCAAGGACGCTCAACCCGATCCTCAAGCCGACGACCCAGCGGCGCGAGCCTGGTTGCGGCAGCTATCCGATTCGCTACTGTCAGTTACCCTCGGTAGCTGACGTCGGCCGCGCAACCCGCTGAATGCGGCAGGGGTGGATCCGTTAGGAATGCGTCAAGATCGGTGCCGGCGGGTTGTGCCGGTGCGAGGCTCGGCGACGTGAGCATGGTGCTGAAGAGGTTGCTCGTCGGCCGGCCGATGCGCAGCGCCCGGCTGGGCGAGACGCTGCTGCCTACCTGGCTGGCCCTGCCGGTGTTCTGCAGCGACCCGATCTCCTCGGTGGCCTACGCGACAGAGCAGATCGTCCTGGTGTTGGCAGCCGGTGGCCTCGCCGCCTTGACTCACACACCGTTGGTCGGGCTGGCCGTGGTGGTGCTGCTGGTGGTGGTCGTGGCGTCCTACCGGCAGACCTGTTTCGCCTACCCGAACGGCGGCGGGGCGTTCGTAGTGAGCCGGGACAACCTCGGGGAGACCGCAGCGCTGGTGGCGGCCAGCGCGTTGCTGGTGGACTACGTGATGACGGTCGCGGTCTCGGTGGTGTCCGGCGTGGTGGCGATCATCTCGGCGCTGCCGCGGCTCGCCCCGCATGCGGTGGCGCTGTCGGTCGGGTCCGTCGTGGTGCTCGCGCTGGCGAACCTGCGCGGTACGAAGGAGTCCGGCCGGGCGTTCGCCGTCCCGACCTACACCTTCATCGGCCTGACTCTGTTGATGTTCGTGGTGGCGGCCGTCAAGGGCTGGGGTGGCTCGCTGGCGCTGGCCCAGACGGCCCAGCAGCCGCTGCCGGCGACCATCCACATCGGCGGGATCTTCACCGTGATCCTGCTGGTGCGGGCCTTCGCCTCGGGTTGTACCGCGCTGACCGGGGTGGAGGCGATCAGCAACGGGGTGCCGGCCTTCCGTAAACCCAAGAGCCGCAATGCGGCGCTGACCCTGACGCTGATGGGCGTGATCGCGGTGACGTTGTTCGCCGGGATCACCCTGCTGGCGGTGCGGCTGCAGGCCCGCGCTCAGGCCGACGGGAATCCGTCGGTGATCTCGCAGATCGCCACGTCGGTGTTCGGCGGCGGCTCGGCGCTGTTCTACCTGTTCCAGGCCGCGACCGCCGGCATCCTCATCCTTGCCGCGAACACCGCGTTCAACGGCTTCCCGGTGCTGGCCTCGATCCTGGGCCGGGACCGGTACCTGCCCCGGCAGCTGCACAACCGGGGAGACCGGCTGGTGTTCTCCAACGGCATCCTGCTGCTCGCCGGGGTGGCCGTCGCCTTGATCATCGGGTTCGGCGCGAACATCGACAAACTGATCCAGCTGTACATCATCGGCGTGTTCACCAGCTTCACGCTCAGCCAGGTCGGAATGGTGCGGCACTGGAATCGGGAGCTGGCCGGCGAGTCCCAGCCCCGGCGACGCCGCTCGATCCGCCGCTCCCAGGCGATCAATCTGGTGGGTGCGGTCTCGACCACCGTGGTGCTCGTGGTGGTGTTCGCCACCAAGGTCGTACACGGTGCGTGGCTGGCGGTCACGGCGATGATCCTGTTGTTCTTCGTGATGCGCGGGATCAACCGGTACTACGCGCGGGTGAGCCGCGAGATCAGCGCTGACGATGCCGAACCCACCCTGCCGGCCCGGGTGCACGCGATCGTGCTGGTATCGCGGCTGCACCGGCCGGCGCTGCGGGCGTTGGCGCTGGCCCGCGCCACCCGGCCGGACGTGCTGGAAGCGGTGACCATGGAGCTGGACCCCGTCGAGACCCGGGCGCTGGTCGACGAGTGGGAGCGGCGCGACCTTCCGGTGCGCCTGAAGGTGCTGGCCGCCCCGTACCGCGACCTGGCCCGGCCGCTCGTCGACTATGTCCGGGAACTGCGCCGCTATGAACCGCGCTCGGTCATCACCGTTTTCATCCCGGAATACGTGACTACCCGATGGTGGCAGCATCTGCTGCACAACCAGAGTGCGCTGCGGTTGAAGGGGCGGTTGCTGTTCACTCCCGGAGTCGTGGTGGTCAACGTGCCTTACCACCTGGGCGTCGCCGATCAGGGCTGGCTGGGTGCGCCTGCCCCGGAGCAAATCGGGACCACAATGAAGTGATGAGTACCGCGTTGATGAGAACCGCGAGGGGACGGCTTTCGCGCCGCCGCAAGCTGCTGGGCTGGCCGTTCGGGTTGGCATTGCCGGCGTTGGCAACGCTGATCTCGGTGGCCGGCCGGGGACTGCTCGGGCTGCCCACCGACGTGATGCTCTTCGTGTTGGCGGTGGTGGTGGTCGCGCTGATCGGTGGACTGGGTCCCGCTTTGCTGGCCGCGATCGCGTCCGGGTTGCTGCTCAACTTCTTCCTCACGCCGCCGCTGTACACCTTCACGATCGCGGACAACGAGAACGTGATCACGCTCGCGGTGATGGTGCTGGTTGCGGTGCTGGTGGCGCTGGTGGTCAACCAGGCGGCGAGACGCGGCGCGCAGGCCTCCCGGGCCAGGGCGGAGGCCAGCCTGCTCAGTGAGTTCGCCGCGGCTGTGCTGACCAGCCAGGAGCCGCTGCCGCTGCTGCTGAACAAGGTGCGGGAGTCTTTCGGAGCCACCTCGGTGGCGCTACTCGAGCGGCGGCGCGGCGGCTGGCAGCGGGTGGCCAGCGCCGGACCCGATCCGGTCGCGGCACCGGAAGACGCCGACGCCGACGTCGCGATCGACGCTGACGTCCATCTGTCGCTGCGTGGCCGAACCTTGACCAGCGGTGACCGGCGCGTGCTACAGGCGGTGGCGGGCCAGGCGCTGCTCGCGCTGCGGGCCCAGCGGATGGCGGCTCAGGCGCTGGACGCGCAACGCCGGGCAGAAGCCACCGAACTGCGCAGCGCGCTGCTCTCCGCGGTCGGCCATGACCTTCGCACGCCGCTGACCTCGATCAAGGCCGTGGCGAGCACATTGCGTGACCCGGAGCTGGAACTGTCCGACGCGGACACCGCCGAATTGCTGGCTACCGTCGAGGAATCCGCAGACCGCCTCCAGGGGTTGGTCGACAACCTGCTCGACTCCGCCCGACTGGCAACCGGAGCCGTGCTGCCGCAGTACAGCGCGGTGGGCTATGACGAGGTCGTCGCGCGCGCCCTGTCGACCGTGGACGGCGGGCATCTCGTCGCCACCGAGGTCGATGACACGCTGGCGGCGGTGCTCGCCGATGCGGGGCTGCTGGAACGGGTGGTGGCCAATCTCATCGACAACGCACTGCACCACGGTCACGGCGCCTCGGTGCTGATCCGGGCGGCTGTGTACGGCAGTGAAGCAGAGCTGCAGGTCAGCGACCGTGGGCCCGGCCTGCCGGCCGGGGCACTCGAGTCGCTGTTCGCGCCGTTTCAGCGGCTCGGCGATCGGGCGTCGCGCCCCGGGGTGGGCTTGGGTCTGGCCGTGGCCCGTGGCTTCACCGAAGCGATGGGTGGTCGCATCCGCGCCGAGCCGACACCCGGTGGTGGCTTGACCATGACGATCACTCTTCCGCTCGCACCGACTCCCTCGGCAACGGTGCCCGAACTCGCCGCCCGAACCCACGAGCCGTGATGGCGACCCGGGTGCTGGTGGTCGACGATGACGCGCACATCCTGCGCGCCATCCGCATCCACCTCGCCGCCTGCGGCTACGCCGTGCGCACCGCGCAAACCGGCCGGGCGGCGCTCCGAGTCAGCGCTGCTGAACACCCCGACCTGGTACTGCTCGACCTCGGCCTACCCGATCTCGACGGCACCGCGGTCATCGCAGAACTACGCAACTGGTCCACCGTGCCGATCATCGTGCTCTCCGCCCGCACCGATGGCACCGACAAGATCAACGCACTCGACACCGGGGCTGATGACTACCTGACCAAGCCCTTCAGCATGCCCGAACTGCTGGCTCGGATGCGGGCCGCCGTACGCAGATCCGGTTCGCCGACTGATCGGGACACCGTGGTCGCCACCCGGGACTTCAGCATCGACCTGGCAGCGAAGAAAGTGATCAGCCGCACCGGAGCGCAGGTGCACCTGACGCCCACCGAGTGGGCCATCCTCGAACTCCTGGTCCGCGACCGCGGCGCGCTGGTTTCCCAGCGTCGACTGCTCAGCGAGATATGGGGACCCGCCTACCGCACTGAAACCAACTACCTGCGGGTCTACCTGGCACAACTGCGCCGCAAGCTGGAACCAGAACCGGCCCGCCCGCGCTACCTGATCACCGAACCCGGTATGGGTTACCGCTTCCAGGACTGAACCGGGGTCGAGCGGCGGCCGGCATCGGATACTGCCGGCCACCGCTCGCACGGCCCGAGGATCTCGCCCGACCTACGTTTACGCGGTAGCGCCTTGACGACTTCCACCGCTGAGCAGGCCACCACCGACGATCAGCGTCGCCAGAGCGACCGCCAGGTCGAGGATGTTGTCGCCGTTGACTCCAGGTGGGATGGACAGCAACGACCAGTAGCCCAAAAAGCCCAGCACGGCGACCAGCAGTAGGGCCCCACCGACGGCGATGTTCATGCCCTGGTTGGCGGGAGGGGTCAGCGCGAACGCTCCCAGCAGCCAGAACACACCGAGGATGACGTAGATGGTGTTGTGGAAGCCGTTCGTCTGGAAGAGCCCGAGAATCGAATGATCGGTCATCTCGGTGTAGTTGGCCAAGCCCGTCAGGATGAACCCGAGGATGCCCAGGACCAGCACGACCAAGCCGAGCAGCACGGAATACTTCTGGTCGAGAGTCCTCGGCCCGGGCTTGCTCTCATTCTTGATCCCGAACTTTTGTTCCGGCGTGAGATTCGCCATTACTGTCCCCTTCCACTTGATACTGCCGTACCCGACGCCCACCGGCGCCGGCGCTGCACCACGAACCTGCGACGTCCAACTGGTCCAGACCAGCTGCGGCACCGAGCGGCGATAGCTGCGCACGTAGTTACGTCGTTGCCCCGGGTCGGGGGTCTCGGCGAGGCAGGAGATCACTTCAGCCCACCAGGCCGTGCCCTCCTCACCGGGCAGCAGGCTGCCAACCCAGCGCAGCGAGCCGGGTCCCACCGCGAGGCCGCTGTGGCCGGCGCCGATTGCGCTACGACCGCTCATCCCGGGCCTGCCTCGGTAATGGATGTGGCGGGAAAGAGGGGAGGCGCGAGCAGCCGGCTTAAGCCACTGCGGTCACGACCCTGTTGCAGGGCATGGACGGCGCGGGCCCGGCCCTGCATCGTCAGCCGGTAGTAGCGCCGGGGAGGCCGACCCTCGGTATGCGCAGGCTCGGGGTCCTCCCATCGGTCACTGACCCACCCGGCGCCGCGGAGCCGTTGCAGGATCGGGTAGATCGTGCCCGGCTCGAGTCCGCTGGCGCGCACGATCTCCAAGCCGTACAGCTCGGCGTCGGTGCGATCGAGCAGTGCCCCCAACACCGCCAGAACAGCCACCGTCATTCGTAAACCCGCCATAGCGTCTAACTCTATATAGATGGTGTTCGTCTGTCCAGCACGGAGCGTCACGCGATGCTGGTGAGGGAGTTACAGCGAGCGGAGGTTGTACGTCTAGGTGGTACGGCGTTGACGATTGCCCGCGCTGAGCAGGCCACCGCCGACTACCAGCGTCGCCAGAGCGACCGCGAAGTCGAGGATGTTGTCCCCGTTGACCCCTGCTGGGATGGACAGCAACGACCAGTAGCCCAAAAAGCCCAGCACAGCGACCAGCAAGAACGCGCCACCGACGGCGATGTTCATGCCCTGGTTGGCGGGAGGGGTCAGCGCGAACGCTCCCAGCAGCCAGAACACACCGAGGATGAGGTAGACGGTGTTGTGGAAGCCGTTCGTCTGGAAGAGCCCGAGAATCGAATGATCGGTCATCTCGGTGTAGTTGGCCAAGCCCGTCAGGATGAACCCGAGGATGCCCAGGATCAGCATGACCAGGCCGAGCAGGACGGAATACTTCTGGTCGATCGTCCGGGGCCCCGGCTTGCTCTGGAGTTTGATCCCGAACTTGTCTTCCGGGTTAACCGTCGCCAGTGCTGCGCGCGTCCATTTGATACTGCCGTGTCTGATCTTCACCGGCGCCGGCGCTATCCGACGAACCTGGGCCGTCCAGCTGGTCCAGATCAGCTGCGGCACTGACCGGCGATAGCTGCGCAGGTAGTGGCGTCGTTGGGCCGGGTCGGGGGTCTCGGCGAGGCAGGAGATCACTTCAGCCCACCAGGCCGTGCCCTCTTCGCCGGGCAGCAGGTTGCGGACCCAGCGCAGCGAGCTGGGTTTCACCACGGCATCCGGGCGGAAGTCTGCTCTTTCTCGATGACCTCTCATGTCGGGTCTGCCTCGGTAGTGGATGCGGAAGGAAAGCGGGGAGGGGCGAGCAGCCGGGCCAGCCCACTGCGGTCCCGACCGTTGTGCAGGGCGTGGACGGCATGGGCGCGGCCGTCCACGGTCAGCCGGTAGTAGCGTCGCGGCGGCCGGCCCTCGGTATGCGCAGGCTCGGGGTCCTCCCATCGGTCACTGACCCACCCGGCGCCACGGAGCCGTTGCAGGATCGGGTAGATCGTGCCCGGCTCGAGTCCGCTGGCGCGCACGATCTCCAACCCGTACAGCTCGGCGTCGGGGCGGTCGAGAAGTGCCCCCAGCACCGCCAGAACACCCACCGTCATCCGCAACCGCGCCATGGTGACCTAATCTCTACGTAGCCGGTGTTCGGCTGTCCAGCGGGGGAGCGTCAAGTCATCCGGACGAGGGAGCATCGCGAACACTGACATCCGCGACGGCCATGATCTACCGTGTCCCTCGGGCACTCCGGACGCCACCAGTGAGTCAGCCGCAACGGAAGGAGTCAACCGTGGGCATCATCAGTTGGATCGTGCTCGGTCTCATCGCAGGCGCCATCGCCAAACTGCTCATGCCCGGTCGGGACCCGGGCGGATGCATCATCACCATGTTGCTCGGGGTGGCCGGTGCTTTCGTCGGTGGCTGGATCGGTAAGACACTCTTCCATGTCCAGCTCGGCAGGTTCTTCGACTTGCGCACGTGGCTGCTCGCCATCCTCGGCTCGCTGATCATCCTCGGCGGATACCGACTGATCGTCGGAGGGCGAAGCGAGGCCTGACCAGCTGCCGCGCGCTGGTGTCGGCCAGCTAATGGCACGCGAATCGCGAAGTTAAATAACTACGATACGAATAAGGCCCAGGTTCCCAGAGGAACGACGACCACTTGTAATGGAGCGACCACACGGCAGCCCTTAGGGGAGGTCGAGGTGATGCCGCACCCTGCCCACCCAACCCAGCCGCAGCAGTTTCGTGACCGCACGCGCGCCATCCCAGTTAATTCGCGTGATGGGGTGGGGCTTGGTGGTGTTTAGTTGGCCTGGGAGGGGCGGTGGCCAGGGTATTTATCAGCTATGCGAGCGAGGACATTGTTCTGGCTCGTGAGGTGCGTCGGTGGCTGGATGATGATCACCATGAGGTGTTCCTGGCGCAGGGTCTGCGGGAGGGGATCGGTGCCGGGGAGCGGTGGCGTTCGCGGCTTCACGAGCGGTTGCGGTGGGCTGACGCGGTGGTCTGCGTGGTCACCTCGTCCTATGTGGCATCTCCGTGGTGTGCGGCGGAGGTGGGAGCCGCTTTGTCCTGGGGAAGTCGTCTAGTTCCGGTTCTGGCCGAGTCAGGAGTGGTGCATCCCCCGCTGAGCGACCTCCAACACCTGGACCTGACCCGGGATCCGGCGACGGTGCCTGCTCGGCTGGCCGAGGCATTGCGCCTAGTTGATGCCGCGGGGGGTTGGGGGTGGCCGGACGATTGGTCGCCGTTTCCCGGGTTGCGCCCGTTTGAGGTGGGGGAGCATCGGGTGTTCTTCGGCCGGGAGGGCGAGACCAAGGAACTTGCTGAGCTGCTGCGATCTCCTCTTGAGCAGGCCAAGGCGGCAGTGTTGCTCGTGGTAGGTCCCTCAGGGTGTGGGAAGTCCTCGCTGGTCCGGGCTGGTCTGGTGCATGTGATGGCGCAGAAGCCAGGCTGGTGGACGCTGCCGCCGATCCTGCCGGGGGCCGATCCGATGGCATCCCTGGCCCGCGAGCTGGCTACCGCGGCACAGCAGCTCGGCGTGGACTGGGACGTGGCGCAGGTGCGGCAGCGCCTCGATACGGCAGGCTTGACCGAGGTGACCAACGAGCTGCTGTTGGCAGCCCCAGGCCAGCGGCGGCGTCTGTTGATCGTGGTGGACCAATTCGAGGAGCTGCTTACCCAAACCGGCCCCACCCAGCGAGCTCGGTTTGCCGCGCTGCTTCATCCCGCGCTAAGCGGGCCGGTGCAACTGGTGGCCACCCTCCGCCCGGAGTTCCTCACTCAACTACTGGTCGACACCGAGCTGAGCCCTTTACCCACGCGCACCTGCACGGTGCGACCGCTGCACCGTGAGGGGCTGCGCCGGGTGATCGAAGGGCCGGCTCAGTTAGCGGGTCTCGGCGCGGACAACGACCTGGTCACTCAGCTGGTCGACGACACCGGCACCGGGGAGGCATTGCCGCTACTGGCGTTCACCCTGGCCCAACTCGCCGAGGGGCTCAGGCGCGGCGACCAGCTATCCACCAGGCGGTACGAGCAGCTCGGTGGAGTACGAGGTGCGCTGACCCGCCAGGCCGACGCGGCGCTGGCCGAAGCGATGCGGGCCAGTGGCCGAAGTCATGAGCAGGTGATCGCTGGTTTGCTGGGGTTGGTCACCGTCGACGAGCAGGGCAACCCCACCCGATGGCGGGTGTCCCGCGATGAGCTACCCAACCAAGTGGCCACTGAGTGGGACGCGTTCATCGCACGGCGGTTGCTGATCACCGACACCGCCACCGACAACGGCAAAGTCGTGGTCGGCTTGGCCAACGAAGCGTTTTTGTCCGCCTGGCCACCTCTGGCCGAGGCGATCACCGCGGCGGAGTCAGCGCTGAGGGCTCGCCGTGCCGTTGAGCAGGCCGCCACCGGATGGAACGACGATGGCCGCCCATCTGACCGGTTGTGGGAACGCGGGCAACTCGCCGCCGCCGTGGCTGACACCGCCGTCCGCTACTGCAGAGCACCCGGCCAGGCAACATCCTTGGCGACACGGGGACCGTTGCCCTGGTGGGTGCGGAGAAACTGGCTGCTGGCTTCTGATCGCGTCGAACTCAGTCCGACGGCACGGGATTTTCTGCATGCCAGCATCCGCCGGGACCGCTTCCGGCGCCAGCGCGCCGTCACAGTGCTGTCGGTGCTGCTGGCGCTCGCCCTGGTGGCGTCCGTTCTCGCCGTCACCCAGCAGCACGCCGCGGAGCGACAACGCGATGTCGCGGTGTCCCGGCAGGCCGCGGGACAGGCCCTGGAACTCCGCGCCACCAACCCAGCCCTAGCCGCCCAACTCAGCCTGGCTGCCTACCAACTGGTCCCCACCACGGAAGCCCGCGGCAGTCTGCTCAGCATCGCCGCCGATCCCTACGCCACCCGACTGACGGGCCACACAACCGGCCTCACCAGGGTGGCCTTCAGCCCGGACGGGCACACCCTGGCCACCGCCAGCGTCGACAAAACCGTGCGGTTGTGGGAGGTCAGCAACCCGCACCAGCCCCGCCCGCTGAGCACGCTCACCGACCACACCGCCGAGATTTGGTCGGTAGCGTTCAGTCCGGACGGGCAGACTCTGGCCACCGGTAGCGACGACGGCACCGTGCGGTTGTGGGATGTCAGCGATGCCCGTCAGCCGCACCCGTTGAGCACGCTCACCGGCCACACCAACATCGTTCGCGGGGTGGCGTTCAGTCCGGACGGGCAGACTCTGGCCACCGGTAGCGACGACACCACCGTGCGGTTGTGGGATGTCAGCGATCTCCGTCAGCCGCACCCGTTGAGCACGCTCAC
>DATAWX010000099.1:0-7658 GCA_036266995.1 Pseudonocardiaceae bacterium | reverse complement strand
GAAGCCGACGACACGCGCCATGGTGATCAGCGTCCTGATCACCGCGACAACCTCGGACACCGCGGTCGCGCACCTGCTCAGCATGCCGTGCACGAATCCCCTCCGATGGCCCCGCTCCGCCGCACAGGTCGGCGATCAACTGGACGCAGCGCTGCACCGGTACGTGCTGGTAAACCAGCAGATACACCGCCAGGTCTTCAGATTCACCCCGTAGCTGGAGGGGGCCGCCGACACCTCGGCCGGCAACACCCCGACATGCTCGGCGCCGCAACCGCAGCGGACCCGGTAGACGTCGTGCTGGCTGACCTTGATGTCGACCTCGGGCAGGTCGTGCACCTGATGCGAACGCTCGATGCCCACATCGTGGGCCCCGGCCAGATCCGTCCCGCACCCGCAGCGACCCGCCGGGCGGTGCGGCACCCACTCATCCGGGACGCTCACCCACGGCATCGCGCTGCCCTTCGCGCCCTGCTGCTTTCCCCGCTTGCGCCCCGAGCCCGTCGCTCGCTCCGGTGCCGGCTTCGCTCTGCCCGGAAGATCGTCGCTGGACGGCGGCATGGAGGAGTTGCCGCTGTTGCGCGAGGCCTGCCGCTCAAGCCGCCGCACCCGCTCCTCCAGCGCCGCGTTCGCCTCACACAACTGGCTAATCACCCCAGCCTGCTCCCGGGCAAGCGCGATCAGCTCCTCGCGCGACAGCTCATCCAACCCGGCCACAGCGCAAGATCGTCACAGCTCACGGCCCGCCCGTCACGCACCAACACACCGCAGATCAACTACGGACCTGAATGCTTACGTTTCCACCACACCCTCCTACCCTTACCGCCTCCCCCAGCGGCATCGGTGCACCGAGTGGGCTGGGCGCCGGCGACGAGGATGCTGGTGCCACGTGCTGGGGGGAGCACCGTTTACGCCGGACGGGCACCGCCCTCTCCGCAGCGGTGAGGTGGACAGTGCGGTGGTGCCGCACACCTGACCGGCAGGGCCCTGTTCCGCGGCGGTCTGTGTTGATTGTGGGCCCGGCGGCCCTTGATGTCATTGGGCGCCGGGTCATCATCGAGGGCCACATGGTGCATCTGCCCGCTAGGGAAGCAGCAATCCTGGAAGTTCTGATGCGCCACGCCGGTCGAGTGGTCTCACCCCGCGAGCTGTGCGCCGCGATCGGCCAGCGGCGCAACCGCAAGGACCACGTCACACGATGGGTCCGCCGTCTCACCCGGCGACTAATGATCAACCCACTCCTACCACCTCTAATCGAATCCGTGCACAACGCGGGATACCGCTACCTACCCACCCAACGCCCCGACGACACCAGACCCTAATCGTCACAGCAGCCAACACCGACTGGGACAACATCAGGCGCGGTAACCTGCCACCGTGAACCTTCCGATTTTCAGAAGTCGGGATAATAGTTCGCCGAATACCGTTAAAGTCCGCGACCTGCATCGCCGCATTAATCCAAACACCAATGAACGTCGGCGAACGTAGACGGATGAGACCAAAGATGAGACCACGATCCCACGCAGCTCGCGAACGTGACGCTCGGACCGGACAGGGGACGGCGACGAAGCCTTCTGTTCCGTAGTCGTGGGCAGCACCCCGCCACTACCTGCAATTTGTTCACGGTCGGGCCGTATCCTAGTGTCCAGGTCCGAGACCGTTCATGGTCGTCCGTAGCCATTGATGTAGCAACTGATGTAGATCAAATGGCTCGTCGGTCGCTGGTGCCTGGAGTGGGATGGTTGCCGGAGGCACCAGTCGTTGATCACAGTGGGCTTGATCAGCGGGTTGGCCATGGTCATGGGCGCTCCTAAAGATCCTTGGTTGTTAGAGAAGCGTTGCTGACCCCCGCTGTCGTGCGCGAGTGGCACGATGAACAGGTCAACGGTTGATGGAGACCCACCATGACCGAGCAGCACCCTATCGGCGATCACACATCTGACGAGTCGCTGCGGACACGAAGCCGGTGGCGGGTACGCTCAGATCACGCGAACCTCACAGGGTCACCCCCCGGCGGGGTCACGCTGACCCGAGCTCTGGGCACACTCTTGGTCGTGCTCGCCTGGTGTGTCGGCCAACACCCCTGGCTAGTCGGGGATCCAGCCCTGGCCTGCATATCGCATGCGCCGACGGAAGGTCTGCTCCAGCACCGTGAACTGAACACGCACGCGACTTACGACGCGGTGGCCGACCAGCGGGCAACAATGGCGTCGCTTTCGGTTCCGCTACCCCCACCCCCACCCCCGGTGCCCCCCGCTCCCGCTCCGGTGGTTCCGGCCCCGGTGATACCCCGTCCCATTCCGGTGGTTCCGACCCCGACTTCGGTGTTTCCGCCTCCGGTTTTGGCCCTCTATCAGGTGCCCAACCTGGTCGGCGATGATCTGATTGCGGCTGAGCGGGTGTTGGTCCAGGATGGGCTGACCATCGGGTCAATCAACGAACAGGAATCGGACCAACCCGCCGGCACCATCCTGCAAACAAACCCAGAAGCCAACACCGCGGTCCCCTCCGGCACCGCAATCAACCTTGTCGTAGCCGAGTAACCCCTCACAACCTGAGCCACGTGGCCAACTTGGAAGGCTGCGCTCAACAGGCCGTCAGAGGCCTCGATCGGTGGTCAGGCCGGGTCACGGGGTACCGCTGTTGACCGTCATTGACCGGTGGTAATGGCACGGCACACGCGGGGTGTTGGCGTGCCGCAGGACGGAGGGTGGCGAGCGGGTATCCCGTCGCGTCGGCGAGCTTACCTTGGAGCGGGTCGGAGGGAAGACATCCAGATGGAGCACCCAACGGCTGAACGATCTGGATGTCTTCCCCCCGACCCGCTACACCTCCGGCGCCGGCGTGACGGGATACCCGCGCCCTTGGTGCCCACCGCTCTCACGCCCGATCCTGGAGCCATCCCGGAGCGAGGCCCGCCGGAGGCACAATTGATATTAGGTCGATTGTGCTCTTCGGTGTGAACGTTGATTGGCCGTGCGGTGGGTTTGGCTGGAGCTGTCGCTGCGTGCTGTTGACGTCGCGCTATGCGTCGATGAGCACTGACCCGCATGAGCACTTCACGCTGCTTTCGCTGACGGCTTTGCGGATGATGATCATCGGTGCGGTCGGCCGAAGGTCTCTGCGCAGCACCGGTGCAATGCTTTCCGCAGCGCTGATCACCTAGGGAGACACGACTTGCATGGCGTGGGTTGTGCGGGTCTCCGAGCGACCCTCGACTTAATTATCGAAGCCTCAACTACGAGGCGTGCATCACAAGGCATGAACTAAACTGACTGGAATGAGTTGTCGGTCAGGGCTTTCGCCCCACGCCGCCGAACTCGTCCAACTCGGCAGCGACGCCGAAGGGGTTCGCTTCGGGCCGCCAACGCGGAACCGACACTACACCGGGTTCCACGAGTTCCAGATCGTCAAAGAAACGAGTGATCTGCTCGATGCTGCGCAGGCGGTACGGGACCGAGCTAGCCTGGTTCCAGACTCGGATGGCCTCCTCAAACTCTTTCCCGCGAATGACGTTGGTACCGTCGTTGAGCGAGAGGTAACTACCGGAGCACAGGGCATCCATGAGTCGACTCACAATGGCATCTGCCATGGCGTCGTCGGTGATGTGACCCAGGATGTTGTTCAGCATGAGTCCGACCGGTTGGCGGAAGTCCAGTGTCTGGGCGGCCGCTTGCAGAATGAGGTCTGGTTCACGCACGTCTGCGTCGATGTACTGACACGCCCCCTCAGGGGTGCTAGTGAGTAGGGCTTTGGCGTGCGTCAGCACCAGCGGGTCGTTGTCGACGTAGACAATGCGGCACTCCGGCGTGACTTCCTGAGCGACCTCGTGGGTGTTGTTGGCGCTCGGTAGGCCGGTGCCGATGTCAAGGAACTGACGAATACCGGCCTCACCGGCCAGATACCAGACCGAGCGGGCGTTGAACGCTCGGGAGGCACGGGCTACCGCGGTAATGTTCGGGAAGATCGCAGAGAACTGGTCACCGACCTCCTGGTCCACGGGATAGTAGTCCTTACCGCCCAGCCAGTAGTTCCAGATCCGAGCCGAGTGCGGCACGGTGGCGTCAATAGTGGGTCGGGGGGTGGAGCTATCTGTCACGTTGCACCTTCACTCTGCTCCGCGTCGCACACCACTATGGGACACCCCCATACCTTCTGTCTCGGCCACAGCGCGCGATCTTCTTGCCCTCGGTCAAAGCATAGAGCACCGTCACACGTTCGTGGCCTTCCTCGATGACCTCGTCACTTACTGCATCATGTGCCACACTGCTCGACACGATCCGTAGGACTAGGATGTCCACGCTGGGGGTTGGAGAGCCAGACCATTGACGCTCCGGAGTCGCGGTAACCGACCGCTCGGCGCTGACGATGTGACAACCGAGCACACGGGCTGGAGCACTGCCGTGAGGCATCTTGTGGCTTGGAGATCCGCTGTATCCCCCTGTCGACCACCGCGCCCGCCGGGCGGGCCCGCGCGAGCACGGCCGCTAGGCCGCGCGCAGCAAGCGGGACGGCCCCGGTGGGCACGCAAGTTGGACGACGGACTTTGTTACGTTGGCGCCGCCGCAGGCGGCGCTCTTGATCCCATAGAGGGGAATTCGGCAACACATGCGGTGTAACACGCTGTAATGTTATTGTCGCTGTGCGTAGTCGGTGAGCGTAGATCAACGTTCGTCTCGGACGACTCAAACCTGGATGGATGAGACCTGCCGTGCTCGGCGAGCCAGCTCTTGCAGATCTGAGCGACCCCTGCGTTCCAGCTCACCAGCGAGGGGCGCCAGCGAAGCGCGTGCCACCGCTGAGCGCGTCGGGATGACACCCTCAATAGCCTGCGCTGCCAGGCGAGGGGCATCCGGCGACCCGGAGATCACATGCAGTCTGGCCAAAGTGATGTCCGCGAGGATGCCCTCGCGACGGTCATTGCTAGAAGCGAAGGTCTTCACTGCGGTCGATGCCATCATCTCGGCGGTATCGAGCTTGCCGAGATTGAGGTGCACCATCGCGGTCGTCAGATCGAAGTCCGCTCGCGAGTGCACAGACGGAGCTACCCACCCATCCCGAGCTCGCGCCAGCACCGACCGTGCTGAAGCTGAGTCGACACCTGGCGGACTCAACTGGCTCTGCGCGAAGGCAGACAGCATCGCCAGCCAGGAGCGCAACGGGGCGACGCGTGGATCATCATGCGGTGCATCAGTGAGTCGAATCTCAGCCATCTGTACAAGCTTCAGAGCATCGTTAGGCTTGCCGCGGTCAAGCAACATCATCGCCGCGTGGCGCAGCGCGTAGGAAGCCTGATAGCTGTCGCCTGCCTGGGTGGCAAGGTCGACGGCTTGAGAGAAGTGATGGTGAGACTGTGCTGGGGCTGAGCTGTCGTGGCAGCACCATGCGGCTATGACGTGCAGGTCAGAAAGTGCAACTAGCAGATCCTGGCGAGCCCTCTCCGTGGCCCGTGCCTGGAGCAGTTGATCAGCCCACCCGGCCAGCGCAGACGCCGGTCCCGCCTGACCACCGACAGTCCGCGCAGCATCCGCAACAGCCGTGGTCAAGTCACGAACTGCGATCACATCCGCTCGGCCCACGCGCGACGGCATGTCCACAAGCTCACCCGGCGCAGCCGCAGCACCGAGCTGGCCGATGCCCGGGACAGCGGTCCCGAACGCCGCTACGCCAGCCAGGGCGAGAAGATTCTGAAACTGCCTGCGCAACACGTCTTCAGGGTCCTCCCCGCCCGGCGCAGAGTCAGGGCTGTCCACAGGATAGGCACCAAACGACAACCCCATCGCCTCACGCGGTATGCCCAGACCCTCACAAATCCGCACCAAAACGTCATATGCCTGCACCTGACGGCCCT
Source organism: Pseudonocardiaceae bacterium (assembly GCA_036266995.1). Taxonomy (GTDB): domain Bacteria; phylum Actinomycetota; class Actinomycetes; order Mycobacteriales; family Pseudonocardiaceae. Next base: position 1,810 of record DATAWX010000099.1, on the reverse strand, counting down.
TAAGGATCTCCGAGATCTCAGACTGTGACTGACCCGTCGCCGCTGCGATCTCCCGCTGGCTGATCCCGTGCCTAGTGAGCAGACGATAGACACCAGCGACGTCACGCTCAGCGAGCACAGCACGCATGCGTGAGTCAGCCAGCAGCTCAGGATCGATACCAGTCAAATCCGACATGGCGTGATCGTAGCTCCTGGGTCTGCCTGGGTTGCTGTTGTGCGTGACGTGCCTGTGGTGGGGACCTGGTCCCCGCGTCCGCGTTCCCCTGCACGATTCCGGCTGGCCACTGTTTGAGAGATGCCCCCCAATCGACTCGGGCCGCTGTATGCCCGGCGGGAGACCGCCGGGTACCACGACGAGATCTATCTCGGCGGGTTCGACGACTCCTGCCACGCCACCTGGGCCCGCAAGTCCTCCTTCATCGTGCCAGGCGGACTGCCGATCACGCCCGCGTCACCGGGGACCCGCTCACCGTCTTGCACACCGTGGTGTCCGACTGGCCGCCCACCTGATCTCGTGACCGACCGCCAGTTATGCCGCACCGATGCTCGCATGTGGGTAGCGGCGGAGGTGGAGTCGGGGACTAGCAGCGGACTAGCTCGGGACTAGTTCACGGACCCCCTGAAAGCAGGGGTGTCGTCGTTTTATGGGTGGGCGGGTCGCAACGGCCGGCCAGCCACCGATCAGGAGGAACGCGATATGCGGTTGGAGATCAGCGTTGAGGTGTGGACGTCGTGGTTTCTCGGGCGCCGCAACTCAACAACGATAACAACGGTCGGCAGAAGGCAGACTCGGGCACCGGTGCGCCCGGTGTGGGGAAGTGAGCTGGTCGCGATGATGGTTGACCCGGGCGCGGAGGTCACCAAGGTCAGCATCGCCGAACAACCCAGGGGGTCACCACGCGACCAGCCGTCACGGTCTAGCCACGCTGGTCATCACAGCGTGGAGTCGCAACTCCCCCAGACGACCGCGGGTATGCGCGCGGCATATGTGAGGGCATCGCTGTGCGCGCTGGTGAGCTGTCCTTATGCGCGGGGCGCATATGCGTGGTCAGTGCCGGCGAGTCATATGCGCTTGCTTTGTTGGCGATTGGCGCGCTCGGTGAGAGTGTGTTCGCTGTCCGATAAGACCAAACCCGGGAGGTGATGCCACAGCAAAGACAGGCGAACAACCATAGACCAATAACGCAATCCGAAAAACCACGGGCGCAGGTCACGTGGCGATAACACCTGTGCCCATTTCCGGAGAACGAGATTCACAGCGCAGAAGCGGATTCCTGGCTACCAACCCGTTCCGCTTCTGCGCCATCCACCCAGTCAGGAGTGAATACGAGTGAGGATACGCACAACGACCAGGGTGGGCGCAAGCCCCCACCCGATCTCCCTGACAACCCCGGCAGAGAGCAGCGTCGAATCTGGCCACCGATGGGCGCGCTCGTCCGCGGTCGTGGTCTGCGGCGGCCTCGCAGCCGCCCCTGGTGATCTGAGCGCTGAGCTGGCACCCGATACCGCGAGCAGCATTCCGCTGGCCGCGCTGCGGCACACCGCCACCACCGGCGGGGGAGTGAGAGCCTGATGGCCACCACCCCTGATCCCATCGGTGTTGATGTCGCGGCGATGACCCGGGCGCAGCGGGCCGCGTTGCCGATCAGCGCTGATGTCGCCCGGGCTCTGGCCGAGCAGCACGGCGTCTGCATCCGGCCACTGGCCATGCGCCGCATCGACACCACCACCGGCCGCGTCGAGGTAGTGCCGGTGCCGTGTGGGTCCACCCGGGAGGATCAGTGTCGGCCGTGTGCGGACAAGGCTCGTC
>DATAWX010000098.1:0-14799 GCA_036266995.1 Pseudonocardiaceae bacterium | reverse complement strand
CACCCACGGCAACGCCTGGCGCTTGCCCGCGAGCGCTGCGGTGCGGCGGGTGAGCTCCTTCTCCTCGGCGCGCAGTTCGGCGTAGGCGGCGGCCCACTGCGCGCGCGTCCCAACCTGGTGCGATGTCATTGATCGACTCCTTCGGCTCGCGATCGGGTCATCAGAAGTGCTGACTTGGCGGGAGAACGAGACTCATTGCCCCCATCACCAGCCTGCGGGCAATATCTTGGGTCGGCACAGCTGTCCACGCAGCTCAGGGCCGATGTACGACTCTAGCTTGGTGCCCCCGGCAGGATTACCAAAGGATGGGACCTGGTGTGACCAGCGGTTTTCCACGGGCACTCTAGTGATCGAAGCTGGTTTCGATCTCTCGCTGATCGACTGACCGGCCGGAGCGGGCCGTGCAAGGTCTCCGCGATGATCGACTCACTGGGTGACGTCGGCACGGCCTTAGCGGACGCCACTAGGGCCTAATTCGGCTCTATCAGAATCTTGGACTTGAGCTCGCTATCACCCACACGATCGAGCCGTCGTCGCAACGGCATCACCGCTTGTGGTTAGCGCGCGTGTCCGAGGGGGCCTTGAACCCCCATCGTGGTGGTATATCCCCGAACCGGGGGTCTATTGCCAGTCCAAAGTAACACACCGCAGATGCCCGGACCGGCAATTCACGATGGAAGCTAGCGGTTCGCGGCAGTCTTCGCTACCAGGACCGGAGCCCTGGGAGAATGGCGAGCCGCAGCTTGAAGAGGACGACCAGGAAGGGCGCCGTACTGCGCCACCGGCCTCGGTGCGCCGCTCCACCGGGACCGCGTCAGCCCCGGCATGATCTACCATGTGTTAGCGACTTCGCTATATGACGATCCTGCGGCTGGAGTGTGTGGCGACGCCCCGGCAGGCTCGATGAGCATCCCGAGCACGGACTGTGAGTGCTGACGAGGCTCCCGGCGCGCGCGTACCCGCCGTTATGAACGGCAGCTGGTCGCTAAGTTGGCTGCCCAGTGTCGCGCCGAATGGATGATCTGTATGCCGCGGGGTCACATGGCTGAACCCGCGGCTTAGCCGCCTGCGAAGAAGTCGAGGTAGGCCTGGGCCAAGGCGGCCGGGTTCTCCAGTGCGATGTTGTGACCGGACGCGGGGATGACGGCGCCGCGGACGTCGCGGGCCACTTGCGCGAGCTGTTTGGGTACTTCGTCCCCGAGATAGGCCTGCGCGCCGACGGCCAGGACCGGGCAGCTGATCGGGTCGGCGTAATGCGGGCGGTTCTGTTCGGCGTCGGTCTGGCGGGCGCGGTACATCTCCAAGATGGCCCTGGTGCCGCCCGGCTGCTCGGCCGAGTGCACCATTTCGTCGATGTCCTCCTCGGTCAGCGCGCTGGGGTCCCACATCTGGCGTCTGGCGTAGTATGTCCAGAACGGCCGTTCCCGCCCGGCAGCAGCAGCTCGGGCAGGTTCGGCAGGCTGAAGAAGCTGAAGTGCCAGCCGGTGCGGCCGTCGTCGGCGGCGAGCGAGGGGTCGTGTTCGCCGCCTGGCAATCCTGGGCCGGCTGGCAATCCTGGTAGGAGCGTTTCCTGGAACACCAGTTGCTGCACCCGGGGCCGGTGGAAGGCGGCGACGGCGTAGGCGATGGCCGCGCCCCAGTCCTCGCCGGCGACACGGAACTGGTCGAAGCCCAGGTGGGTGGCCAGTTCGGCGACGTCACCGGCCATCGTGGCGGTGTCGTAGCCGGTCAGGGGGCGCTGGGAGCCGCCGAAACCTCGGTTGTCGACCGCGATGACGGTGTAGTGCGGGGTCAGCAGCGGCACGACGTGGCGCCAGTACGACATGGTCTTCGGCACGCCGTGCAGCAAGAACACCGGCTCGCCGGCGCCGCCGATCGCGTAGTGGATCTCCACGCCGTTGACCTTGGGCTTGCCGTGTGTGAGCCGGACTCCGGCGTGGTCAGTGAGGTTCATCTCGGCGAACTCCTTCTTCTCTTCGGCCGTGTAGGCGCCGACCGGGTGGTGGATCTTCCGGAGCGGCATTTCTGCATCCTCATCTTGTCCGTATTGACTCGGTTGAGCAGGTGATGTCCTTGAGGGCGCGCGTGAGCGCGCCGGGCGCCGGCTGGCGGTAGCGTTGCACTTGCCGAAAATCGCGTCCGCGCAGGTTACGCAGCATGTTGGTACTCGTGGAGAATGCCGCCGAGGCGATCGCGTCTTCGTATGTCGAGGCGGGCCAGCTTGTCCGGATCGGTGACCTGTGCGTGCAGTGGGTACAACGGGCGTGCGTTCGCGAGGCCTTGGTGTGGCCGGTGGCCGTTGTGCGGTCCAACAGTTCGCGTCGGTAGGTCTGCACCCAACGTTCCATGATCGAGTTCATGCGGGGCATCCGGACGCCGCTGAGCACGACGTCGATGTCTGCGTCCTTGAGAACGGCGTCGAATAGGGCTGGGAACTTCCCATCGCGGTCCCGGATGAGGAATCGCGCTCGGCAGCCAGCGTCCTCGAGGTCCATGACCAGGTTCTTGGCCGCTTGTGCCACCCACGCGGCGGTAGGGTGCGCGGTCGAGCCCAGGACCCGGACCCGTCGGTTGGCATGCTCGATCACCGCGAGCACGTACAACCGCGCTCCGGTCAAGGTGACCGTTTCAAGAAAGTCGCAGGCCAGCAGGGCCTCGGCTTGCGAGCGCAGGAAGTCGGCCCACGTACTGCAGTGTCCGGACGCACCAGCAAACGCAACCTATGCAACACATCCCGTGGGAGCTAGTGCAGCAGCGCCGCCAGAAACGCCCGATCGCTTGGGTGAAACCGCGGCCTTGCCTCGCCCAGTTGCCGCTCCAGCACCATGATCTGATGGCGCAAGGCGAGGATTTCCACGTCCTTGTCCCGGTTGCTCATCGGCAGCAGGCGCAGCATGGCAAATACGTTTGTCACGCCGAGGTAGGCCAGTCGCAGCAGCACGGTCGATCATGCTGCCGCAGCCAGCGACGGTCCAGGCGGCAGTACCAACTCAGTCGAACAGCCCCAAGATCCCACAGGCCACGCGACAGCTCCCACCTGCGCGGATGACGATTTCGGCAAGAGCAAGTCCGGTCAGGACCGTGACGATCACGTACTCAATGCCATCACGGCGTCGCGGCTCCAGCCTCCGAGTGATCCTGGTTGGCCGTCCCAGCGGGGCGGTGTGGATCGTCGGCCGGAAGCCATGTGGTGCCGGCGTCTAGGCCGAGTGGGCCGACGTCGCGGCTGAGCGCGTCGAGAGCGGCTCGGACCACGGTGCGGGTCTCGTTTTGCCGCGAGACCAATGACCAGGTCCAGAACGGCGACGGGTGCACTACCGGCCGCTGCGTCAGGTCGGGTGGTACCGGCGTGGTCTGGCCCTTCGGCGAGTTGATCACTGGGCGGCGCAGTCTGCGCACGTGGTCGAAGAACGCCGGGCCGGTGATGCCACCGTCCTCGACGCGGACGACACGCGCGCCGGTGTCACGGGCGAACTCCTCGGCGAAGACGTTCCAGGATTCCCAGCTGACGGTGTCGGCGTCGATGAGCACGAGGGTGTCCCTCGCGTGAACTTCGGCGGTGTCGGCTCCGACACTGATCGTGTAGAGCCGGTCGGCGCCGATCAGCCGCGCTTGCAGGCCGTGCCGCGCCAGGTCGCCGGTCTGTACCCAGCAGATCGCCAGGTCGATGCTGTGGTCGGCGACCCGGCGCGCCTGAGCGTGCGAGGGCAGGACCCACGTGTCCACGTGTAGCTGCGCCACACCCGACACGCGCGCGAGCAGGTCGGCGGGACGCCAGTTGACGTAACCGAGCCGCACCGGCTCGCTCGCGGCCATCCCCGACGCCGACCGGCGCAACTCGTCCGCCTGCGCCAGCAGCGCACGGGTCTTCGGCAGCAACGCCGCACCGCACTCGGTGAGGGCGACCGACCGGCGGTCGCGGTCGAACAGGCGCACACCCAGATCCCGTTCCAGCGCCTTGATCTGCTGGGACAGGGAGGGACTGGCGATGAGCAGCCGACTCGCCGCCCGACCGAAGTTCAGCTCCTCGGCGACGGCAACAAAGTAGCGAAGCTGGCGTAGCTCCATGTCCCGAGCTTAGTGCGGTAGGAGGCTGCGCCTACCACCAGAGAGCAAGCCGGTCGTGGCGAACGAGCCCGCACCCGGCTCACTATCGGGATATGGCAAGCGCAACGGTACGGCTGATCGGTGGCCCCACCTTGGTGATCGAGGTCGGGGGACTGCGGCTGCTGACCGACCCGACATTCGACCAGCCCGGCCCGTTCGACGTGGTCCTGCTGTCACACGACCAGCACGGCGACGATCCCGGCTTGCTGGAGCGGGTGCCGCTCGTGCTGACCACCTCGGACGCCGCTCAGCGGCTCGGCGGATCCGCGCGCGCCCTGCCGCCGTGGCACCACCTCAGCCTGCCCCGTTTCGACGGCGTCGCACTGCGCATCACGGGAGTACCGGCGCAGGAAGGGCCGAACGGGACCACGCACACCGGATTCGTTCTGTCCAGTGTGGACACGCCAGCCGTCTATATCAGCGGCGGCAACGCCTCCCTGGACGTCGTCCAGCAGGTGGCGCAACGCTGTGCGCCGATCGGCATCGCCGTGCTGTTCGTGGACGGCTACCTGACCCTCACCAGTGACCAGGCGGCCCGAGCTGCGGCGATCTTGGCCTCGCCCACCGTCATCCCAGCCCACGTCGAAGGCTGGGACCACTACACGGAATGCATCGACGACGTCCGGGCCGCGTTCGCCCGGCACGGACTCAGTGACCGGTTGCGGGTCCTCGCGGCAGGCGACACGGCCACCATCTAGCCGGAACTCACACCCCAAGACAGCACCGCGCACCGCGGTGTGGATACCGCACGCCTGTAGACAAGGAGACCTACTGTCATGAGCACCCAGAGGGTTGCCGTCATCACCGGCGCTTCGCAGGGCATCGGCGCGGCTCTGGTCGTCGCCTACCGCAAGCTCGGCTACGCCGTGGTCGCGAGTTCACGCTCCATCACCCCGTCCGGGGATCCCGACATCCTGGCCGTCGCGGGCGACATCGCCGACCCGGCGGTCGGCGCCCGCGTGATCGAGCAGGCGCTGGCCACTTTCGGCCGCGTCGACGCGCTGATCAACAATGCCGGTGTCTTCGTGGCGAAGCCGTTCACCGACTACACCGACGCCGACTACGACGTGGTGACCGGTGTGAACCTGCGTGGCTTCTTCGAGGTCTCGAAACGGGCCATTGCCGCGATGCTCGACGGACAAGGCGGGCACGTCGTCAATATCTCGACCAGCTTGGTCGACCACGCCAACTCCGCCGTGCCATCCGCCCTGGCGGCACTGACCAAGGGCGGCCTGAACGCGGTCACGAAGTCGCTGGCGATCGAGTACGCGGCGCGCGGCATCAGGGTCAACACCGTGTCTCTCGGCGTCATCCGCACACCCATGCACCCGGCCGAAACGCACGACACGCTCGCGGGTCTACACCCGCTCGGCCGGATGGGCGACATCAGCGACATCGTCGACGCGATCGTCTACCTGGAGAACGCTCCGTTCGTCACCGGCGAGATCCTGCACGTCGACGGCGGCCAGAGCGCGGGCCACTGAGCATCCATAGCCGATTCCCAGCTGCCACAGACAAAGGAAACCATAATGACAAGCACCCAGACCGACGCCCTCACGACCGTGCTCGACCAGTGGAAATCGGCGGTCAACGCGCACGATCCGAAGCGCGTTGCGACGTACTTCACCGACGACGCGATCTTCCAGGGCCTGCACCCGTACAGCGTCGGCCCGGACAGCGTGACCGCGTACTACGACAGCCAGCCCATCGGCATGACCGCGGACTACACCGTCCTGCAGACCCGGCGACTCGCCGACGATCTGGTCCTCGGCTATCTCAGCGTCGACTTCGGCTTCACCGACCGGCCGACGCTGACCGTATATCTCAGCGTCATCCTGCATATCTCAGCGTCATCCTGCGCCGCACCGGCGAGACCTGGCTCATCAACCACTACCAGGTGTCCCGGCTCGACGACTCAGACGTCAACCACAGCGTTCACAGCTGAACAGGAGCACGGCCATGGAATTTCTTGTTGACATGGTGACCACCGTCCCCGAAGGGACCTCCGGCGAGACCGTCGAGGACACCAAACGACGCGAGGCCGCGCGGACGAAGGAACTCGCCGCACAAGGCGACCTGCTGCGGCTGTGGAAGCCACCGGAGGCGCCCGGCGAATGGCGCACCTTCGGCCTGTTCAACGCCACCGACGAGGACGAGTTGCGCCAGGCGCTCGCCTCGATGCCGCTGCACGAGTGGATGACCGTCACGGTCACGCCGTTCACGCCACACCCAAGCGACCCGGGCATCAGACGTCCGGCGAGCTGACGGCGACGACACCAAGCAAGGGCAACCACCGTCGAGCCGGGTGCTCAAGCGCGCCGCCCATGTCATCCCGTCACGGCGCCACGCCGATTCGGGCGCAATACCACCGATCCTCGCAATCACCATCAAAGGAGTCACCATGTCGAACCATTTCAGCGCCGACTATCTCCGGTTTCCCGGTGACGACACGCGGCTGGACCTCACCGACGTGTACGCGTTCAGGTCAACAGAGGACCCGGGCAAGACGGTGCTGATCATCGACTCGAACCCGACGGTCAGGCCCCCCATCGAGTTGCCCTCGACGGTCATCACCAGCCGGGATTTTCATCCCGGCGCGGTCTACCGGATCAACGTCGACAACGACGGCGACGCGCAGGCCGACGTCGCGTTCACGTTCACCTTTTCCGAGTTCGACAACGGCGCCCAAACCGGGACCGCCTATTACGCCACCGGCGCCCAGGCCCGCGAGCCAGAGCCGGTCGGCCAGGTGCTCACCTCGTCCCTCCCGGTCAGCTTCGACGCGATGGCCCAGCCCGTCCAGGCCGCAGGGATCCGGCTGTTCGCCGGGGCGCGCAGCGAACCGTTCTTCGCCGACGTCGACGGAGCCCTGCACGGATTCCAGTGGACCGGGCACGACGACTTCGCCGGCAACAACGTCTTGTCGATTGCGCTGGAGGTGCCCGACGACATGCTCGGCGCTGGCCCGGTGATCGGCGTCTGGGCCTTGATCAGCCTGCGCCGCGACGGCAACCTCGTGCAGATGGACCGCGGCGGGAACCCGACCATCAACCCGTTTATCAACCCCGACGGCGAAAAGGACCTCTACAACTCGCGGCAGCCGGCCGACGACGTGGCCAACTACCTGGGACCGTGGTCGAAGATCCTGGAAAACAACGGCTACCCGCCCGAGGAGGCCAGGCAGGCAGCCCTCATGGTGCTGCCTGACATCCTGCGTTACGACCGCACCAGGGCTGCCGCCTACCCCAACGGCCGCGTCCCCACCGACGACGTCTACAGCATGCGCTTCGCCTGGCTCAGCCACGGCAAGATCCCCCCGACCGGCCTTAAGCCCCACGACGACCTGCTCAACGAGTTCCCCTACCTCGGCCTCCCGAACACCTAACGGTCAGGGCCGACATCGAAGGTCAGCTCATCGGTTGTGCGATTGAAGGGATTGCTACTTCCTCATCGTCCGCGTGATCCGCGCTCAGCCAAAAGAACAGCATCGCCCTTAGACGAATAGAATCCACTTAAGTCGAAAGGCGCAGTGCTACGGTGATTGCGGCGTCACCCGTGATGCCGTAAGAAGAATCCTACACGAGCTATTGAGATTTCAGACACCCGTGTGGCGGGGACTGTGCAGCGAACGGTGTTTTCGGCCCGACACGCCGGGCTGTGGTCCGGTGGGATGGGCACTGTGAGTGATGACATCTGAGGCTGTGAGCTCATGGACAAAGATCAAGAAGGTGGGGCGGCAGTTGTCGCCCGAGCAGGTGGCTGCGGCGGCGATGGTGGCCCAGGCGCGGGAGCAGGGCTTGGCGCTGACCGGCCCGAATGGGCTGTTGAAGCTGTTCACGAAAAGCGTGCTGGAAAACCGCGCTGAACGAGGAGATGACCGAGCATCTCGGATACGAGAAGCACGACGCTGATCCTGATCGCGAGTCGGCGAATATCCGCAATGGTTGTCGGTCGAAGACAGTGATCTCGGACGCGGTGGGCGAGGTGGAGATCGCTGTCCCGCGGGATCGGGAGGGCACGTTTAGCCCGGCGATGTGAAGAAACGGCAGCGTCGTCTTGGCGACGTCGATGAGATTGTGTTGTCGTTGTACGCGAGGGGTCTCACGACGGGTGAGATCTCGGCGCCTTTCCACGATATTTATGGTGCGTCGGTGTCGAAGGAAACGGTGTCCCGGATCACCGATAAGGTCGTTGCGGAGATGGAGGAATGGTCACATCGTCCGCTGGACCCGGTCTACGTGGCGATCTTCATCGATGCGATCGTGGTGAAGGTGCGGGAGGGCCAGGTCGCGAACCGGCCGGTGTACGCGGCCATCGGGGTCACCCTCCCGTCGCAATCAGATCTGTGCGCCCAAGTTCAAGAAGCCACCCAACAACTCGACGTGCTAGATAAGTCGGCAGCACTAGCCCAAGACCGGTACGACTATTACCACAATCAGCCGTATATGAATGAGTGGGAGATCACTTCGGTCGCCCTGTCGGGAGCCTCCACCGTCGCCCACGGCGTCGCTCTAGTCGGAGTTTTGGAACCCCACACCCCCGTAGGGCACCAACCGGACCTGGGCTGACCTGCGGCTTTGCCAATGGCCGTTTCGACGCCTTGCGTAGGAACCCGGTGTGACCTGCGAAAATACAAGATCAATGTAGTGCCCCCGGCAGGATTCGAACCTGCGACACACGGTTTAGAAAGATCTGTTACGTCGACCAATAGGCCTGCTACCAGCGACTACAGTTCGCCAAGAGTTGCACCACGCTCGTCCCGAGGCAAGGTTCGCCGCAGTTCGCACCACGATCCGCACCACGCCGACTACCGCTCGCCGCATCGTCGCTGCGGCGGTGGTGACCAGGGTGGGGCCGAACGGTTGCCTTGACAAGAACAGAGACGATCCGGACTTGGACTGGCCAACGGCGCGGAGCCTTGATTCAGAGCCGCTTGCGCAACGGGGTTCATTCTTCAAGAAACGCGAAGATGCGTGCTGTCCAAATTCCGAACCTGCTCAAGATCGCTCCGCAAAGGATCAGGGGTGAGGGCCGATGTCGAGCACGGTGATCACTGCGACGGTTTGATCGTCGCGGATCTCATCCGGCCCGTAGATCCACCAGATCCGCCACGCGCCGGGAGTGCGATTTTCCACGTATGAGTCCCACACCTTCGCCTTCGGAGCGCCGGGAAAATTCTCGTACTGATGCGAGTGTAACCCTGGGTGACGGGGATTGATTTGCAGCAATCCCAGGGCGCGGCGCACCTTGCGCAGTTTGGTCGCATATTGGGGACTGCTATCAAGAAAATCGAGCGTTTCCCGGGCTGGGGTGGCAAGACGTAGCTGATAGGCGCCCATCCGGCTACTCGTCATCGGTGTCGGTGGCGTAACCGGTGAAGTCACCTAGATCGACGGTGCGCCCGGCGTGGGCCTCGGCAATCCCAATGCGGATCCGCTCGGCCAGGGCAGGCCTCTCCCAGACGATCAGCTCGCGCTCGGGGATGGAGACCACGGGAGTGAGCAGCAGCACGCCATCGATGTTGCGAGCCACCCGGTAGCGCCCTCCTGGCTCGGCGCCGGCGCGGCCCAGGCTGACCCGGCCGCGGCCGTCTACCTCGGTTTCGGTGATGACCTCGAAGGGGACGGGCAGTCCTTCTGGTATGGCGGACATTGCAACCTCCTGTCTCCGCTGACCAGTCTCCACCCAGAAGGGGAAGTAGGCAAGTGGGTAGTACCCACCCTGCAACGTCGCATGCGCGCTGTAAATCCGTGCGTCAGCGTTGAGCCTGGTGATCCCTGGTTAGAGCCTCGGACCACGGGCCGCACCACGAATCGCCAACTCAGGGCCCGCTTTGTAGCTCTGGTTTGGTGCCCCCGGCAGGACACCAGTCTGCGCCAACTGAACCCTCCGCAAGTCGCTGACCTCGCCTTTCGGGTGAACGTGGGGGTTCAGGTGGAGCTTCATCTGCACATGAGAGGGACGCGAACCTGCGACGGCGTCCACCGGGGTGAGCGAGTTGAGGGATGGGCCGCTCGAGGTTGCGGCGAATCCGGTCCGGTCAGTGCTGGACTGCTTTTGCTGGGATCGGTCGGGTGGAGATCGGCTGGGCTTATCCGTGGGCTCGTATCCGCACCGCTGTAGGTGCAGAGCAACGTCCGCTTCTGCCGATGAGCGCGCCTTCAATCCTATGGATGGGCATCGGGCAGTGCGCATGATCATCCATGCAGAACGCCAGAGAGGGTTCTCGGGCTGGTGAGCGGGCAGGGTGTCAACCTTTGGCGCGTAGCCGATCGTAATGCTGGACATGATCGGGCTGTAACGTTTGATCCTCCCTGGCTGAGAATTTTTTCGTACCACGTACGTGAGACTCCGCAGGTCAACGAAGTCGCAGGCTCCTGCTCAATGAGGGCCAAGATCGGAAGTGTTCGGTCGGGGTTCGGTATCTGACGCTGTAGGAGCAGCCGCCGCGATGGTCCAGACCGGAATGTGTCACTGCGGCCAGAGATCACTTTTGTGTCGTTTGCTGACTGCAGCCACGACATCACCCCTGATCGAATCCGTCGGAAGCGGGGGTACTGCTACGCCCCCACAGAGCCACAGAGGACGCTGACCGCGCGAAACCCTGAGCTGAGCGGCGGGGACTAAACCAGGGCAGCACCGCGCCCGGTGACATGACGCAGGCTGGGCCACCGATGTCAGTGATACCAAGGCAGGGAGCACCTTGAGGTGCTGCCTGCCTTGACGCAGCTCTCGGTCAACGGGCCGGCCGTTTGGGGTGGTGTCGCTGCCGCAGCGTCGGGGTGAGCTGGTTGCGGCGGGTCTCTATCCGGTGCCGCGGGGCACTGCGTCGGATGAGTCGGGCGACAGCAGAGTGACCGGGGGTTGCGCACGGTGGTGGCCGCGCTAGCTGTCTCTTGTGGGCGTGCTGGCCGTCCCCTGGTCACTTGTTGGACCTCGGGTGTTTGTCTGCGTGCCGCAACGTCCTCGGGATGAATTCCGTGTCTGCGGCGAGTGTCCCGGTCAGGGACCTCTTTTACGGCGGACTGGCGCCTGATTGTTCGTGGTGCGCTGGCCCGGCACGGCGGAGGGGACATCCCGCCTCCAGCGTGCAGCACGGACCTGTGGGTGCCCGGAGTTCAGCTGGGGCCTGTCCCTGAGTGCTGAGGAGTAGCCATGCGATCCGTGTCCCGGTTCCGACGCCTTGGACGGTTACAAGGCTGCCTGCCTCGTACTGCTGGCACAATAAGCTGGCCTGGGCGATTAGGCATTGGCGTGTCGTGGGGTCAGCGGATGGTGTCGCTGGTGCTGGCCGCCACGCTAATTGCCGGGCTGATGATCCTCGCGTTGACGCCCGCGGCGCCGGCGGCTATTGCGGCGAGCGCCCCGGTCACCGTCTACGTCACCAACAACATCACGGCAGGTTCGGTCACGCCGATTGATGTGGGCACCAACACTGCGAGCAGCCCTATTGCGGTTGGACGCAACCCTCAGGGTACTGCGTTTAGCCCGAATGGCAGCACCGTTTATGTGACCAACTCCAGCAGTAACACGATCACGCCGATTAACACGGCCACCAACACCCCCGGCACCCCCATTACTGTTGGTCTAGCACCCGGGGGGATCGTGGTAACCCCCGATGGCACTACGGCCTATATCGTGCTCAACACAGCAAGCGTTGTGTCGGTCAATCTGGCTACCGGCGCGACTGGCACCCCCATCAATATCCTTGGCGAACCAATTGCGATCGCGATCACCCCGGATGGCAAGACCGTCTATGTCACCGATCAGACCGGCAACCAAGTATGGCCGATTGCTGTGGCGACCAACACCCTGGGTAGTCCTATCCCGGTCGGCACCAACCCCGAGGGGATCGCGATCACCCCGGACGGTAAAACCGCCTATGTCGCTAATAGCGGAAGCAGCTCGGTGACGCCAATTACGGTGGCCACTAACACGCCGGGCACTGCCATTTCGGTCAGCTTCGGTCCACAAGGAATCGCGGTCACCCCCGATGGCAACACCGTCTACGTCGCCAGTATTACCAGTGGCAATGCGCCCGGGGTCGTAACGCCGATTACGGTGGCCACCAACACCTCGGGCGCTCCGATCACGGTGGGCGTAGTCCCGGTCGGCGTCGCGGTCACCCCGGATAGCAAGACCGTCTATGTCGCCAATGAAGGCAGCGGCACGGTGACGCCGATTGATGTGGCCACTAACACCGCGGGCACGGCGATCCCAGTCGGCAGCCAACCGTTCGCAGTTGCGATTACCCCCCGAGCTCAGACCACCCCGTCACCTACCCCGACCCCGGTCCCGACCCCCAGCCCGTCACCCGCCCCTACCTCTACCCCGGTCCCGACGCCGATGCCTCCCACGTCGGCGGTGTGCGGCAACACCGGGGTGCTTAACCCCGCCGGGAACACGTGCACCTATGACCTGGTCGGCACCGACGTGTTCAACCCTCCCGTCGGGGTGGGCCAGGTCAATGCCACCGTGGTGGGAGCAGCCTCCGGGAAGACCAGCAGCGTGATCGGCGCGGCGCCCGGGCCGGGTGCGCCTGGCGGCAAACCACCGGCACGGTGCCCGTCAGCGGAGTGCCGCTGCAAGTCGATGTGGGAGGTATCGGCGGCTCGACGGCACCCACCAGCACCACCGGGTGCAGTTTCGCGGTCTGCGGCGGCCAAGGCGGCGCCGGTGGCTTCGGCGGTTCGAACGGTGGAGTCCCCGGCGCAGCCGGTGACTCCGATGGCGGTACGGGCGGCACCAATACCGCCAACGCCGGCGACGGCAGCGGCGGTGGTGGTGCTTCGGATGTGCGCGCCAGCGCCGCAGGGTGTGGCAGCTACTCCTGCGATTTGACCGCGCGGATTTTGGGCGCTGGACGCGGCGGTGGCCAGGGCGGCCACGCCGGTGGTGGCAGTGCCGGCGGTGGCGCCGGTGGCGTGGGTGGCGGGCCTTCGGGCGCCAATGGCGCCAACGGCACCGGCGGCGGGACCGCTGGTGCCGGGGGCAGCGCCACGACCGGAGGCGCCGGCGGAGTCAACACCAACGGGGGCCCCAACAACGGCACCACCGGCTCGGTGGGCACCGGAGGCAACGGCGGCCCAGGCAATGGCGGGGGCGGGGCCGCGGGAGGGGGCGCCGGTGGGGGCTACTTCGGTGGCGGAGGCGGTTCCGGTGGCGGAAGCAGCACCGGCAGCGGCGGTGGCGGCGGCGGAGCCGGTGGCGGCAGCGGTTTCGTCGCCCCCTCAGTCCTCGGTGGCACCACCACACAGGGAGTGGCAGGCCAATTCACCAACGCCGGCAACGGCCAGATCACCATCACCTGGACCCCCGCAACCCCCACCCCAGCACCAACGCCGACCCCAACGCCGACCCCGACCCCAACGCCGATCCCGACCCCAACGCCGACCCCAACCCCCACACCGGTCCCCACACCGGTCCCCACACCGGCACCCACGCCGATACCGCCGACGTCGGCGACGTGTGGCAACACCGGCGTGCTTAATCCCGCCGGGGACCAGTGCACCTACACCCAACCCGGGAGTGATGTGTTCAACCCGCCCGCGGGAGTGACCCAGGCCAGCGTCAGCGTGGTCGGCGCGGCCTCCGGCACGGCCAGCAGCACCGTTGGCGCGCCACCTGCCCCAGGTAAACCCGGCGGGCAAACTACCGGCACCGCGACCTTGACGGGCACCCCGGTGCAGGTCGATGTGGGCGGCATCGGCGGGTCGGCGGGACCCACGGCCAGTGGATGCGGTCAGTTTGGGTTCTGCGGGGGCCAAGGCGGGGCGGGCGGCTTCGGCGGCTCCAACGGCGGGGTGCCCGGTGCGGCCGGGGACTCCAACGGCGGCCCCGGCGGCACCAACACCAACAACGGCGGTAACGGCAGCGGCGGTGGCGGCGCCTCCGACGTCCGTTCCAGCGCCACCGGCTGCGTCAGCTAGAGCTGTGATCTGTCCTCGCGGATTCTGGTCGCCGGGGGCCAAGGCGGCTACGGCGGTATGGGTGTCGCCTTCGGGGGCAGCGGCGGCATTGGTGGCGGCTCCACCGGGACCAATGGTGGCAACGGGGGCGGGGGCAATCCCGGCTCGGCAGGCACCGGCGGCACCTCCTTGGCGCCCGGGGCCGGGGGCATCAACGCCAATCCCGGTAGCCCCGGCAATAACGGGATCAGTGGGTCGGCCGGTCTGGGTGGCGCCGGCGGCCAAGGCAGCGGCACCGGTGGCGGCGGCGGAGCCGGCGGCGGCTACTTCGGCGGGGGCGGCGGCTCCGGCGCCGGCGGCAGCTTCGGCGGAGGCGGCGGAGGCAGCGCCGGCGCTGGCGGGGGCAGCGGCTACGTCGACCCCACCGTGATCAACGGCACCACGACCACCGGAACTGCTGGCCAGTTCCCCAACAACGGCAACGGCCAGATCACCATCACCTGGGGCGTCGCATCCCCCACCCCCACACCGTCACCCACACCGGTCCCGACGCCGACGCCCTCACCGAGCCCGGCACCCACGCCGGTCCCAACCCCGTCACCGACGCCCGTAGTGACTCCGACGCCGTCACCCACCCCAACACCCACACCAAGGCCCACGGCGACTCCGGTGCCGACACCGGCTCCCACGGCTACGCCAACCCCGGCACCCACACCGACCCCAGCACCTACACCAACCCCAACCCCAGCACCTACACCAACCCCAACCCCCACCCCCACCCCCA
>DATAWX010000097.1:0-3754 GCA_036266995.1 Pseudonocardiaceae bacterium | reverse complement strand
GTAACCGCCGAGCGAGAGGCCGTTCTTCACCGGCGGCTTCTCGCCCCAACCCTCCAGGCGCGGCAGGTGCACCAGGAGTGTGGAACGGCTCGCGCGCTCGACGAGCGTGCCGATCGCGGACCGTCCGGTGCCGATGATCAGTCGGGTAGCCCCGGCGCGTTACCGCGCCGAGGCCCCCTGGGAACTGCCCGTGCGGCTTTCACCGCAAGCAGCTCGAGCAAGCCCTGGTGGCGGCTCAGGAGTGAAGGACTGTCCGGTTGCCTGGGCGGGCGCGGTGCTCGCGTGGGCAGTTGGTGTGTACCAGGCGGGTGTGGTCACCGTCCGGAGAGCCAGGTCGCCCGTGGTGGGTGAGATAGTCGGCGACTATCGCCCTGCGGGTGAGGTGTAACCACCAACGTTCCCAATCTTGCGGGGATTGTGGTGGTTGTTCGGCCGAGAGCAGCTCATCTCCGCACAGCGGGCACCGCCCGGCCTGCTTGGTGAGCAGGCGCAGCGTGTAGCCGTCCAGGGGAGGTTTGACCCGTTCTCGACGCCTGGCCCAGTACTCGGTCAGGGCGGGATCGTCGGGCGACGCTCTGCCTTTGACCGGGATGTGTCGGACGATGTCGGTCCAGGAGAACTTCACCAGGTAGGCGCCGCTGGCGGCGTCGCCGAAGACCCAGTGGTCGTTTCTGAACTTGTTGTGTTTGCCGTAGTAGCGGGTCACGACCCACGTCCTTGGCTTGTTGGCGTGGCTGCGGGTGGCCCATGTGTAGGTCAGGGTCCACAGATAGTTGTCCAGGGCTTTGAACGTCTTGGACGACACCACGCCTCGGTAGTAGGCCGCCCATCCCCGGATGATCGGGGTGAGCGCGACGAGGACCGCCGCCGCGTTGGACCCGCGCAGCGCGCGCATCTGTGTGCGGAGCCGTTCCCGAATTCGCTGGATCGCCGCTGTGGAAGGTTTGATCAGCAGCGTGCCGTTGTAGCGTCGCACGCTGAACCCGAGAAAATCGAACCCAGATTTTTCGATATGGACGATCTGGGTTTTGTCTTCGTTGAAGACCAACCCTCGGGGTGCTAGCCATTCGGCTAGCCTCGCTTTGATCTGTTCGGCTTGCTGCCTGGTATGACAGAGCGCGACCATATCGTCAGCGTACCTAATCACCGTGGGTGAGCCGGCCACTGTGTCTCCGGCCTGGCGGCCGGAGCTAATGTAGCGGACCCCAGCGGCTTGCTCCAGCCCGTGCAATGCGACATTCAATAATAAGGGACTGATGACTCCTCCAACGCAATGACGAACTTGGGGAGGGCTCCTCGTCGGCCTCGTCATCTACGGGGTTCGGGGGGCGGTTCGTTGGGTTCCCACCCGTGGGAATGGAGTGGCGGATGAGGATGCGTTCGTGGCTGATGAGGACGTCCTTGACGAGTAGGCGCAGGATGCGTTGCCGTTCGGGGACGGTGGCGGTGTGGGCGTTGTCGCGGAGCTGGGCGAGGAACTCCTCGAGGCCGGTGGCGAGTTTGAGATAGGCCTGGCGGTCGCCGAGTTGAGTGGTCAGGGCATCGAGCTGGGTGCGCAGGCCTGTCTCGCGGGCACGGAGTTCGGGCATCCGTTCCCGTAGCTCCTCGAGGGAGATCAGTTCTTCCTGGTAGGCCTTGATCAACCGGGTGATGGCGGCGCCGGCCTTGGCCAGTGCCTGCTCGAGGCGTTGATGCTGGGCGGTGGTGGGATCAGCGGTGCGCAGTTGATCGAGGCGCCGGTCGATCTCAGCGCGGATCAGCGTCGGGTTGGCGAGTAGGCCGGTGATGTGGTCCCAGACCAGCGTGTCGAGGTAATCGGCGCGCACCGGTTTGTTATCGCAGACCCGACCGTGTTCATAGCGGAAGTTATCCGAGCCCAGACACCGGTAGTAGTAGATCTTGTTACCGGCGGTGGTGGTCGTGTGTCCCCGGTAGTAGGCGTACCCGCAGTGTGAGCACGCGGCCAGGCCTTGGAGCAGGGACGGGACCTTGCTATGACGGGCCGCGAAGCGTTTGTTCTCAGCGAGGCGTCGCTGGACTCGTTGCCAGGTGTCTTCAGACACCAGCGCCGGCACGGGAATTTCCAGCCAGTCCTCGCGGGGCCGGTCGGTGACCGAGTAGGACTTGGGGACCGAGCGCCCAGCCAACCGAGCGATGCGGTTGAGCCCGGGTTGATCACCGGTGCGCATGGTCTTGCCGAAGCACGCGCGCCCGGCATACGCCGGGTTGCGGAGCATCGCCCACACCACCGTGCGGTCCCAGCGCGATTTACCGGTTCGGGTGGGTACTTCGGTGGCGGTCAGCCAGCGGGCCAGGTCGGCGATCGTGTCGCCGTCCTCGACGTAGCGGCGGAACAGCTCATTGACGATCGCCGCCTCGTGTACCAGTACTTCGTAGCGGGCGTCGGCATGCTCGTTCTTGCGAACGTAGCGGTAGCCAAACGGTGCCCCGGACAGCACGTTCACCGTCCCCTGCCGCGCCCGATGCGTCTTGCCGCGACGGGTTCGCTCGATGATCTGCGCCCGCTCGTACTCGGCGATCATGCCTTGGAACTGCACCAACAGCGCATCCTCGGGGGTATCCGAGCGGGGGCCCTTGACGAATAGCACGGTGGTGCCGGCCTTGGCGAACTCCTCGATCAACAACGCCTGGTAGGCATACTTGCGGGCGAGCCGGTCCGGGGAATAGACCAGCACCACCTCCACCGGAACCTGGGCTACCAGGTCCCGCAGCCTCTCCAGGGCCGGTCGCACGAGGACCGCGCCGGAGTGCCCGTCATCGCAGAACACCCACTGTGGTGGGACATCAAGCCCCAGCTGCTCGGCGTGCGCGCGCAACGCCGCGGTCTGCGAGCCGATCGTCTCCTGCTCCTTCTGCCGGGCCGAGGACACCCGAGCATAAATCGCGGCACTGCTCATCGGGGGGACTCACTTCCTCGGCGGGCGCACCGAGGCGCAGCCGCCGCTCGGGAACCAGGATGCGGTAGACGACCGACAGTTCCGCCGCCGCGTGGCGATCGAACAGGAACTCGCTCGCTACCGCTCGACTCACCTGCGCGGATGCCCTCTACGCCCCCGCGCCAGGAACTCCTCCAGGGCCTGAGCGACCACCGAGGAGATCGTCCGCCCCGACTCGGCGGCATGCTCGCGCACGCGGGCCACCAACCCCACCGCCAGCTTGACGGTGAACACCGTCGTCGGTGCCGGCACTGGGACCGGCCCGCCTGCCGCACGCTCGACATACCGACGCGCTTGACGGTGCGAGCACCCGAAACGCACCGCCAACTCACGCGTCGCTTCAGCCACCCCAGCACCCGCCGCCACCAGCGCGACAGCGGCGTTGACCCGCGCCGCGTACTCCTCACCCCGGACACGGCGACCAACAACCATGACGTAACAATACTACCCGACATGTCACTCATCCTCCGTGACACGCGGCAACCGCTCCAGCCGGCGATACCTCAGCGACACCTCAAAACAGAAGTTGCCTATTGCGTTGGAGGAGTCATCACACCGCCCTGGGGAGTTCCTTCCTCGGTCGGCGCGAAGCCTTTCCCTTTCTCGAAGACTCCGGCTTTTAGCCAGCCCTGGATCATGTCCCTGGCGGGGAATGAGCCGAGTTCCGCTAAGAGTCGGGAGTGGTCGATTTTATCGAACGCCGCCGCCAGATCCGCGTCCAGCGCCCATACCCGCTTGGCTCGAGAGCCTTTGCAGGTGTTGTAGATCGCGCTGATCGCGTCGTGGCAGCTACGGCC
>DATAWX010000096.1:0-53466 GCA_036266995.1 Pseudonocardiaceae bacterium | reverse complement strand
GTTCGAGGTCGGCAACCTGGCCGCGACCCTGCTGATCCTGCGCGCCACCGACCTACTCACCCCCCCACTCACGGCGGCCAGACTGCGACCAAGCTCGCGCTCGGGCTCTACATCACCTACAACATCGCGGCCGCCATCACGTCGTTCCCGGCCGGACGGCTCTCCGACCGCCTCGGGGTCCGCGGACCACGCCTGGTCGTCGCCGCCGGGGTCGCAGCGTTCCTAGCCGCCTACCTCATGTTCGCGATAATCCCCGCACTCATCGGAGTCCTCGCGATCGCATTCGTCCTCGCTGGCATCGGCATCGGCGCCATCGAAACCGCACAAACCGCCGCGGTCGCCGCGCTGGCGCCCGACGCGCTGCGCGGTTCCGCGTTCGGGCTGCTGGCTACCGTCCAAGCCGGTGGTAACGTCGCCGCCAGCGCTGTCGCCGGGCTGCTCTACACCCTCACCACACCCGCGGTCGCGTTCTTCTACGTCGCCGCCTGGATGCTCGTCGCCCTCGCCGGGCTCGCATTCACTGACCGCCACCGGACGACCTAACCGATCCCCATACCGCTGCTACGCACGGTCCTTCTACACATTCTTTGAACGCTTGGCCGGCTTTGCCCTGGTGGGATCGTTCCGTGGCGGTTGGGGCAGGGTGACGATGACGCTGGTGGACCTCATCGTGGCCACGGCCACCACGCCGGGTTCCAACCCGAGCTCGTCGACGGCCTCGGAGGACATCAGCGACACGATCCGGTGCGATCCGACCTGGATCTCTACCTGGGCCATCACCTGGTCCCGCACGACCCGGGTGACCAAGCCGGATAGCTGGTTGCAGGCGGAGACGGGCAGGCGTGGTACGGCATCCGTGACCCGCTCGGTGGCGAACCGAGCCAGATCCGCCCCGTTCACCCCCCGCTGACCGGACTCGGTGGTCGTGGAGGTGACGCGTCCGGAGTTAGTCCAGCGCCGCAGCGTGTCATCGCTGACCCCGAGCAGGCGGGCCGCCTCACCGATCCGGAACACGGGCATGATCCCACCCCCCGATGGGGCCGCACAAACGCTCTCTTCGCGCAGCATCGCACGGAGATCGTTTCCGCACAAGCGGGGACACGGGCCTCTTTCGCGGCGAATCAGCGGTGGTTACCACCTCTCCCCAGCCGCCGGTGCGCACACGCGTGCATCTGTCCGCAGTTGAGAAACTATCGAGGCGTGAGATTCGCGTTTGCGGATGATAGTTGTTTGACGTACCGCTTCTGCGCCATCATCATGACTTAACGATCACCGTAGCCGGGAGGTGGCTGCAGGTGCGGTTCGGCACGGGGGTCCTCCCAGTCTCGCGGACCGTGGGCCGAGCTTCCGGGGTCCTGATGGGAAAGGATGTGAGATGACCCTTATCGTCTTGACGGTCGTCGTCATCGCTTTGCTGGTTGCCGCTCTGGCGACCTTTATTTTTTTGATCGGTGTGCAACTCAACCGCACCGCCGACAATCTCGATGACTGCGCGCAGAACGTGAAGAATATCGCCCAGCAGGCCGAGGTGATCGGACCTGGCGTCGTGCGCATCAACGAAACCGGTACGACGGTGATAGGTGCACTGCCGCTGCTGTGCGATGGCGCTGAGCGTATCGGCGTCGCTAAGGGGGCTCCCTATGTAGATCCTTCCGAAGCTCCTTCCTCGGCTCCCTCTGCAGTTGTCGCTGAAACTCCTTCTGCATCTCCGGTTTCGGTTGGTGCGGCTTCTCCGCAGTATGTAGGTTACCTGGATAGGGATGAGACTAGGGGAGTCTAGGTTCCATGAAGGAATACGAGAAACGGAGGTCACGAATGCGGATCCGTACAATCGTCGCGAGGACTCCGATGACCCTGATGGCGCTGTCCGAGGCCTCGGGCGGGCACACGACCACCGGCCACCTGCGCGATGGTCGATCGGCTTATCCGGGCCGGGCTGGTGTGCCGCACCCCGGATCCTGACGACCTCCAGCCAAATGTGTCCGCTGATGCGGAGCATAAGTACTGAGAGTTACCGATTATCTGCTGAGATGGGGTTAAAATTCCGCAGATGCGGAGTTCAGGATTGACTGAGGACGGGGTGCGGTGCAAGAGTCGGTCCGTGCCTGAATTCGATTGCCTCGGCGACCCGGTCCGACGTCGAATCCTGGGGCCGCGCATCGACGACGAACAGGCCGCCGGCGAGGTCCGCGCCGTCGCCCAAGAGGAGCTCGGGATCTCTCGGCCGCAGGTGTCGCGCAACACCCGCGGGCGTCGCGCGACCACTGGCCAGTGATCGAAACCGCATAAACGGGAGAAATACCGCCGCCGGGGTGGCTGTTCACCTGGTCAGCAGGAGAGGGGCCGGCCTGCCGGTTACCCAACCTGGCGGCAGGGCTGCGAGTGCGTCGCCGAGCGCTGCTCCCTGAAGGAAGGCGGCCCGGTGTCCGCCTACTACCCGCGCGGCACCTCCTTCCCAGGCCACGGGGATCAGTCGGGTGAGCCGGGGTGCGGGGCGTACGTCGCCGGTGACCGGGGCCAGCGGAAGTTCCGGCAGACGTCGGCCAGAGAGCCCCGCCAACAGCGGAGCGAGCAGGGTGTACGCCGCTACGAGCGCCGCGAACGGATTACCCGGCAGACCCACGAGCCAGCGTCCGGCTCCTGTCCCGGCCAGAAGTTGCGGGTGTCCGGGGCGGCAGGCAACGGTGTCGACGATCCATCGCGCACCGCGGTCATCGAGCAGGCGCCGCAATTGATCGGTGACGCCAACTGATGTCGAACCGGTCACCACGACCACCTCGGCATCCCCCCGTTCGTCTGGTGGGTGCACCGCTGCGGCCAGCAGGCTCGTCGGACGGTCCGGCAGATACCGGACCTCGCGCACGTCCCCTCCCAGCTCGACCACCAGCGTCGGCAGTAGCGGCCCGAGAGCGTCGCGTACCCGCCCTGCCCCGCTCGTACCGCTGTGCGTGAGTTCCTCCCCGGTGATCAGGATCCGCACCCGCGGGCGTGGGCGGACTAGCAAGGTGTCGTACCCGCAGGTTGCGGCGAGCCCGATCAGTGCGGGCCCGATGTAGGTGCCGGTCGGTGCCAGGGGCTGCCCCTCCGGCGCGTCCTCGCCTGCCCAGCGGATGTGGGTCTTCACCGAGGACGGCCTGCCCGACACGGTTGCCCCGTCGCGGATCGCCAGTTCTACCGGAAGGACCGCACCCGCACCCACCGGCACCTGCGCCCCGGTAGAGATCTCCACGGCCTCCCCAGGAGCGAGCGTCCCTTTCCAGACCGTCCC
This sequence comes from Pseudonocardiaceae bacterium, assembly GCA_036266995.1. Classification (GTDB taxonomy): domain Bacteria; phylum Actinomycetota; class Actinomycetes; order Mycobacteriales; family Pseudonocardiaceae. Next base: position 50,198 of record DATAWX010000096.1, on the reverse strand, counting down.
TGTCCGTACCTGCCCCCGCACCTGCCACGGCCCGGGGCCGGCTACCGCGTACCCGTCCATGGCCGCGGTGTCAAAGGCCGGGAGTGGCACCAAGCTGCGGATTTCCTCCGCAAGGGTCAACCCGCCAGCGCGGGCTAATGGGACACGGCCGGCGGCGAGCAGCTGTGGCGCGGCGTGCGCGAGCACTCGGGCCCGTTCCCACGGCACCGGCGCCGACCGATGTCCGTCAGCGGGACCCGTGCCGTGCGGCGGCGCTGTCCTGTTCGTGGCAGCCGTAAGGACGGTCATACCCACCACAGTGACCCTGCTGTATTTCCTCCCGCTACGCATCAGGTTGCTGTCGCGCACCGGCGCCCTCACATCCCTGGTCCTGAGGCCGTGAGGCCACTGCCCGGCCGGACTACCTGTTCGCTACCGAAGGCCGCCCAGCTGTGGCGACGAGCTAACCCGAACAAGGCCGGGTCCAGCATCGTTCCGCTGATGCGTGATTCTTATGGGTATATCTCCGCATCTGAGGAGTACTGAAGCTTGACTAACCGCTTCTGCTGACATCACTATGACTGAATTGTCACCGTCGCCGGAAGTTGGCTGCAGATGCGGTTCGGCATGCGAGTCCTGCCCGTGGTCGGCCTGCGCGCCACTCTGGGCCGGTTGGCCGCTACCACTCCCACCACGGCAGCCCGACCGGCCGGGCCGGACGGTGGGCCCACCGCCCGGCCCGGCCGGTGTAGCGCTGATCGACGACCGGGTGGCCGCACTGACCGTGGTCGAGCACTCCCGGACCCCGATGGAAAGGATGAGAGATGACTCTTATCGTGTCAACAGTCGTCGTCATCGCATTGCTAATTGCAGCTCTCGCGATCTTTCTCTTCATGATCGGCGTGCAACTCAACCGCGCTGCTGACAATCTCGACGACTGCTCACGGAATGTGAAGAATATCGCCTACCATGCCAAAGTGATCGGACCCGGCGTCGTGCGCATCAACGAAACCGGTACAACAGTGTTAGGTGCGCTGCCGTTGCTGTGCGATGGTGCTGAAAGTGTCGCCGTCGCTAAGGGGGCGCCCTATTCGGATCCTTCTGACGCTCCTTCAAGGGCTGCCCCGGTAGCTGCTCCTGCAGCCGCTACTGCCGCTGCCCCGGTAGCCGCTCCGGTAGCTGCTCGCGTAGCTGCTCCTTCTATGGTTCCTTCGCTGGGTATAGGTTACCTGGATGGAGAAAGGGGAAGTTTGGGTTACCTGGATGCGTGACGACGATTCTGCGCCGCACATCCTCGCTGAGAGTGAACGATTCGTGAGTGAGAGAGAGACCAGATATGACCTTGTGGTGGATTGGTGACCTCATTCTGCTCCTCGTGGTGCTGCCCATTGTGGCAGTGTTGATGAAACGCATCGTCACGCCAGTGGATCGAATCCGGGCGACGGTGGACGACATTTTGCACGACGGCGTCATTCTGACTGGGGAACTCGACAATGTGCCAGAGCTGTTGGCTGTGACAGACGGCGCCGTCAAGGAGATCTCCATTGGCGCGACCCGCTACGTGAAACGCGTTGGTCATCTGCTGGGCGCGCTGGGCGTCTAACGGGTCAATAACCTGCGAAACGCTAGAGAAAGAGGAGGAAGCCATGCCTGCAGCCGCGTGGGTCATGCTGCTGGCCGTCGCGCTGATCGTGGCCGTTGTCGGTCTCTCGCTGTTGAAGGTAATCTCTCAGCTGAAGCACGTTGCCTGGACGCTTGGTGCGGTCATCGTGGGAGTCAACGCGATCGCCTATCAGACAAGGACGGTTCCCGAGGTTTTACCTTCGGTCAACGCCAACCTCGCGCCGGTACGATCTATGGCAGAACAGGTTTAACGGACAGCGGGGTTACTGGGCCCGCTGGGGTGACGACAACACCTGGACCGCTAGGTCTTATGACCTCGAAGTAAGAACGCTGTTATTGAAAGGAGGGCTGCGGGATGGTGTTGTTTGCGGAACCGGCACCCGGGCCTGGTGAAGCGCATTTGTTCGGCTGGTATCTTGGTTTTGCCATCGCCGTCGTGGTCATCGTGGTGGTGGTCGCTCTGGTAGCTCCGATCCTGGTGCTCGCAGCCCGGATCGCCCGTCAGGCTCCACAGATCAACCAGGCTCTGCAGCAGTCATATCGGAACACGCTCTCGTTGGCGGACCTACGACAGACGATCGACCATGCTGAGGTCATTATCGGAGGCCTGGAACGCGGACGAGCTAGGCTTGGAGGTTAGCTATGGAATTTCTATCTGGGTACGCGGGTGGACCTGATGGCTATGCGCCTGAAGAGATCACCTTTTGGTGGGTCGCGATAGCCATGGGCGTCGGCGTCTTGATCGTAGTGATCCTACTGCTGGGTTCCCTTATGTCGATGGTGAAGTCCATTAACGCAGGCGTGGTGGGAGTGCGGGACACCCTACGGGCCATCCCGGAGAATACCGCTAATGCAGCGCTTATTCCGATCACCGCAGACCGGGTCGACGCGGTACTGGCAGAAGGTCTGGAGCATCACGCCTTCCTAACCAGGGTTCTGGCTGGTTGATGAAATGCCGGGTTGAAAGGGGCTCTTACGCCGTGAGACCTCCAGCGCGTCAGCAGCGCACCCGGCTCGCACGGCGCTGTCAAGTTTGGTCACTGCGGGCTTGGGACCAGCTTGGCAGCACCGGTCACGATCAAGGATAGAGATCACTCGATCAACGGAGCTCGCCGGTGATGCGGCGGAGAATTGCTCGGATAAGCCTCCGGGTTTCGCTTGGAAAGGATGATCCCACTCTCGACCTCAACTACACCCTCGATCGCGTCCTCAACCTCGACTGCGCCCTCGACCGCCACCTCGCCGAGACCAGCAACTACGACCTCCTCCGCACCCACAACCTCGCTCACCATCAGGTCCGGGTCCGCGGCGCCCTGATCCGTGACCTCGACCGTGTGCACAAAGCATCGACCTGACCGCGATTGCCTTGCAGGGCCTACGCTGGTCGGCTCGGACTCAGTGGCCACCAGAGATGGAAAACCAGATCTGGCGCGACTCTGTACGGATAGCTGACGGAATATTCGAAGTTGACACCGGTGGTACCACAGACGCAACGACAGACGTGGCGCTCTAGTAGTGCCAGGTTGGCGCAGAGCGCGTGCCGGCTGACGGGTCCGGTTGTTCGGCCGCCGCGCAGGCCTTGCGGATATCGGCGCGCACCCGATTGAGCAGGTCCCGCAGCAGCGCGACCTCCGCCGGGTCCAGGTCGGCGAAGAGTTCCCGCTCCACGGCGCTGACCGCTTGGGCGATCGACTCGATGGCCGCCCGGCCCCTGGCCGTGACTTCCACGATGTGGCGGCGTCGGTCGTCGGGGTCCCGCCGGCGCAGCGCCAGCTCGTCTCGCTCCAGGTCGTTGAGCACCGCCACCACCTGACTCGGGTCGATCGCCAGCGTCTCCACCAGGAACTGCTGGCTCACCGGCCCATCGTCGAGGTGTAGCAGGACCACGCCGTGCCGCTGCCCGAGACCCAGCTCGGCGATCGCCTCCTGAATCCGGCGGTTCGCGATGTTGCCGTGCCGAGCGAGGAGAAAGCCCAGCCGGTCGAGCTGACCAGCGGTGTGAGCTGCCTCTTTCGGCATCATGGCGTTCAGCGTAGCAATGTGAACCCCGAGTCACCGCCGTCCGCGAGGTGCTCCGCCACCTACCGAAGATGTGCGCTAGGTCACTGCGATCCCTCAATAATTGAATTGGATCAATTATCGTGTACTTTTGACTATAAGTGGAGGTCAAAGTACCGGAGGCTGTGATGACCGTTTCCCCCACGTCCCGCACGACCGTCGTGGTGGTCGGGGGTGGCTACGGCGGGGTGAACACCGCCAAGGCCCTCGACGACATCGCCGACGTCGTGCTCGTCGAGCCTAAGGAAGCGTTCCAGCACAACGTGGCCGCGCTGCGGGCGCTGGTCGACCTGGACTTCGCGCCGACCACCTTCCTGCCTTACGACCGGTTGCTGAGCCGGGGCCGGGTGGTACGCGAACCGGCGGTCTCTGTTGCGCCCGGGCGGGTCACCCTCGGCTCGGGGACGGAGCTGGCCGCCGACTACATCGTGTTGGCGACCGGTTCGCGGTATCCCTTCCCGGCCAAGAGCGACCACACCAGTGTCGCCGAGGCGCTCAAGGCCTACCGCGTGGCCCATGAGGCCCTGGCCGCGGCGGACCGGGTGTTGCTGCTGGGGGCCGGCCCGGTGGGCGTCGAACTGGCCGGCGAGATTTCCAACGCGTGGCCGGGCAAGCACATCACCCTGCTCGACGCCGGGCCGGACCTGTTGCCCGGCGACTACAACCCGGCGCTGCGGGTGGAGCTGGCCCGCCAGCTCGCCGAGCGGGGCATCGAGCTCGTGCTGGGCAGCCCGCTGGCCGCCGACCCACCCACCGCGCCCGGGGAACTGGCGCCGATCGAGGTATGCACGACCGACGGCCGTGAGCTGCGCGCCGACCTGTGGCTGCGCTGCTACGGCGTTGTCCCGGTCAGTGACTACCTGACCGGCGAACTGGCGGGAGCGCGCACGCCGAGCGGACGGCTGCGGGTGGATGGTCAGCTGCGGGTCGGCGGGCACCCCTCGGTGTTCGCCGTCGGGGACGTCACCGACCACCTGCCCGCGATGGCCGGGTTCGCCTCGCGGCAGGCCGACGTCGTGGTGGCCACCATCCGGGCGGTGATCACCGGCGCGGAGGAACCGCCTGCCTACCAGCAGATGCCGCCGGCCATCGCCGTGCCGATCGGACCGGACGGCGGCGCCGGCCAGCTCCCCGGGCAGGACGCAGTGGTGGGGCCGGAGATGGTCTCCCAGCTCAAGGGCCGCACCTTGATGGTGGAACGTTTCCGCAAGGTCCTCGGCCTGGACACACCCGACACGGACGCCTCAGACGTAGAGAAGGTCGCGACGTCGCAGCAGTGAGCCACCCACGGCGACTGGCACGGCCTCCAGCAGCCGTGCCCGTCCCTAGATCAGTCGAATTCGCCGGAACGTACAGCGGCAGTGAACGCCCGCCATGCGGTCGCGGTGAACATCAGGTGCGCGCCCGCCGGGTCCTTAGAGTCCCGGACGGCACGTGCACCGCTGTCGAGGTCAGCGACTTCGACGCAGGCGCCGCCGTTGCCGTTGCTGTAGCTGCTCTTGTGCCAGGTGACGCGGTCGATGATGGCCATGGTGCACTTCCTGTTGCTCGCTCGCCCTATAGCTCTGCTGCCAGCCTAGCCACCAGTTGCAGGGATTCCTCAGCGGAGAGGGCGCTCATGCTGAGTTGTTCGAACATCGCGGCGTAGCGATCGACGTCTGCGGGTCGCTCCAGGTAGAGCGCGCCGCGATCGTTCTCCAGGTAGACGCAGTTCATGCCCATGGTGTCGGCGAAGCGCAGCAACGTGAAAGCCGACCCGATCGACGGATGCGCACCAGCGTTGAACGGTTGGACCGAAACGGTGACATGCGGCAATCGCGCGACCTCGGTGAGGTGCTCCAACTGCTCGCGCATGACCGTCGGACCGCCGACGAGGCGGTGCAGCACCGCTTCGTCGAGTACCACTCGCAGGTTTGGTGCTTGGTCGCCGAAGAGGCGCTCTTGGCGGGCGGTGCGGAACGCCACCAACCTGGCCAGTTCATCTGCGTTCGCCTGAGGGCGTGTTGCGGCCGTGATGGCCTCGGCGTAGGCCGGGGTCTGGAACAGGCCGAGCATGAGCCCGCTTTCGTAGGCCCATAGCTCTGAGGCGTCCTCTTCCAAGCCCAGGTAGGTGCGCACCCAGTCGGGCACGGTGTCGCCGTAAGCGGCCCACCATCCACGCTGATTCGCATCGCGGGCCAGCCGGAGCAGGGTGTCCGCGTCGGGTGCGCCGACGCCGTACAGCTGGGTTAGCAGCCGCACGTGCGTGCCCTTGATGGCTTGGCGTCCCAGCTCGATCTTCGACAGGGTCGAAGTCGAGACCTCCAGCCAGTCGGCCGCCTCGCGCGGTGTCTTGCCGGCGGTCTCGCGTAGTCGCCGCAGCTCAAGACCTAGCTGCCGGCGACGTACGGTCGGGCCACGAGTGGCGCTCATGACAGCGCATTGTGCACCGTCGTCGCGTGTGGGGCGCGAAGGTTCACCCGATAGCGACATTCCTCTACGACATTTCTTAAGCTACGTTTCGTTCGGTCGGTGTCCCGCCGCTTCGGCGTCTCGACGTCGACACGTCCACCCCGGGCGGATCGCTCGCCCAGAGTCTCCGCTCGGGGTGGGCCCCATTGCCGGGCGAAAGCGGGGAGCTGTGATGGGCAAAGACAGCAAGCAGCAGGGCCTGCCGCAGCGACGCCGCACGATCGCGACGGTGGAACTGGTCGACGTCACCGGCACAGCGCAGCGATCGAGAGGTTACCGCCGGTGAGCACCGACCGATCCGGGGCCCGTGAGGTGCCGAATCAAAACTATTCACCGCCGGTCCGTCGTGACCGGAATCGCCGCGTTATCGACGTTTCTTGCGCGGTGCACGGCGGTCCACGGGGTTTCACCCCATTGGTATGCAGTAAACACGGTGACCACATCGAACTGGACCCGCACGCTACCGGTCAGTGCGTGATCATCCTCGACGAGAAGGCCGCCACCGAACTCTTCGATGCCCTCGGGGAATGGCTCGGATGACCGGACCACTGCGCGGGCACCACGTACCGCTAAGCCGGCTAGAGTGGCTTGCGCAGGACTTCGTCATAGGTGTCACGGCCTGCCCGGCCTGCACTCCGCCCATGGGTACGGGACGCGAGGGGCTGGTGTGTACGCGGCGGCGTTCGGCGGCGCTGGAGCAGTATCTGACCAACGAGGACCCGGGACGGCTCTGGTGAGCGATCCATTTATCTCCGCCTACCAGCGGCTCAAAGCGTACGTCGCGGAAGGCCACACCCAAGAGGACGTCACCGAGTTTGCGCAGCAACTGAACCGGGAACTACCGCAAGACAACGACATCGCGACCGCGATGATCAAAATACGGGCGATCGGAACGATTGTCCACGATCTAAACGGAGTCTCAGATGAATAAGGCGGAACTGTACGCTCGTGACATCAGTGGCGCGGTGTGGCGTAAGAGCAGCCGCAGTGAGGTTGACATGAACGAATGCGTCGAAGTCGCATTCCTCGACGACGGTGCCGTAGCCCTACGCGATTCGACGTCCCGCAACCGCCCGGAACTACGTTTCACCAGTGGCGAATGGTTGGCGTTCACCGCGGGAGTCCACAGCGGCGAATTCGACCGCTAAGAAGATCGCGCAACACCCCGGCCCGGCCGCCGGTGTGAGCAACTGCCCCCGTCAACCCAACTGCCGGCGGCCGGAACGCATGCTGGCGAGCCGGGCGAAACAGCGACTGACTCGATGGCGCGCTGGCAACCTGCCTGATCGCGGGGCCAGCACCTGGCCTCGAGCTGCGCGGCCGGCCGGCTAAGAGTTCACGGTCCAGGCGCAGCCAACAAGATCAGATCCCCTAATCAGGTGAACGGCTTCGGCGCCTAGCCGCAGGTGAGGTCGGCCAGCAGTTGCAGCTGGGTCAGATCCGGCGAGCAGGGGAACAGCAGCAGCTCGTGGCAACCGGCGTCGGCGAACCGGGCGATGTCGTCGTTGATCGCAGCCCTGCTGGTCAGCGCGCTGGCGGCGACGTTGCTGGCATACGAGCCGAGGAACGCGTAGTAGTCGTGCAGGTAGCTCTCCGCCAGCACCGACGCGTCCGGGCCCAGTGCATAGTAGGCCAGCGCAGCGAACCGGGGCTCGCCCTGGCGGCCGGCGTCAGACCAGGCCCGGCGGATCCGCTCGGCGCCCTGGGCGAAGGTCTCCGGCCCGCCACCACCGGCGATCCACCCGGCGCCGTGCTCGACGGTCCGGCGCACCGCCGCCTTGCTCGTGCCGCCGATCAGCAGCGGTGGGCCGCCGGCCTGCGCAGGGGCCGGGCCGATAGCGCCAGCGGTTCCCCGAACCTCCCCGCTCCACACCTCGTCGAACTCGGCCAGTTGGGCGTCGAACACCTTCCCGCGGCCCTCGAAGTCGGTGCCGGTTGCCTGGTAGTCATCCGCCCGGCCGCCCACCGCGACGCCCACGGTGAGCCGGCCGCCGGAGAGGCTGTCCACCGTGGCCAACTGCTTGGCCAGCAGCGCGCCGTTGCCCCGGTAAGGAGTGATCAGGATCGCCGTGGTGAGCCGGGCGCGGCTGGTCACCGCCGCAGCGGCTGCCATTGTGGGAATCGTCTCGTGGTTGCTGTAGACAATCCGGTCCAGTGTGCCCAGGCTGGCGAAGCCGAGGGTGTCCGCCTCCCGCGCCCAGGCCAGGATGTCCACCCCCGTGGCGGCGGGAATGGTGGAGGGCAGACCAACACCAAGATCCATGCCGATCACCACCTGAATCGCCTCAGCCGTTAACCGAACGTAGCACGGCGTCGAGCAGCCGTCAGCGCGTCCGTATTTGTGCACCGGCGTCGCGCAAGATGTACTCGAGAAAGTAGGCGTGGGCTTCAGTGCCCGCGTCGGTGGGAGAAGGCGACGTAATGTTTACCTTAAATCATCGTTGCAAAATATTCTATACGCCGTCGCCTGCGGCTCAGGTGACCCAAATGGTATCCGATCGGCAGCAAACATCCGAATGATAATATTTCAGTGCAGCGTTTGAGAGATGCAAGGTTTTAAGGTTCAACTAATGTGCCATGGTGAGCTGAAGCGATGAAATTTCACAGTCCAATCCGAGGTTGTCCTACTGTCAACGTGTAGTACTTGTTGTACCGGAACTCCACTCCCGTCAGGAGGACGACATCGCCTGGATTCTGCTCATTGGCGCCATCGTCGCCGAGATCACCGCCACCGCCACCCTTAAGCTGAGCGACGGGCTCACCAGGCTGCTGCCAACCGTGGTGGTCGCGGTCGGATACAACCTGTCCTTCGTGCTGCTGGCCCAGGCGCTCAAGGAGAACCTTCAGGTCAGCGTCGCGTATGCGATCTGGTGCGGCGTGGGGACCGCCGCCATAACCGTAATCGGGATGCTGACGCTGAACGAGCCGCTGACCGCCGCCAAGGTTCTCGGCATCCTCATGATCACCGGTGGTGTGGTGACCCTCAGCTTCACCGGCACACACTGAACGTGGTAGGGACGCGGCCCTGCCGCGCGGACCCTGATCGTCGACGTAAGAACGCAGGATCTGCGTCGCTCTCGGGGGGTGTGGGTCATTCCTCCGGCGGGCCTCCGCTCCGGGTTGGCCGCAGAACGGGGCACGACGAGCCCGCGGCCGAGGAGAAGTCATGAGTGGCCATAACCCCGACATGGCGGCGACTGCAGTTGACACCGACGAGTTAATGGACCGGACGGGTTGTTTGGGTCACGCCTGGTGTTCCTCATCCAGGCCGCATCCACCGGACGCCCGAAACGCGACTCGTCGCGGAGGAGAGGATCGAGACCTAACGAGGGGTGGCTGTGGACATTGACCCGAATCTTCTGCAGCGCGGTGGCCTGCTGCTCGATGTCGACGGCGCGCGCGCGACGATCACGTTGAACCGTCCCGACGCGCTCAACGCCCAACTTCCGTGCACGTGGCGGGCACTGCGGCAGATCGGGGAGCGGTTGGACCCAGACGTCCGCATCGTGGTCGTCCGGGGTTCCGGTCGGTCCTTCTCCGCCGGGCTCGACCGGCGGATGTTCGCCGAGGATGGCATTCCCGGCGAGACCGGTCTCAGGGACATCGCCTCGGCCGGACCCGATGCCGGTCAGGCGATCATCGACGAGTTCCAGCGGGGTTTCACCTGGCTAGCCGACCCCCAGCGGGTGACCATCGCTGCGGTGCACGGCCACGCCATCGGGGCGGGTTTCCAGCTCGCGCTGGCCTGTGACATCCGGGTGGCTGCGGAGGACGCCCGGTTCACCATGGCGGAGACCTCGCTCGGCCTGGTGCCCGACCTGACCGGCACGCTTTCGCTGGTGCGCGCGGTCGGTTACGCACGCGCGGCGGAGATCTGCCTCACCGGGCGTCGGGTGGCCGCCGAGGAGGCCCTGCGTATCGGGTTGGTCAACTCCGTGGTGGCGCCTGACGCGCTGCCCGCCGCGGTGGACGAGCTGGCGGAGGCGCTGCTGCGACCAGCAGCCGGAGCCACGCGGGAGACCCTCGCCCTGCTGGCGGCCGCCGCGGACGGCCCAACGTTGGACAAGCAACGCGCTGCCGAGCGGGCCGCCCAGTTCCGCCGGCTGTCCGAGCTGCGCGCGGCGCTGGGTGGCTGATTCCTCCGCGGACGTGCACGCGGGTCCGGCTCACCTCACGGGCAGGATGTTGCCGAGGCCCTGCAGCGCTACAGCGTCGCGGAGCAGGCGTTGCTCCGCGACTTCGTCTGCTTTGACCGCGAGTTCAACGAGCGGCGCACCGCGGAGCTCGCCAGGCCGACACGGGCGAGAGACCTCGCCCACGCACGCGGCGGCCATCCTCGACGAATCGGGTAAAGAATTCGCGCAGGGACTTCAGCACGTCGAGATCATCGATGTTGTCCGCCCGCGCACATCCCGGTGATCACAATTTTCGTGCCGCAGCAGTTTACGCCGTTTCTCGTCGACGCATTTATCCCCAGCGGCCCGATCAACGAATACCACCACGCTGCCTGTACCTTCGGAAAACTCCACGCCACAGCCCGAATCCTATTTTCGAGCGGGCCCGGAGCAGCGATAGCACACAGCGGTCGGCGTCGTCGTGCGCGTGGTCGGCCGACCTAGCTATCATGACCCACCGCTGAGGGACGGAGAGCCTGGATCGCTATGCACTGTCGCACGAAGGTCGCTCTTACCGTCGCGGTCGCCCTGATCCTCGGCGTCACCGGCTGCGGTCCGTCTGAGTCATCGTCTCGTCGCGAAGCCCCAGTCGTGCCTACTGCCGTCCCGGCTCCAAATCCACCTGCTCTGCCCCCCGATCCACCTGCTCTGCCCCCCGATCCCCCTGCTCCGCCCCACGAGTTCGTCGCGCCCGCCGCACCAACGGGGTTCGAGATGTCCGGTCCGGCGTTCGACGTCAAGGCCAACGTCTGCCAGATGAAGTACGTCCGACCACTCGACCCGCCTGGCGACCAGAAGCACACGGTGTGCTGGGTGCGGAAGGGCTTCGGCGTTGCACCCGGCAGCGACTCCGGCGGCACGAGCTACATCCTCGGCCACGCGTGGGCGAAGACCCCGCTGATCTTCAACCCGTTGTCCGAACTTGCGATGCAGGAAGTAACCGGGCGGAACCCCGAGATGCAAAGCGGCGTCCCGACGTTCCCGGTAAGGGCGATCAACGGGTATAACATCGTGCTCCGCACCCCGACCGGCACCCTCACCTATACGGTCACACGCGCGTTCGCCGTCTCGAAATCACAAGCCGGAGAGGTGAAGTCGCTCATGGCCAACACCCCGAACCGAGTGGTCCTCATCACCTGCGGCGTCAAAGGCGGCGTTGACGTCGACGACAATATCATTGTAGACGCCTACCTGACGTCCTCGACGGCGGCTGCCGGATGAGAATAGTCGCAGAATGGCAAACCAGATGGAGTTTTAGCGATGAATAGGACTGTATACATACCAGCTTTATTCAAGGAGATCCGTGAGCCGCACACCTTTCAAGTCCCCAGTGGCAAGCGAGGATTCTTAGAACACGAGAGAACAAGGGCTGAAGAGCAGTGGGTGCCTGAGGGGTATTCAGACTCCGAGATCGACGGGGAGCGTCTCCGGCGGGATATACAGCAGGCGGTGGACGGATTAAATGAGGAAGGCTACGACGTTGTTTCATTAACTCCGGTCGAATCTGGGACATATAACTGGAGCCCTGAAGGCTATTCGTATGGATACAGCTACACGGAGGGAGTTATCATCCTAGCCCGGAAATCGACTTAATTTGCTCACCAAGCAACCATCTCTTATCACCTGCCGCGCTGTGTCTCGCGGTGGATGACGAATGGGCCCGCACCGACGGCAACCCGTTTGCTTGCGGGAACTGGCCTGGCTACTGACCAGTGAACACCGCCTGGACCAGCCAGATACGGTACCGGTACTGGCACGCGAGGTGGTGCTACGCCGCATCGCCCGCCTACCTCAGACCACCGCCGCGGTGTCGGTGCCGCAATCGCCGGCACTGAAAGTGGAGGAGCTGCTGTGACTGTGACCCCGCTGATGATCGACACAGACCCGGGGGTCGACGACGCGTTCGCCATCGCGCTGGCCACCGCCAGTCCCGAGGTGGACCTATGCGCAGTGACCACGGTTTTCGGCAATGTGGGGATTGAGCAGACCACCAAGAACGCACTGCGTTTGCTGGCCCTGTGCGACCGCAAAGAGGTGCCGGTAGCGCGGGGCGCCGACCGGCCACTCGTGTACCCCCATCCGTTCCGGGCGACGTACGTGCACGGTTCCGATGGCCTCAGCGGTCGACGCGAGATTCTCCCCGTGCGCAGCAGCGAACCCGATCCCGCCGATGCCGTGGATCTTATGGCGCGGGTACTCCGCGCCACGGATCAGCCAGTGACGATCGCCGCAATCGGTCCGCTAACGAATATAGCGCTACTGCTGGCGGCGCATCCCGGTCTCAAGCCCAATATCGGCCGGCTGGTGGTGATGGGCGGGACACTTGGCGTCGGCAATGTCACAGCTTCCGCCGAGTTCAACGTGTGGAGCGACCCCGAGGCGGCGCGACGGGTGCTGACCGAGGAAGACCTCCCCACGGTGCTGGTCCCGATGGACCTCACGATGCGTTGCTCGGTGGATAAGGACTGGTTGGCGCAGCTGGAAGCGGCGGGACCCGTGGGCGGCACGTTAGTCTCGCTCACACCCACTTATTTGGACCATTATCGGCGGGTCCTCGGACGAGAGGCACTGGTGCTCCACGACGCGGTGGCGCTGGCCGAAGTGGTACGACCCGGCATCCTCGACTGCACTCCGCTGCCCGTAGACGTTGAGTGCTCGCTCGGCCCGGCCCGCGGAGTCGTGTTGGCCGACCGGCGCGCGATCTCACCGGATGAATCCACCACCGGCCGCCCGGTGGAATTGGCCTTAGACACGGACGTTGCCGAGCTGCACAGGTTTCTCCTCGACCGCCTCGGTCGCTAAGGTCTGGCCTACAGGCTGCAGAATGGTGCGACAGTCATGGGTACCGGCTCGCCTGGTGAAGATCACGAGTTCTGATGCGCCGGCGCTGATGCTGAGTACGAGAGCCTGCTCCGGGCCGCCCATCGGACTGTCCTTCTTGTGACTTACGAAGAGGTTTACAGAATTCGTTCGGCAGCTACTCAGGCTCCGCCGAACTGTCGGTCTCCCGCATCACCCAGGCCTGGAACAATAAACCCGATATCATTTAGTCGATCGTCCACATTTGCTGTTACAACACGATCAATCGGAAGTCTAGAGTCCTGAAGAAGGCGCAGTCCCTCGGGAGAGGCTATCGCACAGACAACTGTTACATGTGAAGCACCGCGCTCGGCCAGTAAGCGAGCCGTATACGCCGCGGAACCACCCGTGGCGAGCATCGGGTCCAGAATGTATGCGGACCGGCCTGAGATTGATTTCGGGAGCGATAGCATATAGCAGGATGGGAGCAACGTCACCTCGTCTCGAGACAGCCCAACAAATCCAACTGCAGCCATTGGCATCAATGACAGCCCTGCGTATAGCATCCCAAGTCCCGCCCTGAGTATCGGTACCAGCAGAGGCGGGTTGCTTAGCTTGACGCCAACGGCTGGCGATATCGGCGTCGTTATCGGCACCTCGATAACCGGCTCATGCCGCCCTGCTTCAAGGAGCACAATCGTTGAAATATACGACAACGCCGATCTGAACCCTTCCGCGTCAGTCCTGCTGTCGCGGAGCTTGCCGACAGCCGCGGAAAGAAGCGCGTTGTCTACGACAATAACGTCCATCGATGCAACGTACTATGACATCAGTCTCACGCCTAGTTCAACTCGCGAACTTGACCATGTCGACCTCACCCATGCATCTCCCTAAACCCACGTACCTCTACCACCTAACCCCCACGTGCGCGCTACGACGGACCTGCCGATACTTCAGAGCATAGGAACGCATAAAAGCTCCGTCGACGGCCGCTGACATCGCTGTGTGAAACCGCCCCTCGGATTCCGCAACTTCACCTCTACCGGCTCCGCCTCCTGCGCTGCGGCGTCAACGGCGATCCTAGCCGCGCCTCCTCGATCACAGGCCCGACTACCACGCTTAGCGGCGTAGAGCCGGTGGGCTACTGCTGAGCAGGGTCGCTGGAGCGCGATGCGGCGCGCAAGCACATCGAGATCGTTTGCGCGCTCAGCCAGGAGAAAAGCGTCCTGAAGAAGATCGACGAACTGCGCACGTTTCGAGCGTGGCAACCACACGGTTTGGCGATCTACCTGGACTGCTAGCTTCGAGACTTGGATGAACGTGGAGTCGCCGCGCCAGCAAATCCGCTGCGCAACCAACGGGGGGTGGCCTCCGAGTCGGCGCGTGTGCCGAAGCGCGCCAGGCACCGTCCTAACCCGGGTATGAAACCGGCTGTGCTGGTAGCCCCTGCGGGGTCCTGTCCATGCGCGACGACGAGGAGCCCGTTGCCCCGCCGGTCAATCGTCGACTGCCTTGACGGGCTTCTTCAACTCGCGCCCTGCTCGGGCCGCGAAACCTCCGGTCAGGCAGTCGATCCTTCAAATGATCGAGGTCGAAGTGGAGGTTTGATGAGCGGAGCCGTAGACGAGCAGGGATCGGCTGATTGCTCAGATCGGCGTAAGGGGAGCCGGGTGGCCGTGCCTTGCGCGACGGGCGTGCGGCGGGCACTCACCGCCCTGGGGATCTGCGGCGTCGCGATGGCGGGATGTACTTCACCTGAGGTCGCCACCACGGCAGCGCCGATCACCCTGTCTCCCTCGACTTATCAGAACAAACTCCGGAGCGCTGACATCGCGGTGGCGGCGGCGTTCGACCGCTTCGCCACCGCGGGATCGCCTCAGGATGCCCGCGCAGAGCTGGCACAGGCGTCCGCCGCCGTGCTGGAGGCAGTGCGACTGCTGGATGTTGACCCGCCCGCCGAGGTCTTGACGGTGCACCGTGACCTGCTCGCAGGGTTGCGGCAACTCGCTGTGGATCTGTCTCAGCGCAGGGATCAAGCGGCGTCGATGGAGTTGTGTGCGGCGCCCTCGATCATCGCTTCGGTCAGTAACGCTCCTGGGGTGAACAGCCTGCGGGCGGTGCGTGAGGCTTACAGCTCGGGTCGAGGGGGTGTGAGCTACCAGTGGGGAAAATCCCTCCTAGCCCCCACGCAGTTCCCGGAACGTCGACTGGCCAATGGTCAGCTGCTCAACAGCCTGCGACGAACAGGAAATGGACAAATCAGGATCGACAACGGCACAGAACACGACGCCGTCGTCAAACTCGTGCAGGCCGGAAAATCGATCGTATCCGTTTATGTCAGCAAGGGATCGAACACCACCGTCGACAATATCAACGATGGTGGTTACGAGCTGTTCTACACCTCCGGCATAGACTGGGACGACCAATTCAAGACCTTCACCCGGTCCTGCCTGTTCAAACACTTCGAGACCCCAGTAGAATTCACCACTGTACCCATCCAGGGCGGTATCAAATACACCACTCAAGTTGTCCGCCTACAGTCCAGGGCTGGGGAGAACGCCCCAACTACGGTGCCTGCCCAGTCATTCCCAAGGTAAGGCTGCAGTCGAAATTGCCGTGTGGGTGGTCGAAATCAGGCGGCTTGAATGGGAACCGCGCCTAAAGACAAGGGCACGGGTCAATGGGTGGGGAGCCGCCGCCGTTAACGTGCCGTCCCGACGCGTCAGGTCGGCGGAGCGCAGGATTGTCTCTAGCCTGGATTTTTCGCGTGTCGGCCTGCCTGTGCTGGGTGATTCCGCCGTGCGGGTATGACGTTGCGCCCGAGATCGCTCGGGTGGGGCGCGTCCTCGGAGCCCTTCATGCCTTCGATCCTGATGAGGAGGCGTTGGCGATCCAGGGCCGCAGATAGCGGTGTTCCTCCCCGATGAGTTTTGGTCGTCCGGCTGGTCACACCTTCCGAGGGCGCGGCGATGCGCCTGCCCGGACAAGGGAAAGGTGAACCGATGGAAGCAAACAGCACGAGGTATCCGTTGCCCGAGGTTGTCGACCGGGCTACCTGGCTGGCCGAGGTCGACCGGGTGCTGGTGCGGGAGAAGGCGCACACCCGCGAGGGTGACGCGATCGCGGCCGCCCGGCGGCGGCTGCCGATGGTCGAGGTGGACACGCAGACCCTGCTGGTCGGAGCGCAGGGCCCGGTGCCCCTGGTCGACGTGTTCGAGGGACGCCGGCAACTGATCACCTATCTCCACATGTGGCACGACGGCAAACCCGCCGCCGAGCAGTGCGAGGGCTGCACGTTCTTCACGGGGCACGCGCAGGAGATGTCCTATCTCCACAGCCGCGACGTCACCTACGCGACGTTCTGTCAGGGCCCGTACGCCGAGAGCGCCCGGTACCGGGACTTCATGGGCTGGGAGATGCCGTGGTACTCGGCGCGCGACTCGCTGGACGTGTTGCTCGCCGGGCGTGGCTTCGGCGGCTATCTCTGCTACCTGCGCGACGGCGACCGGGTGTTCGAGACGTACTGGACGACCAGCCGCGGCGTCGAGGCTGGCGCCATCAGCTACCACCTGCTCGGTCTCACCGTGTACGGGCGGCAGGAGACCTGGGAGGACTCGCCGACCGGCTGGCCGCAGCCGTACGCCACCACCGGCGAGCAGTTCCGGACTAACGGACGGCCCACGGCGCAGTGGTCCCGGCTCGCCGCGGGCCGGTCCGATGACCTGTCCGGCCCATAGACACTCGCGGTGGTGCGGTAGGTGATGAGCGAGGGGAGCGGCAACGCCCGACGAGACCGCGCCATCCCTGCTGGGGTCGGAACGTCCCGGTCGCCGCGCCTGAGCGCGACAGGGGGGATCACGAGGTTGTGTCCGAGGGCAGCAGGGTGCTGATCGTTGCGGTCAGAACTGCGGTCACCCGGCGACGGCCCGGTGCTCCGCATGATGACCAAGGCGGCCAGGAGTAACGGCCCCGTCCGAACCTGCACGGTCAGCTATGCCATGTGTCGCTGGTGAGTTGGTTTGGACAGCAGTTCGAGCCGGATGAGGGGTACCTCAAGCGGGACCACCCGGACCTGGGCCACCCCGAGGTCGTAGGCCATCGCCGAGGCGTGGGCCACAAAGTCCTCGGGCGTTTGGCCCGCCAGCATGTGGAGGTCCAGCGTCACCGGAGGGGCGTTGTGCACCGAGATCACCTGCGGAATGTGAAAGACGTGGCCGCCACCGACGCTGTAGTCGGCCTGGATGAGCCCGCATCCGACGAGGACGTCCTGCACACGCCAGGCGAGCCGCTGGTCACTAATCCGATGGATGCGTTCGTCGCGCCGGGCGCGGCGCCACGCTAGCGGATGGCGGAGCAGCGAGGGGCGAGACATAAGATTCTCGTCGGGCACTTCTCTCGACTGGGAACTCTGATCCGGCGAGTGACCGTTCATGGCACATACCTCTCCTTCTGCTCTGAGAAGAGTGCGCCGGTATCGGTTACCGGCCACGGCCAACCGGAAATCACCCAATCGTGTCCTGCAGTCGATCAGGTCTTTGTGGGCGGGGTCGTGGGAGCGGCCAAGGAGCGGACTAACCACCCGCCTCAGGCTCGACGACGCGGCCTGATCCTGCATCTACCCGCGACGGACTGTAGGGCCAGGGAGCTGGGGTTCTACCGTGCCACGAGGTATGTCAGTCAGTGTGTGACAATGTAGGCGTTGCTGGGTTGTGGTGGGACGATGAGGATGCTGATTACATCCGTAGTCGCTCTGACCGCTACCCGGGCGCACTGAACATCGAGCCGGAGTGGACCTTGGACTACTCACCGGGTGCGGGGTTCGTCCTCACGGTGATCGTGGACCCGGTCGACTTGGCCGGGATCACCGCGTGGAAGGCGCGCGGGGTCGACCTGTGCAGCTATCTGGAAGGAGAGGCGGTGAACGATGACTGAACGTACTGTCCCTGCCCGCCGGGACGCCATCCGTGCCGAGTACCTGGACGCAGAAACCGAGGCGGCTGAGGCCGAGGGGCTGGAGAACGACCAAGCTGTTCTCTCGGTGCGGGTGCCTGCTGCGCTTGCCGAGACGCTGAAGGCGCGCGCGGCCGAGGAACACGTCCCGACGTCGGCGTTGATCCGCCGGATTCTGGTGCGCGCCGTACGGGAGGGTACGAAACCAGTGCTGACCGTGGAGCAGGTGGAGGAGATAGCGCGGCGGGTCATGCGCGAGTCGGCCTGAGGTGGTCGAGCACTTTCCTTACCGTTACCCGGACCTGACGACCTGCGTGTGGGCACTGGGCCTCGCCTCGGTCTTCGTAGATCTGGGTGATCTCAAGGTGTCGCGTCGACCACGCGATCGGCGGGCTCTAGCGTCGTGCGGTGGATGTGAGGAACGAACTGCTCCAATTCTTGGATGCCGTCGAGCAGGCGTTAGCCACCACCGCCCACAAGCTCAGGCCGCCGGGAGTCGCCGGCGGTCAACAGGTCCAGGACAACGCAGTAGGGTTTTTTGAAGTGGTTGAAGCAGCGTTCGACGACGTTGCGGTGGTGGGAATCGTCGGGTCGAAGGCGTAGGGGCGTCTGTCGGCGGATCCCCGCCGTTTGCGGTTGGCGAGTTGGTCGGCGCGTTCGGGGATGGTTACGGCGATCCCGCGGCGGGACAGCGTGCGGTGGTCGGCTGCCGAGGAGTACCCCTTGTCACCCAGCACCGATCGGGTCGGGTCTGGGTCGGCCTGGGCCGCGCCGTGGTATCCGGATCTCAGTCAGCGTCGCGCCGAGCATGCGGGTGTCGTTGACGTTACCGCTGGTCAGCCCGCCGGCCCCGGCCGTCGCAGATCTGGTGCAGCTTGCAGCTAAAGCCACCCCGAACCGGCCCAGGGCGTGGCCGCCGGGTTCCGCACAACCGCACCCAACGCACTCCGGAGGCTGCCCGGGCGGCGAATCGGTGTCATTCGATGCCGCCCCCTGTGTCGGCGTCGAACACGGTGGTGACCACCCGGCGGGCACCGGCCGCGTGCTGGTGCGCCCGGTTGATCGAGGAGTCCACCGAGACCACCAGTCCAGTTCACCGGCCGCGTCGGCATCGGCGCTGACCTCGGTCACAAGCCGATCCGAGGTGCCGTCTGCGGCCCACCGGTCATGAGTCTCCACACGGTTTGCCGCGGACCGAAACTCCCAGGCAGATCCCGCCATGGTGACCCGTCCGATACCGCCGCACGATGGCTTCGATCATCGTGCAGTGAGCACTCCACCGCCCACCTCGCAACCCCTTCGGACTGGGCAACAGCGGCTCGATCCGAGCTCACGTCTCATCGGAAAGCACACCAGTACGCGTCACACCGAGATCATGGAACAGCTAATGATCAAGATCCGGGAGACGCAATCCGTCGTGTTGCATTAGTTCACGTTGCGATTTTTCCGATCAGGGCCGTACCTCATGGTCATTTTCTTCGCACCTTCAGCAGCTAGGGCTAGTGTCCTTATTAGCTCCTCAACTTTCCAGGGTTCCATGACGGCTTCCCAGGTGAATGGGGGCTGAATGGACATCCACACCTGTCCCTGTTGCACCGTGATGACGACAGTCGCTGATACCCCACCGCTGCCCTTCACGGACACCCTGCGATGCACGAGGGACTCGGTGTATTTGGCCTGCCCATTGGCGATGTCTTCGGGTTTAGCTTTCGGTGCTAGGTCAGTCATGAGGGGCACCGATCAGTGCAGAGCACTGGCGTAGGTCGCGTTCACGAGGTGCCTCGAACGCTGGATGAGTCCTCAAGGGCCGCCAGTACAAAAGACTCAGGTTGGGGCAGGTGGAAGCACAGCATGGTATCCACAGTGCAGGTAGACCGTTTCAGCCAGGGCCGCCACCACTGGCGAGGGACCGGCCGACATACCAAACATCGGCCCCGCTGATCAAGCCGATGCATATCATGCAGGCTCACGAGTGTAGCCACTGACTGCACTAGACGCCGTTCCAGGTCCGCCCAGTTGGTGACGGTTTTACCGGCTAGAAGAAGCTTCAACAAGTCATTTAGTTCTTTGCCGTATACTTCGCGCAGGGCCGCCGACGCGAACTGATTCACCGTGCACCTCCACCGCTGCACGTGGACAAGGCTGGCAGGGTTGGTCCGATGACGGTGCCGGGGTCACGTGTCGCCGGACCAACCCAGTCTTGGGGCGGTTCATAGCGCGGCCAGGTTGTGCTCTGCCAGTGCCGCCCATTCGCACGGCCAGGCGTACCCGCACACCGCGCACAGCCCGTCATGGTTGGTGTGCGTGTTGAGCGCGTGCGCGGTAAGACCAATGAGAGCGTTGAGCTCGTGGGGCACAGGGTCGGGCTCGTAGGGGTGCATGCTCACTCCTTCGGGGGTGCAAAGAAGGTGGTCTCCCGGACACCTCAGAGCCGTAGCTGGCAGACTCGGCGGTAGACGGTGCAGAGCTGGCGCCAGGAGGTTCGCCCTGTGCCAGGTCGTCCACGTGCAGTGATGACGCTACGGTCGGACACCTGTCAAACTCCAGAAGTTTGCTAGAGTTTGCTTCATTGGGCCAGCGCAAGCGGCGAAGGTTGACCGATTTAGGCAGGTAGAGCGACTATGGAGGGGTACGAGAAAACTCACGCACATCTGTAGCAGGAGGAGTAACCATGCGGCTAACGTTCCTCGGCAAGGAGACCCAAGGCGGCGGCTCACCCACGCTGTTCGAAACAGACCGGAATACGTACGTGGTTCAGGGCTGGAGAGTGGAGGGACAAGACGGGAGCGTGGAGATCCCTCACCGACTGTTGCGGCACGCCCAGCCAGGTACTTACGTTGGCGCTCTCATGGCTGACACGGGACGCGGCAGTTTCGTTCTATCAGGCCAGGCAGTGAGTGATGAAGAAACGCTTTCGCAGATGGACATTCCTGCGCACGAAACGTGCGTGGAAGTTCCCAAGAAAGAGGAGGTTTGGTTCGGTGGAGTTGGTACAAGATGAGGCGTTCTTTGCCTTGTTTAATTCGTTCACCGGTACTGCTTTCCATGTAGAGGCGCAGGACAGTTACCACACTCCAGATGAGGCCGGACCGTTTGAACTCTTCTTAACCCAACAGGCTGATGATTTGGCTTGGCATCGGCCTTGGCTGAATCTCGTTAGGAATATCACCGCAGCAGGTAAGAGCATCCAGCGCGCGCGGGTGATCACCGTCCCTCACGTTGACTACACCCGCTGGGGCCTCACCGTAGCACCGCACAATATCGCGGCCGGGGAAGATATTCGTTGGCTTCCTCGGCACCTCATCGATGCTGACGCATTGCCAGCCGATGACTATTGGCTGTTCGATGACAATCTTGTGGTGTTTACGATTTTTGAACCCAGCGGTCGGTTTGCCGGTGGTGCTGCCACGACCGATCCAACTATTGTCTCTTACTGCCGCACTGTGCGAGATCGGATATGGGCGGCAGCCATCCCCCATAGCAAATATGTTGATAGCGAATACGCATCAGCGTAGAGACCAGACGTGACCAGTTCGATCCACCAGGCGCGTGAAGGTCTCGGCCATCGCCTACGGGACATCCGTAAAGATGCTGGGCTTACCGGTAAAGAATTGGCAACCCTCGCCGGTTGGCATAGCTCCAAGGTCTCCAAAGTCGAGTACGGCAAACAAACACCATCCGAGGAAGATATTCGTACCTGGTGCCGCCACACTAGAACGGATAACCAAGTAGTCGACCTGGTAGCCACCGTTCGAAACATCGAGGCGATGTACGTCGAATGGAGACGCACACTCGGCACAGGAACTCGGCGACGGCAGCAAGCTTCGCGCACGCTGGAGGCCAGGACTCGGCTCATGCGCTGGTATGAACCGTTGCTAATTCCCGGCATCCTGCACACTGCCGAATATGCCGAGACTGTCATGCGCCGGGTCATCAAGTTCTATGAAATCCCTGACGACCTTGACGCCGGGGTGTCGGCGCGCATGGAACGCCAACAGATCCTCTACAGGGGTAATCATAAGTTTCACTTCATCGTCACCCAACAGGCACTTCTAACAACCGTCGGCGACAGTAACGTGATGATCGGGCAGCTAGACCGACTTCTTGCAGTCATGTCAATGCCTCGGCTCACGCTCGGCATCATTCCCACCTTCGCCGAGTACCGAGTTCCTACTAATCAGTTCATCATGTTTGACAACCGTTTAGTGCATGTGGAAACAGTCTCCGCGGAACTGACTATCAACCAGCCGCGAGAGATCGCGCTCTACCGCAAAGTATTTGATGAACTCGCCAAGCAGGCCGTAATTGGCAATGCTGCTCGCGCGTTGATCACGGCCGCCCTGGATCACCGACGAAACGAGCTGCCACCTCAGAGCCAGCCATGAGCATCTAGGAGACTGACCCCCGCCGCCCTCATCCAAGGACTCCAACCCCCCGACATGGAGAACAGTCGCTAAGTCAACCACGAGAGCGACCACGCGGCGCCTTCTCGACCTTGCTGAGGTCGCCTTGAAGACGTTCTAGGAGCCCGCTGAATAAATCCGCGTGTCGTCGCGGGATGTCGGGCTGAGCTGGGAGAATCGGTTCATGCAGGGCGTGGAGCGTGCGGAGGGGGAGCTTCTGGACGCTGGGTCGCTGGTCGGTCATCTGGTACCTGAGGGCGGCATGTTCGCGTTTCCTGGCTGTCCATCGCCGGGATGTGTTCGGTGATGAGGTGTTCGAGGATCTATTTCCTTCGGGCCGTGGGCACCGGTCGATCCCGGCGTCGGTGATGGCCTCGATCCTGGTGTTCCAGACGCGCCATGATCTCTCTGATCGGGAGACCGCCGAGGCCGCTGGGTGTGATCTGCGGTGGAAGGTCGCGACGGAGATGGCGTTGGACCACGCGGGATTCGACCCGTCCACCCTGGTGTACTGGCGCAACCGGCTGGCATCAGCTGGGACCAGACAGGAATGTCTGAATCGTGAGTGCGATAAACCTGCGTGGGCGACCGGTCCGGCAGCGTCCGCAATATTGCGTCCACAGCTTCTTTCGCTCGCCCGAATGCACGTAGACGGCCTGACATCGCTGATCGCGGTTTGCGCCGTGCTCGGCGCGCCGACAACCCGCGCGACCCTTCAACCGTACGATACTGAGGGTGACAGAGGCGCCGTCATGGCTAAGCTATGCTGCTCATCGCTTCACCCTGGCAGATCCTCATGCTGTGCTGGCCTTACCGAACAGCCTAGATGGCCGACTCCGGAGCTTTCCGGAAAACTATTTCATGGTCTTCGACGACAACCGAAAGGAACTCACATGGCAACAGAGCTCCAGCTCACCCGCCGACCTGCCGGCGTTCTACGCGGCGATCGTCGAGGCGCTTGGCTGCTCCTGCCAGCCGGCGCCCGGCTGAGCGTCTGATGGCCAGGACCACTCGAACAGCCACGACCGTGTGGATCGGCCCGACCGGCCGTGAGCGTGGGGAGCTGCTGGTGGGCTCCGACGCGTTCCCGGCCCTGCCGCTGTCGCGGTCTGCCCCTCGGGACGGGCCCGACGGGCTCACCAGTCCAGGGGAACTCCTCGCCGGCGCACACAGCGTGAGCCTGGCTATGGCAGTCAGCGCCGGGCTCACGGCGGCGGGTCATCCTGCCGAGCATGTGCGAGTCGACGCGGCCTGCGAGGTCGACGAAGCGGCCGACGGTGAGCACCGGATCGCCCGGATGTCGCTGACCGTGTCGGCCATCGTCACGAGCATCGACGAAGACGAGTTCAACCGCATCGTCGACGCCGCCGCGTTGACGTGTCCGATCTCCCAGGCGCTACGACGCAACGTCGAGCTGGACATTGACCAACAGCTGGAATGAACCGCCGCTATTGCGACGGCACATGGTGGCCGCGAGCTGGAGAGGTTGTGCTGATTATCCCCGGATCGGTAGGCACTACACGCTACCGCCCTCGGGGAACGACGATCCCTTCACCATGGCCCAGCGCGCTCTGAGAAGCCACCTCCAACGGGGCTTGTGGAGAACCGGATGCGGGGACAACTCGCACGTCTGGCACTCGCCTGACGGCCTACCTCGCCGCTACGCACAGTCCTACCGAGACGTCGAAGAGCTGCTGGCCGAGCGGGGTATCGACGTGGATTACGTGAGCATGCTGGACAAGATCGAATACGAAAAAAAGTAACACGCGCCTCGTGACAGTGAGTGACTGGATTCCTGGGCGCCTCATCCGCTTCCGCACGCGTGCAAGAGAACTACGCTTCGCGTGATTCATGGGCTCGCATTTGATGAAGGCGGATTTTGCGCCATTGTCATGGCGGGCGTTGACCAACAACAACACACCGGGCGCTCGCCCTAGCATAAAGCGTGAAAGATCGGCTTCCAGTAGATCCCGGTGGCTTCGATCGTCACGTGCGTGACGCCCTCGCAGGCCAGCCAGGCCACCATCTCGGTCAGCGTCTGGTGAAAGGTGTTGTACTTGCGTACCTGCTGGCGACGCTTCCCCGCTCGCTCGCCGGGGGTGCGGACCGCTAGGGCGATAATCTTCTTTCCGACATCGATCGCGGCGACTCGTTCGTACACGATCTCCACGATGGGCTCCTTCCGAACGATCAATGCGGCGCGTCGACCGCGAACCCGCATGAAGATCAAGAGTCTGAGATTCGAGCTCGAACAGGCGGCAACGCTGGGTACCTCGTTCGCCCCACACCACGTGAGAGAAACCATCAAGGCCCTCCACAATGCTCAGCCCGATATCAGCCTTGATTCGGCCGCAGTGGCGGCCGAGCAAGTGATCCACGAGTGCGACACCACGCTCACTCGCTACCGCGAGGCGCTCGAGGCCGGCACAGACCCCACACTCGTTGCCCCGCTGGACCACCGAAATTCAAGCTCGACGAGCCGAAGCGCTAGCACGCTCCAGGCAAGGCGCGGGCACCCGGCGGATGAGCAATGAAGAGATCCGATCGCTGGTCGAGGCCCTCGGCAACATCCGAGCAGCACTCGCCGACGCCGCACCAAAAGACAAGGCCGAGGTCTACCACCAACTCGGCCTACACCTCACCTACGAACCCGCCAAACGACTCGTTCGGGCCGAAACCCGCCTCAACCTGCACAGTTGGGGTTTATGGTCCGTGTCCGAGGGGGGACTTGCGCACTAACCACCCGTATCGTTCTCGGCGCCGCCTCATGACGAGGAGCAGGTGCGCAGAGGTTGGGCCTGCCCTGCTACGAACCACCTTGGACGGGTTGGTGCAGGTCAGCTGGATGTGCGGGAGGCTGGGTATGGCCCGCAGGCGTTCGCCGTTGCTGGTTCAGGTTCTGTTGTTCTTGTTGGTGACCTTGCTCGGGGTTGCCACCAGCAGTGTGAGCAAGGCCCCGGGTGTCCTGCCGCGGGGGCGGGACGGGCTCGTGGCCACGGTGAGTGTCGGCGTGTGGCAGCGCACGTGCATTGACGCTTGCAGGAGCACACACGTATAGAGTCGTTGGAGTGAACTGGCTTGCAACAATCAAACTTGGTTCAGTATGTTCTATTGTGCAAGAATTTCTCATTGACATCCGAGGAGTTGATAAACGACCGCCGGAAGGTAGCTGCTGTCACGCAATGAATTCTCCCAATTTTTCAGATCATCTGTCTAGTCAAATTCGTTCTCCCTCGCAAAATCTGGTCAACGAGCTGATGGCGCGGAAAGTTGATCTGACGGAGGGAGTGGGGGATACAAGTGATCGGGGGCGCAGCAGGATTTCCATTTTCAATACCCATGGGCTGCCGGCCTGTTCGTCCTACGCCAGCGGTACTGGATCGTATACATTTCCGCACATCTAGTGCGCTAGCGCAAAAGTTGACCAGTCTTCCTTACTGCAGGTCGTAACCGGGAACACGGCCAATCAAGAGGATGTGAGGCGGCGTCAAAGGTGGCGCAGTTGCTACATCTCTGCCGGGCCGCGGCAGTACGGCTCGGGTGCGGCCGAGTTGCAATCGATCCAATTGAGGGCACGGTTTGGACTACTCAAATGGGAAGAATGCAGCTGCAACAGCCCAGTCTCCGAGGGATACAGCCGCCAGTTGTCTCTCCGGCTGCACGGGGCCACCGATGATGTCATGCTACCCAGAGATGTCGAACACGGCAGACCTGGTAACATCATTAAGGTTCGTATCATCAAGCAAGGCAAGGTCATCACCAGTGGAGCCACTAAGTCATCCAGTAGCCGCATCCCTCCTGTTTAGTAGCTGTTGAACATTCGTTGAATGCTTGAGAGGAAATGACTTATGTCCGAACCAACTGTACAGCCATGGAACATGTTTGCACCGAGGGCGGATCCCAGCTATCCGCCGTTTCCCCCTCCGGATGAGGATCCGGACGAGATCTGGGGCGAAGAAGATATCGGGGAGGGTACCGCGTGGGTGTACCGTAGTCCCGGTCACACGAAGGTTGTCAGGCCAGTGATCATCTCCGATGGTTTCAACTCCGGTAAGAGCGATCTGAACGAGCTCTGGCACGGCATGGAACGCGGGAGTTTTCCTTTCATCACAGAGCTGCGGAACCAGGGCAGCGACCTTATCATCCTCGGGTACAAGGAGAGATCCGCGTCTATTCTGGAGAACGCCGAGGTTGCCACTGCGTGCATCCTTAAAGCGGCCGGCGAACCGAGCAGGGAAGCCGAACTGGCGGTCGGTGGCTTCAGTATGGGAGGCTCGTCACGCGATACGCCCTCGCGAGGCTGGAACATGAAAACCAGAACGATCACCACACGGCGCTCTATTACTCCTATGATAGCCCCCACAGGGGGGCGTGGATCCCCATCTGCCTACAGGCGCTGGCGCACTTCCTCCGATCGGCCGCGCCCAAAATGTCCAACCAGATCAACAGCTCGGCAGCGCGCCAGCTGCTGTTGTGGCATATCGCCGAATACGACGACAAACCGGCCGAAGATCCGCT
This sequence comes from Pseudonocardiaceae bacterium, assembly GCA_036266995.1. Taxonomy (GTDB): domain Bacteria; phylum Actinomycetota; class Actinomycetes; order Mycobacteriales; family Pseudonocardiaceae. The sequence continues at coordinate 23,242 of DATAWX010000096.1, read as the reverse complement.
GCGCCGTGAGTTCCTAGACGAGTTGGAGCGCGTTGGAGGGTGGCCAAGCAGGCCACACAAGCTCGGCCTGGCCAATGGGTCGGGCAGCGGTGTCGGCAACGGCGTTCCCCCCGGCGTGGCTGCGTTGACGTGCACGGGTCAGTTCCACCTCTTCAACACCACAACGCTGTATACCCAAGCACGTGGCGACAACCAGCTCGTAGCACAGCTGAAGAGCAGTCTAATACAGGAGCCCATCAAGGTGTACACCAGCGAGATGCTGGAGTTCGACGGCGCACCGGGAGGGACGCTGGAGAGTTTCGGGATCGCTCGTGATGAAATCGCCCAGCTCGCCTTAGGTACGACGAAGTCGGACCACCGATCGATCTGTTTCGTTCCGTCCATCAGCGCGGTCGCGATCCGGGATCCCAACGACCCTGACAGTCTGTACGCCGATATCAGCAGCCTTTCCCCGAAAGACAGCGAACTGGACGAGTTCCTGTGCGCCACCGACAACCAGACCCACTCTCTGATGACCGAGGAACTGGGCAGGCGGCTCATCGATCGGCTACCAAAGTAGCCGCCACAGCAGCAACCATGCACAGTTCGAACAAACCCCCCAGGTGGAGAGCGGGGACATAGCGGCCGCTCCGCTCTCCGCCGGGCGCTGATGCCCCCTTGCGGATGTCACGCCGACCAGGACCACCCGCGAGGCCTAGCCGTCTGATCGACTAGCGACAGCCCGCCAACCATTGGCAGGAGAACAGGTGGTACGCGATGCCTCAGGAGATCTCGCCGGGAACGCCGAGCGGAGATGCCGACATCATCTTTTCGGGCGGTTCCATCGTGACAGTGACGGATGAGGATTCCGTGCCCGAGGCGGTGGCTGTCAAGAACGGGCTGATCGTCTTCGTCGGTAGCCTGGCGCGGGCGAAGGCAAAGTGGCAGGGGCCGGATACACAGTGGCGGGACCTGCAGGGCGCGGCTCTGCTGCCGGGCTTCATCGATGCGCACGGCCACGTCATCGGCACCGGCCTGCAAGCCACCATCGCCAATCTCCTGGCCGATCCCGACGGCGATGTCACGAGTATCGAATCCCTCCAGGAGAAGCTGCACGAATTCGCCCACAGTGAGGTGGGGCAGCGGTCGAAGTGGATCCTCGGTTTCGGTTACGACGACTCCACACTCGCCGAGCGCAGGCACCCCACCCGCGACGACCTGGACGCGGTGTCCATCGACAAGCCTGTCCTGGCCATTCACCAGTCCTTCCATCTGGGAACGGTCAACAGCAAAGGGCTCGAACTCCTCGACTACACTACCGACACAGCAGACCCGGAGGGCGGAGTCATCCGGCGCCGGACGCTGGAGCGCGGCACCGCATCGGGGCCCCCGTACGGGGATCCGGACGGAGTTCTGGAAGAGACCGCGTTCACCCCCGCCTCCAACATGGCTATCGCCGGGATGAGCGTGGCCGACAGCGCGCAGTTCCTGGCGAAGGGCCTGCTGTCAGCGGCGAGTTTCGGCTTCACGACCGTGCAGGAGGGGGCAGCGAGCCTGGACGTCCTGAACCTCATGCGGGAGATGGCCGACGCCTACCCCGACGGTCTGGCCACCGACGTCGTCGTCTACGTACTGGCCGCCGCGGCCATGGAGGCCCCCGACCAGGTCAGGGCAAGCCGTGAATACACCAACGGCCTTCGCGCGGCCGGGGTGAAGCTGGTCCTGGACGGCTCGCCCCAGGGACGTACCGCCTGGCTCACCAAGCCGTACACCAAGGTGCCCGAGGGCCGGGACGAGAACTACCGCGGCTATCAGACCCTGACCGACGAAGTCGCACTGGCCCAGGTCCGGGCAGGATTCGCCCACGGCTGGCACGTCATCGCACACGCCAACGGCGACGCCGCCATCGACCAGCTCATCCAGTCCGTGCGCACGGCCACCGATGAAGCTGGACCCGCTGACCGGCGCACGACTGCCATCCACTGCCAGACCGCCAGGGCGGACCAGATCGAAGCCTTCGGGAAACTCGGAATCATCCCCTCGTTCTTCTCCATGCACACCTACTACTGGGGCGACTGGTACTACGACACCGTGCTCGGCCCTTCACGCGCTGTCGATATCTCGCCGGCGCAGTGGGCTCTAGATCGTGGCGTCGTCTACACCTCGCATCACGACGCTCCCGTCGCCCTACCCAACTCGATCGCCATCCTGTCCAGCCAGGTCACCCGCGTCACCCGCTCCTCAGGCCGCGTCCTAGGCGAGGCCCAGCGCGTGTCGGCCCTGGACGCGGTGAAGTCCATCACCATCAACGCCGCCCGGCAGTACTACGAAGAGGACACCAAGGGCAGCATCGAGGTAGGCAAGCTCGCCGACCTGGTGATCCTCAGCCACGATCCGCTCAAGGTCGCTCCAGAAGACCTCAAGGACATCACCATCACGGAGACCATTAAAAAGGGCAAAACCGTCTACCCGGCATCACCCGCGTACCTGCCTCCCACCCTCGGAAGGGCTACGCCGGCGGGCTTCATCCACCACTGCTGACATCCTACGCAGGATGCCGGATCCCGAGGGGCCCGTCATACCTTCCTCGTCCTGGCTGCTTTGTTCGCCGTGTTGGTGGTGTCAATGGTGGTGCTGGCGCCATCGCAGTGCCAATGCGATGCCGTGAGGCGCCGTTTGACTCCGGCGTGCAACATGGACGATTTCGGACCGGGGAAACGGTGACTCAGAATCCAAGGATTCTCGGACCGTGGTGGTGGTTGTTTGTGGATAGCGCTGATTACCTGTGGCTTTCGCGACTGCAAACGCTCGTCATCTGTGGTCGTTTTCGGTTATCTGGGCGGGTTTTGTGACCGTAAAGTGTCCAAACGATCATCAGCGTAACGTAGAGCTCTCGCCGCGACCCGGGAGCCACGACCACAAGCGGATGCCCCGTCGCGCGGGTCAGCTGGGTTTCGATCGGTGCCGAGACGCCGCCGATGACGGTGAGTTGGGCGACTGCGGGACCGACTTGCCGCAGCGCGTCGATGAGGATGCCGGGGCCGTTACGCCCGTACCAGTAGCCGTTCATCACCAGGCGCAGGGCTCGCCGTTGCGTACGTGTGCATCTCCGGACAGAAGCAGGTAGCCGATCTGGAGCATCACCGCGGTGAACACCAGGCCTCGGCCAGTCCGGCCGCGACACCCCGGCCGACCGCGCGCAGGCCCCGGGTCTCGGCCCTCTGCTTCTCCCGCCGGCGCACGTCGTTGGTGAGCAGCGCCCGGGTGACGGTATCGAGCCAGATTCGCAGCCTGACGGTCGCCATCAGGGTCACGGTGGACTGAGTGGCGTGTAGGTCGCGTGCGATCGGATCAGCAGAGGCGCGATCGAGAGCCGGTCGAGTGCGCTGAGCGTGACGATCTCGCACAGCGCGAGTAGGCCGCCGCTGTTGCTGGTGGCGCCCTTCGCTTCGCTTTTATCGCGGTCCTCCGGCCGGGCGCACGGGTGGTTGTGCTGGGGTGTGAGCACGGTTGCTGGTGGGTGTGCCGGCAGCGTGGTGGTTTTAGGAGAAGAAGTGGGTGACCGGCCGCTCCAACGGTTGCCCGTCCACCGTGATGTCGAGCTTCTCGTTGTAGAAGGCGACCATTCCGGCGATCGGCAGCAGCTGCCTGGTGGGAAAATCGTAGGCCCAGGCGAGGTCCTCGATGGTTGTGTCTCCGACCTCCACACTCCAGTAGTCGCTAGTGCGGCCCTTGTAGGGGCAGGCGGTCTGCGTCGGGGTTGGGCGTAGATGGTCGAAGTCGACGGCGGTGCGGTCGAAGTAGTAGCGGGTCGGCAGACCGGTCTCGAACACCATCACGGTGGAACTTGACCGCGCGAGCAGTGTCCCGTCGAGCTCGGCGCGGACGGTCCGACTCGAGCGAAGCGCGTCGACGCGGGTGTAGGGATTGCGGGGGTGTACGAAGACCTCTTCGTCTTCTTCGAACCAGGCGCCGAGGGCGTCCCAGTCGAAGCGCACGGTGCCGGCTACGCCGGGTACGGCGTCAGCGCCGTAGACCCGCGCCGCGCCGGGATGGGCATGGTCGCCGACGCGCAGGCCGTGGCGGCGCGCGGTGCCGCGTGACAGCTTCTGGGGATGATCCTCGTCAACCAGGACGGAGGAGTCGACATCGGCCAAGGGGATATAGTACTGCGGGTAGTTGGCCCATTCCCAGACATAGACGGCCTGGATGGTGTCGAACACGAGTCGGCCACCGAAGTAGCCGCGGACACGCCGCGGGACGGGTTCAATGCGGTCGGTGGTGTCGAGTATCGCGGGGTAGTCGGTCATCGTGTGCCTTTCTCGGTGACGGTGTGGCGGAGATCAGAACGTGTTTGCCGGCGGTTGCGGCCGTGGCGATGGCAGCATTGCGGTCGTCGTCGGGAGCGGCCGTCAGCCGGTCGGCTGGTGGCGTAGCTCGGTGAAGCCGGCGAAGCGCAGCCAATCGTTGAGGAACGTCGAGTGAAAGTTGGAGCCGTCCGCCATCGACGCGGTCGTTGATCGCGTCAGTCGCGTTTCGTAATGGTGTGACGCGCTGTCCTCCGTCGCCGACCTCACCACCGCCGCTGAGGCCTACATTGACGACTGGAACGACCACCCCAAACCCTTCACTTGGACCAAGAACGTCGACGAGCTACTCGCAAGATCGGAATACCGAAGACCAAAAACAAGCGGCCTTACAGACCACTAGATTGTTTGGTGGTTGGTTGGAGGCGTACGCAGCAGTGGGGTGGTGCGGGGCGCAGGTGGGCGGTCAATCCGGTGGGGGCTAGGCCGTCGAGGAGGCCGTTGAGCAGGTGTTGGTTCATTCCGCAGACGAGTTCGGTGTATTCCTGTGCCAGGGCGTGGAAGGGGCAGTTGACGAGTGTGACGTCGTCGCCTTGGGTGCGCGGTTCGAAGCCGTATGTCTCGAGTACCTGCAGCGCGGTGTCCCGGGTGTCGTTGTTGCCAGTGGCGCTGCGTGCTCTGTTGCCGAGGTCCTTGCCCATCTCGTAGGCGCGCTGGTCGAGGATGGTCCGTGGGGAGTCCCCGGAGTGTTCGGCGTGGGCGAGTGCGCTGGCTAACAGCCGCCCGGCCAATTCGTAGTGGCGCTGGGGTAGCAATACGGCCATGTGATGGGGTGACCGCTGGTACAGCTTGGCTGGTCGTCCCGCGCCCGGGCCGGTGCGGCCGGTGCGGCGCTGGTAGATCACGTCGAGCAGGTCCTCGTCTGCGAGTTTGTCAAGGTGAAACGCCGCGGTCGTGCGGGGCAGCCCCAGGGCCGCGGCGGCCTCGTCGCGACTGACTGGTGAGGGTTGACGCACCACGTGGTCGTACAGACGGCGACGGGTCGGCTCGTCGAGCGCGGCGACCGCAGAGATCTGGGCCTTCCTGGACTCCTCTCCCACTGTCATTCTAGAAACAACTCCCGTTGACGAACCGTCATGGACGTTCTAACATTAGCAGACATTGTCGTTACAAGGAGGCTTGGCGGCGGGGGAGACCGGCGGTGAATGAGAGGTGGTGGTCGGTGTCGACGCTTCCCGTCTAGCTACACCGCACGGCGGTGAGCCCCGAGTACGCCAGGCGCGCCGGCCCCCGGGTCAACCCGCTGCTGGGTGTCGGTGTTGGCGAAGGTTGCACCGGTGAACCGGTGCTGGTGGCCCCGGGTAGGGGCGAATACCGCGGTGTCGAGTGGAAGGGGTTAGGCATGGCGTTTGCTAGTCCAGAAGACAAATTTGGGATCAAGGTCCAGAGCAGGAGGGCGCCCAGGACTCTCGAACAGAGTTTTTCGATGATCGCCGGCAGCATCTACGTGGTCGGCGGGATCATCGGGTTTTTCATCACGGGCTTCAGCAACTTCACCGAGATGACGAACCACGCGCTTTTCGGGATCTTCATGTTGAATCCCTACCACAACATTGTGCACATATCCATTGGATCGTTGTGGCTGTTGGCGGCATTGGCACTTACCCCTGCCGGCACCGAGGGTATGCATCGCGATCGCTGGTGTCTACGCGCTGGCTGCCGTCCTGGGCTTCATGGGTTACCTGTCTTTGCTGTCCATTCCCACTTCAGGTGGCGACAACTGGCTGCACGTGGTGAGCGCTCTGGCGCCATTAATCTTTGGTAGTGGCCTCGTCAGAGCAATGGGCGGTCGTCAAGCCGCCACCGCGTAGGCAGCGACTCTTGGCAAGGTTTCAGCCGCAGCGCCAACTCCGGCTCCGACGGCCAGCGCAGACCCCACCCTCCTATCCTGCCAGGCGTGCCCGAGGGAGCCGCCTCGCTCCAGACAGATTCCCGGTTTCAACAGTGGGAATGCGCGGAAGGCTTGCACCGGTGGTGGATCGGTGCGCCTGGGCGAAAGTTGTCCGGGGGTGTGCCGATTCACCACGGGACGAGGGCGTCGTCCAGCGGTCCGGCCGCTCAACGTTCCTTAGATCTGTTATGAAAGGATTTTCGGTCATGGTCTTTCCCCATGAGTTGGTGCGCCGCATTGAACGTTTCACCCCCCTGGATAAGGTCGCCAGGCCGCTGGCCGGCTTGGTCGGCAAGGTTGTGCGGCCTCGTCGGGTCCGTAACCTGTTAAGCGGGACGAAGCTGGGCCATCCTGTCCATCCCATGCTGACCGATCTGCCGATTGGCGCTTGGAGCATGTCTGCGTTGTTGGACACCGTCGGTGGCACCGGCGCCGAACCTACGGCGGACCTGCTCGTCGGCGTCGGCATCCTCGGCGCGGTCCCTACCGCGATGACCGGGCTCAACGACTGGTCGGACACTATCGGTGCGGACAGGCGCGTCGGGGTGGTGCACGCGGGGGCGACCGTGGCAGCGCTGGGCCTGTACCTGGCATCGCTGATTGCCCGTTGCGGCGGCCGGCGCGGCCGCGGCAAGTTACTGGGCCTTGCCAGACTCGGGGTGCTGATGGCCGGTGGGTATCTCGGTGGCCATCTGTCGTTTGCCAGGGCGGTCAACGTCAACCACACCACCTTTGAGCACCGCCCGCAGGAGTGGACCCCGGTGCTCGCCGACGCGGAGCTGGGCGAGGGTGAGCATCGCAGGGTCTCCGCCGGAGGGGCCGCTGTACTGCTGGTCCGCGATGGCGGCCAGCTCTACGCGCTGGCCAACACCTGCAGCCACGCGGGCGGTCCGCTGGATGAAGGTGAGCTGGTCGATGGCTGTGTGGTCTGCCCGTGGCACGCCAGCACCTTCCGGCTCACCGACGGCAGCATCGTGCGCGGCCCTGCCTCGATACCTCAGCCTGCCTACCAGACCCGGGTCAGCGACGGGAAAATCGAGGTTCGGTCGCTGGGTGAGTAACGCCACCCGCCGCTCACCGTCCGCCGTCCCTGATCGCCCGGAGCTAGACATCAATGGACAGACTCATTCGGCTTCGCCGAGACATCCATATGCATCCAGAGTTGGCCCGCCAAGAGCTCCGAACTACTTCTGTCGTTTCGGCCGCTCTTGCCGAGGCTGGTTTGGCGGGCCGGGTATTGTCTTCTGGAGCTGGTCTTATAGTCGATATCGGCGCCGAGTCTGGTCCATTGATTGGTTTGCGTGCCGACATGGACGCGCTATCGATTCAGGACGACAAAGACGTACCGTATCGTTCACGGGTCCCCAGCGTCTGCCATGCGTGCGGTCATGATGTGCATACCGCGATTCTTGTCGGTGCGGCGATTGAACTAGCACGGTCTGATTTGGCCAATTTCGGTCGCGTGCGGTGCATCTTTCAGCCTGCAGAGGAGTCGTCTGTGAGCGGTTCGCTCGATATGATCGCAGCGGGCGTGCTGGCCGGCGTTGATCAGATTTTTGCTTTGCATTGTGATCCGAGTGCTCAGGTCGGAACCGTGGGGACTCGAATCGGTCCGATCACATCCGCTACGGATCACATGGTTATCAAGATCAAAGGTGCCGGCGGCCACTCTGGGCGACCTCATTTAACTCCGAATCCAATTTCTGCTGTGTGTACTGTAGTCATTTCCCTCCCCGATATGGTCAATAGGCAACTCGCTGAGCATGAACGCATGTTGATCGGTTTCGGCACAATAGGATCGAACGGCACCCAGAATGCGATACCGTCATACGCGGAAGCTAGCGGTACGGTCCGCATCCCAGATGCTGCTGTGTGGCCTCGAGTGCCAGACTTGATTAAGACCGCGGTTGGAACCATCGTCAAGCCGTTCTCTCTCGATTGCAGTGTCGTCTATGTGCGCGTCTGTCGTGCCGTTGTGAATGACCCGAAAGCAACTGAGATAATCGATCAAGCGGCGCTGTCTATTGTCGGGAAGGAGAACATGTACAAACCCCCCCAGAGCTTCGGTGGCGAAGACTTTTCGTGGTATCTGCAGGATGTTCCCGGCGCGATGTTCCGTTTAGGGGTTCGAGCTCCAGGCGATACAACCCAGGTCGACCTGCATTCCGGTCACTTTGACGTCGATGAACGGGCGATCGCTGTCGGTGTTGAAATGTTCACCCGGATCGCAATAGATGCGACCCGTGCTCGGAATAGTGAGTAATAAGTCCCCGATAAGAGGAGCGAGCACTCCTCATCGAAGACATGACCACCTCACCTCAGGGACCACCACGCCGGGTCTCATGTCAACGCCTAACCACACGAACAGGCCACCGTTCACGACAATAAGGAGCTGAGTGCGAATGGGCATAAACAGTCACAGTTTGCCGCGAAGCCAAGCTGATCTCACCATGTGGCTCGGGCGACGGGGCGACTCTTGTCGGCTGGTAGGCCCACGGTCGAGGCGGTGACGACCTGCGCCGACGCCGGATCGAAACCGCGATCCCCGAGCCGGCCGGCCCACAAACCAACCACCTCCGCCGGCGCCGCATGGGCGGACGACTCCCGTGATTCAACCCCGAGCACGGCAAGCAGCGCTACACCGTCGAGCGCGCCATCAACAAACTCACAGCGGAGGCGACCCGACACGACACGCGCGCCTACACCTGAAAAATTATCATTTCAACCCCGAGTAGACGGAAAACCGCAACACTATTTCGATTTTAGTCCAGACGGCTTGTATCCAGTAACGTTGCCCGCTTCAGAGAAAAAAGTCTTCGTTGCGAGAGATGCAAAAACAGTACGTCTTGTCATGGCTGACTCGAGATTCAGCTTAGCTGGATTGGATCCAAACAAGGATACAGTCACCGGTACTGGATATCAATCATCCAGTGGCATGTTACGGCAGGACGCTCCACATATCAGACGTATTCGTCACGGGATAATATCGCTATTCTCCGAGCAAAGTATTGCGCCATGGCGAAAGGAAGTTGAGGAAGTCGCGGATGACTTGATAAACAAGCTGCCAGATAGACATCAACCACCTGACCTTAATAAACGATATTTCGAACCGCTCGTCGTTCGAGCTGTTGCCCTGTCTGCGGGTATCACCACAGACGAAAGCGATACATTGTATGATTTCTCTAACAGGGTGTTGGTGCGTGTAGAAACTGCCGAGGATCGAGCCGGGATTTGTAGGGCCTGGCGTGAATTGTATGACTACAGTAGCGATCTTGTTAATAAGAAGCTCAGCAATCCTGACGATAGGCTGCTTTCTAAAATTTTCGCTGAATTCAAGAACACTTGTTTAAGTGATGATGAGATAGTGGCGGCGTCTGGTACTATACTAGCAGGCTTTTATACTCCATTCGGAATTCTCAGTGTATCCGCGGTCGAACTGTTTCGACGTCCTGGCGTTGTGGCGGCTTGCCAGAAAGAGCCGAGGTTATGGGAGCGGACCGTTGACGAACTCATGCGTTATAAAGCTCATTTCAACTTCTTTTTGCCACGAGTTGCGACCGAGAACGTCACGCTGGGTGATGTGACAATCCAGGCGAGTCAAGTAGTGTTGCCATCATTGCATGCAGCAGTTACCGATTCGTCGTCGTTCACAAATCCGAACGTATTTGATGCACATAGACCCCAGGCTCGATGTAACATCGTCTTTGGTGCAGGTCCCCACTTTTGTCCGGGCGCAGCATTATCCCGGCAGTGGCTACAGGTTGGCCTTGAACGGCTTTTCTCAAATTTATTGGGCCTGCGTTTGACCATACCATATTGTGCCTTGAAATGGCTACCAGGCTCAATATCTATGCCAAAAGAAGTGCCAGTTACATGGGATAAAGAACACATTTAATTTGGTTAGCAGTTCTCCTTCGCAGGGTGGCTTTAATGAGTTTCCCCAAGCTGATCGACCAGAGGGCCGAGGTCGCCGCCGCGCTGGCTGAGCTTGGCGTGCGCCACGGCGATCGAGTGCTGATCATGCTGCCCGACGGCCCCGGCTTCGCCGAAAGTTTCGCCGGTGCCGTCCACCACGACGCACTGCTCCTGCCGGTGAGCCCACTACTACCAGCGCACGACCTTGCCGCAGCCGCCGCCCAGGCAGGTGCCCCCGGCTGGTGCTGGGCCCACCGGATCAGGTCCACGCGTTGGCCGAGTGAGACGCCGAGCCAGCACACTGCTCGATATGCGCACCTCGACGAGATCGCACAATTGCCGCGCCAACCCCAGCCGGCGTCGGCGCACAGTGGACGACCACACAGTAGGCGCCCATCCAACGGGTTGTGCAGTCCGCACCGGTGTCGCGGACCTCGCACAGGACATGCGTCATGACGGAAGGCTTCTGCCGATCATCACGCTGTCGTAGGCTCGTACTGAAGGAGGCTCGGTCAGGGGGTTCTCCTAACACGGTCTGAGGACGGGAAGGCAATCGCTGTGGGAACCGGAGACAAGATTCGTGACAAGGCTGAGGTGCTCAAGGGCAAGGTGAAGGAGGCCGCGGGCCGGGTCACTGGCGACCCGGTGCTTGAGGCTGAGGGCAAGGGCGATCAGGTCAAGGGCCACGTCAAGCAGGCTGGCGAGCAAGTCAAGGATGCCGTGAAAGACATCTTCGACAGGTAGTTGCGGGACCGCGTCTCCTTCGCCACCTCCGCGGCAGCCAGCAGCACCATCGGGATGCGCGCGAGGGGTATATCGAGCGTACCCGCCACTGGCGGTCACCGCGTTGCCCGCCAGTGGCGGGTACGCCCTTCGAAGTCAGTGGCCGTGCCCTCCTCTCGCGGGGTCCAGGCTACCCAGGGCCGAGGTAGCGGGAGGTGATGGTTCGGTGATCACCGCCTATTCAGCGTGGTTGTCCTTCGTGTTCTAGCCGCTGCTGTTCGGGCGTGAGTCGGACACCGACGTGGTGATTCTGGATCAGGGCCCAGCCTTGGAAGCCTGCGGCGATGGTCAGTGCCACGGGTGCAATGCACGTCCCGCACTACCCTCGTAGATCTTGTCCATTAACTCTTGCGCTCCGTGTGCTGCTGGTGACGCAACGCGGCTCGCCAAAGGGGCAAACTTGATTCGTCGCATGGGCAGCCACCAGCGCCCTGGACCAGAGCCAGAATCACTCGCTGCGGGTCGTGGGCCAGCGACTCTACAAATCCGCAGTGGTAGGCCTGGCCACCTATCTCGCTGAGCCACCTGCCGAGGATGGGCACCGCGAAAACGCCACGTTCGCCGGAGAGGCCTTGGCCGAGACCGTCGAGTTGGCGCATGAACAGCTCGCCTGGCTCCAACATGGCGACCAAGGCCTCCCCTACGGTTGTCCCGGTGCTACCCACCATCGGGGACTCCCAAAGCGTCTCGGCATCGTTCGCCTCCCAGTTCTGCCCTGGGTTGGCCGGTGACAGCCGCGGAATCCTTGTCTCGGCCAGAAAGGCGCCGCCACCAGCGCCGGTCGCCTCGCGAACTCTCTCGTAGAGGGCCTCCCCGCTCACAGCGCTGCCTGACGTTCCCAGCCCGAAGGCGACCTCGACGTCGTCGACGCCGGCCCGCACACCAGCCAGGGCGAGATCCCTGGTCACGCCCTCGTCGACGTGACCGTCGCCGAAGACGATGCCACCTCCGTCAACCGCGAGCCCGTGGCTGTTGTCCCAGTCATGAAAGGCACGGGCCACCAGATCGCCCAGGGAAAGCGCGGGATACCGGCTCGTCCTGGTCGTGAGCTCATACAGGGTGCAGTGATACAGCAACCGTGCGGGCACAAGCCTGATCACCCGACTGAGCTCCCGCAGCGCCGTGGCGGTGTCGGAGGCTACCCGGCGTTGGAGGTGCTCCCAGAAGCTCGGGTACCGCGCCTTCCAAAATCTGCGGATGGCGGCGACCGGCGTTCGCAGGTGCCCGGCGGCGAACGCGTCAGTCAGATAGTGCGCAGCGGCGGCCTCCCGGGCCATGGCCCGGGAGACATCACCGCCTTCACGGCCGAAGTGCCACGCCTCGTCCAGTGCGACACGATGGAGGTTGCGGTAGGCGAACAGGGCCGAGCCGAAGCCACTGCCGGTCGCGACGTCTGACCTACCGGGCGTGACGAAATGGTCGTCATTGCTCGCCGCCAGGGCCAAGTAGCGATCCCGGACCCGCCGCTCCACATCACTGCGGGAGGCACCGGGGTTGAACCGAAAATCGGCGAACTGCCCACTCGGTTCGAATCTGGGATCGACGAAAACTTCGTCCACGGTCGTCACCTTCAACGCGCAGATGATCTCGTCACGGGTATCGAGCCGGGTCCCCGCCTCCCCCGGTGCGCAAGCCAGGCTGAACAACCTTCCCGACCCATCCGCTTCGGGACGGGCGGCTTGCCGGCACTCGAGGCCGGGGTTGGGTGAGCCGTGGGGTCGGAAGTAGTCCCCGCTCAACGCCACGACATCGCCGAAGCTGAGCAAGAACCGCTCCTCGGCTGATTCGCCGCCAACGTTGACCAAGGCGGCACCGGTGGCGGCATCGCCGATGGCGCGATGCTCATAGGCCCGCACCCCCCGAGCCTAACTGGGGCCGCTGACCCTTACGGCAAGAAATCTCCTCAATCTGATCCCGCGTAACCCGGCCAATCCTGGTGGCCGGTGTTCGTCGCCTATCACGCGGCCGGGTGGGCATGGAGCTGTTCAACGTTTCCTGGTTCGGTGCGGTCCCGCGCGAGGTCGATCCTCGGCTCCCTACCCGCGTCTCGGCGCTGCTGGTCTCCTACTCGAAGCGCGCCAGGGCTCGCCGTCATCCCCGCCGCGGGGACCGGATTTGGGACGCAGTTGGTGGTGGTCTGCACTGGATTCATCGCGACACTGGCGTGCGTCGGCACGCTCTTCGTCCCGGTATGACACCAAGCGTTCATAGCTCGAGCCGGATCTCGGCAGGCGAGTTGACCGTCGTTTCCGGCAGCAGGCCGGCGAGCCTGCCGCCGATCCCGATGCAGCGCATTCCCGCCGCGAGCGCAGCGCGGACACCGGCTGGCGCGTCCTCGACCACCACACAGCCTGCGGGCAGGATGCCGAGCCGGGCGGCCGCCAGCAGGTAGCAGTCGGGGGCGGGCTTGCCTCGCTCGACGTCGTCGGCGGTCACCAGCACCTGGGGCCACGGAAGGCCGGTCGACGCAAGGCGCGCCCGGGCAACGGCGCCGGCGCCCGAGGTCACCACCGCCCAGCGACCGGCGGGCAACCCGGTTAGCAGTTCCTTGGCGCCTGGCAGGCAGGCCATCTCGGCGGAACGCCTGATTTCCTCGGCGGTCAGGTAGGCGAGGTGACCGGCCACCTCCGTGGCCGGGACGAGGTCGGCGAGAGCCTCCATGGTGGGACGCCCATGCACGGTCTGCACGACGTGCGCCGAATCGAGGCCGCGGGACCGAGCCCAGTCTTCGAAGATCTCGCGGATGATCGGCATCGAGTCGACCAGGACACCGTCGAGGTCGAACAACGCGGCCTCGGCCCGGATCCGCAGCGACGTTAGGGTCCCGGAACCGGCTTCAGGATGCATCGATGATCACCGTCGCAGTCAGCGAATGACCGACACCAAGACCGCGCTGCTCCCGCGTCTCACACCGCAGCAGCGCCGAGGCCAGGGCGCGAACCCGCTCCCCGGAACCGGTCGCAGCCTGGTCGAGGACCTCGTTCCAGCTCCCGGCGAGTGTCCGGAAGAAGTGCAGGATCTCCAGTGGAGCGCCCGCGGTCGGCGGCTCGAAGTACAGCTCACGTGGCGCCACGCTCGGCGAATTACGCGCCAGATCGTTGATCAGGGTCCGGTAGGGCGGGATCGAGGGGTTGAACGCCCTGGTGGCGGTGTGTCGCCCCACGAGGATGGACCGGTCTGTGAACGCGACCTCGGCTGGCCGCGCCTCAGCATTGCGTGCCGCGGTCGCGATGGCGGCGCTCAGCGACGAGCGGTCGAAGAACGTCATCTGCTGTTCCAGCTGCTCGGTCGTGTCTTCGAAGAAGGTCATCGCGTAGTTCCACCGCGGGCAGTGCCAGTTGGGTGTCCACTCGATGGAGAACCGCCCCAGTACGTCGACGATGATTGCGGCCCGCCGCGCAGTGTCGAGGATGCGGCGCATGATGTCTGCGAGGACCTCGACCAGCTCGTCCAGGGTGAGGTGCGAGTACGGAACGCCGCAGGACAGGTAGAGGTCGAAATCGCCGTCCGGCAGCCGATCACGCATGTCGCCCACGCGAAAGGTCGCCCCGGGCACTGGATGCAGCGCGGTGGCCGTCTCGACCATGCCCGGGTCGGCGTCCAGGCCGGTGTAGTCGAGCGGGCGGCCGTCGGCCACTGGCGCCAGGTCTCCGTGGGCCTCCGTGAGCAGGGCGAGCCCGTCGCCCGCACCACTGCCGAGGTCGAGCACCCGAAGCGGCCGACCGGCTGGGAGGCGCAACCGCCGCACAGCGCTGGCGAAAATCTCGTGAGAAACCACTTCTTCCATGAGGGTTTTCACTGGGTCACGCCGTCGTGGTGACAGGTAATGCGCGAGTGCGCCTTGGTAACTGGGCTTATCTCTGGTCAAGCCACGATCCTTCGCGCTCATGGTCCCGACCGGACCGGACGACAATCCGCGTGCCCCAGCCTGGTGGGTTACATCAGCGCTTCACCGGATAACGCAGCAGCAAGGTGTCGCCTTCGGCGAGCACCGACGCCACTTCGAGCGCCGTCGGCACGACGCCCACGCCGCACGCAATCCGGCCGGCCATTCCCGAGACCAGCAGCGGCGAGATCGTCAGGCGCAGCTCGTCCACCAGCCCGGCCTCGATCAGGGAGTCGAACAGCCGCGGGCCTCCTTCACAATCAATCCGCGTCAGGCCCCGCATCACCAGCGCGCCCACCGCGGCGGCGACATCAACGGTGTTCTCCCCGGCGACCAGCACCGTGGCGCCCGCGGCGGTCCACGCCTCCCGTTGCTTCGACGGAGCCGCGGCGCAGGTGATCACGATGGTCGGTGTGCTCGCTTCGGTGATGACTGGTGCGTCCGGGGGCAGTGTCCTGCCGGTGGTGACCACGGCAATCGGTGGGACTTCGCTGAGCCCGTGGCGTCGCCGGCGTTCCGCGGCCTGCTCGTCGGGGTGCACGCCGCGGAATTCTTCGATCATTGCGGTGCCGGCACCGAGCAGTACAACGTCCGCGAGATCCCTGCCCAGCCAATACACCCGCCGGTCGGCCGGATTGGACAGTCCGGCCGACCGGCCGTCGATCTCGACTGCGCCGTCGGCGCTGGACACGAAGTTCACGGCCAGCCATCGTCGGTCGGCGGGATAGCCGTAGAGCCGTTCGAGCTCCCGATCGTCGACATCGTGGCCGTCCCGGGGCCAGATGTGCCGCATCAGGACAGCCAGCGCTGTGCCCGCGCCGGCGACCGGGTACCGACGATGCTGGCGACCATTTCGATCGTGTGCCGGGTTTCCCGGACCTGGTGCGCGCGGAACATCGCCGCTCCCGCCTGCGCCGCGAGCGCGGTGGCGGCTAACGTGCCGGTGAGACGGTCATCGAGGGCCACGTCGAGGGTTTCCCCGACGACTCCCTTGTTGGACATGGACATGAGCACGGGCCATCCGGTCTCGACGAGCGTGCGTACGTGACGTAGCACGGTCAAGCTGTGGAAGGTGGTCTTGGAGAAGTCGATCGCGGGGTCGATGACAATACCCTCGCGCGGAACCCCCTTGGCCACCGCCTGCTCGGCCAGTCGGGTAGCGCCCTCGACGACTGCGCCCACCACATCGTCATACCGCGGGCGGATGGGATCGGTGCGCGGCGCCAAGCCGTCCGTATGCGCGCATACGTAACCCGTGCCGTACTCGGCCGCGACCTCAAGCATGGCGGGGTCGGCGGCCGCCCAGTTGTCGTTGAGCAGGTCCGCCCCGGCTTGGCACATCCGCTCGGCGACCTCGTGGCGATACGTGTCGACGCTGATGACCAAATCGGGATACGTTTCGCGCGCCCATTCGACGGTCGGGGCGACCCTGCGGATCTCCTCATCGACGCTTACCTCGGGGCCAGGGCTTGCCGGCACGCCACCGATGTCTATGACGTCAGCGCCGTCGATCACCGCCTGGCGGATGGCCGCGCGCGCGGCCTCCTCATCGAAGGTGATCCCGTGGTCGTAGAACGAATCGGGCGTTCGATTAATGATGGCCATGATCAGCGCCCGGCCCCGGACCAGTCTGCGACCGCGAAACACCAGGTCAACCGCTGCAGAGCTCACCGCTGTCACGCCCCACCTCTCCCGCTCGCTCGGCATCGGCATTCCCGAGGCCGTGTCCACCTCCAACAAAGTAGTCAAAACGCGCTAGAACCTGCTCAGCGGTCCGGACACCCCAGTGACATAAAGCGGCGGTTACCGCCGACTCGCGACCCGTTCGCCAGCACGAATGCGACGGCCGACGACTATCGCGCCAACAATCACCCGGACACTCGGGCGCGGCATGCTTGGCGGTTGAGGAGGCGATGGGGAGCAGCTCCTTTGTGCTCGCGGACGTGGCACGGCTCGACGCGGACGCGTTCAGAGCCCCCGGCGCTGCATCTCCTCATACGCCTCGCGCCGACGCTAGTCGGTGATTTTGGTGTAGCCACTGACCGACCCCAAGCCGCAGTGGCCGAGCGTCTCGGCGGTGAGCCGAGCGTCGCCCATCGTCTCTTGCAGCAGCGTCCGAGCGCGTCGGTGCCGTAGGCCGCCACCAGCTCGGCGCGGTTGGCCTTGGAGGTCGGCAACCGCTAGGTATCGACACGGGCACCGTAGCGGCGACCCCAGTCGGCGATGTCGATCACTGTGGGCAGCCAGTCCGGTGCCACTGCCGCGACGGCCTCCAGGGCTGCCCGCACGCTCTGCCCGGCCAGCTCCAGCCGGTTGAGGTCGCGCACCGCAGAGATCACGTGGGTGGAATCGGTGCGCTGTTTCCCACCCGGTGCCACCAGCTCCTGCTCCACCAACGCGGCCAGTAGTAAGTCCAGCACCCGCTGCTCCAGGCCGTGCTCGACGACCCGGGTGCGGAACTCCGATAACACCGAGGCGTCGAATCCCTCGTCGTCGAGGCCCAGTCCCAGCGCGTACTTCCACGAGATCTTGTCCCGGATCGCATCCGCGGCTTGGAGATCGGTCAGGTTCTCCGCCATCTGCAACACCGTGACCAGCGCCAACCGGCCCGGTGACCACCCCGGTCGGCCCCGCACCCCGAACCCGGGCGCGAACTCGGCGTCGGGGAACACCTCACCCAACCGGTCTCGCACCACCACCGGCAACGGCGGCTCGCGGCGCCGGTAGACCGCCCGCACCGCGGCCGCGACCTCCGGCGCCGGCCACGACCGCGGCTGCACAGACATCGACATCCACCATCCCACGGCCGGGGATAGGCAGGACCGACCGCCAGGCGATCATGAAACCGATGCGGCACAGAACGAAGACGACACGCCGGACTAGATCATCACAAGCCCACGACGAATTGGTCATCGGGGTCGTCTTGCCCGGCGAACACCGACAACTGGCGGTTGTTGTGGCGGGTGACGATCCAGTCCCCGACCGAGGCTGCGGTGCCGTCGTGCAGGGTCACCGCCTGGGCGGCGCCGATGTCGCCGCGCTGCAGCCGCTGGGCGCGGGCTTGGGTGTTCAGGCTGACCACGTCGTCGTTGGTGGGCACGATCAGCAGGGTTTGTCGGCCAGCGTCGAGGTCGGCTCGCCAGTGGCGCTGGGCGGCGTCGCGCATGGTTTCCCGCGACCCGCTGGCCACCCAGTTGTTGTCCAGGTAGTAGTCCAAGCCGGCGGGGTTGCTCGCGCGGATCTGCAACGATGCGGCGGCCTGGTCAGGGTCAGTGAACCGCACGACCTCCCGGAATCGGACCGCGCCCACGTCGTGGGCGATCAACCGGATCGCCCCACCGGCCTCGACAGCGCCGAACTGCTTGTCATCGCCGACGAGCCGCACATCGGCGCCGCGCCGCAGGGCGTATCGGACGACGTCGTGCAGGGTGTGGGTGCCCGACATCGCAGCCTCGTCGACGATCAAGATGTCCCCGGGGCAGAAGTCGAACTGGTGCCTGGCCGGGTTGTCGGCCGGGTCGATCAGGCCGTCGTCTTCGGCGTGCCGGTAGAGGCAGCGCAAAGCAGCGATCAGGTGCTCGCCCGCACCGCGCCCGCTGCGTGCGTTGCGTCGGGCGACCACGGTGGCCTTGACGTGTTCGACCAGCTGCTTGATCTGCGAGGGGGTGGGTTCGTCGAGACGTCGGTGACCCCAATGGTCGAGGACGCGGTTCCAGTAGGAGCCGTAGACCCGGCGGGTGCCGTCGGTGACCGCGGCGGAAACGAGGGGGACGTACTCGGCGAAGGTGGGCACCGGCGGCCGGACCCGGGGTGCTGTCAGCAGATCCGCGGGGGACAGGCCCATCCGAGCCAGGACCAGGCGTGCGGCCTCCAACTCGGCCGCAGTCGCGGTCACTGTCCCCGGTGCGTGCGTCGTCATCCGCGATCACCGTCCAGCAGCCTGGCGTGGCGCGGGGCGAGCAGGTCATCCAGCGCGGCGGGTGGATGCACGACCAGCAGATCCCGGTCGGGGTCGGCGGCCAGGAGCACCCGGTCGCCGGGGTGCAGGCCGCAGCAGTGCCGGACGGTGGCGGGCAGGCGGAGGTGTCCCTGTGCGGTCACGCTGAACACACCGTGGGTGTCGGCGCGGATGATGAGAAGTCCTTGGATTTGGCGGATGTCCAGGCGGGTGCCCGGTGTCCAGCCGAGTGCGTGCACAACAGCGCGGTCGGCGACCCGGCCCCGGCAGTCCACCGCGGCCAGCCCGTACACGGCCATGCTGGTGCGCGGCATCGGAACGGTCGGCAGCGGGAGGATGCGTCGAGTCGCGGGCGATCCGGGCTGTGGTCCGGTCGCGTGTCCGTCGTGCCGCAGGGATGTGGCCGGGATGACCACCGGTTCGATCACCGAGCCGGTCACGACGACCACCCCCACCGCATACAGCGGGGCAGCCGAAAAGACACTGATTCACAGTGTTTAAGTGCGTTCAAGCACTGATACGTCAGATGTGGCAGGGATGCCACGAAAGTGTGTCCGAGGGGGGACTTGCGCACTAACCACCCGCATCGTTCTCGACCCGCCTGCTGATGATGATCGCACATAGCCCCAGCTTGGGAGGCTGAGCGACGATCAAGGAAGCTTCGCTTGGCAGGATTTGAACCTTTTTCGGGTGTAGCTCGCAGTCCTGACGGCTACGCGAAGCGCGGTGGCTCCCCGTGAGTCCCCGTGGGAACGGGGACGCGGGGAGCACGAACCAAGATCGCCTCTGTCTCCTCTCCTCCGGCCTCGGACAAGCGGCAAGGACGTACTTGCGCCCAAGCTCTGCTGGTGGACGAGTCCGCGTCGCTGTCAGCCGCTCACAATGACAATTTCAGGCCTGTGAGTGTCTAGTTACATACTCCAACGCTAGCGTAACAATCAACTAGACAAACGAGCAGGTAAACGGGAATACCGCCTGTGAGCGTCTAGTTACATGACTCCAACGCCGGTGTAACGATCGACTAGCTGAGGTTCAGTAAGGTCAGTTTGGGCGCATCTGGCCTCCGCGATGTCCAGATTCTAGTCCTCACGAGCATGGCTATTCTAGTCCTCACGAGCATGGCTGACCGCCTGAATAGGGGAGATAATCATGACCATCGGCAACCAGATCGAGGAAGTACTCGAGGCCGACGGCTACGATCACCTGGTCACACCAGAGTTCGCTCCACTCGCCGACTTCGCCGGATTCGGAGTGTACGAGGCAGTGGCCGTCCAAGAGACCGGCAGGGATGTCGCAGCGCTCATAGACCGTCTCCCGGAGGCGATAACCGGATACCTTATGGCCCGTCCGGAATCCGCGCCGTTCATGGACAGATCACACCTATCGGTCAACGAGCCGTTGATCAAAGAGTGGCTGGACAGGACAATCGCCGGACCGTTTGACGGCGAGCTAGCTGCCTTCCTCCGACAAACCAGCCACGTCGGGGACACCGAAGTGACCTTCCCCGGAGTGCAGATACCACTTCCGCCCCAACTCGTCCTGGCCCTCACCGCCTGGCTACAGGGCCAAATCCTCGACGCCATGGGTAAAACCTGCGACCTCGCCACCGTCTCCGCCGCCGGGGCAGCATGGATGAACCAACTCATGCTGCAACTCGGCATCATCCTCGAACCCAGCCTGGCCGAACCAGACGCACCCCTGGGCCACCACGAAACCGCCGAGTTCCATCCCTACGCGGAGTTCGCCGGTTTCGGCGCCAAAGAGCAGGCAATCCTGCGCAAGACCGGCCCACTACTGGGGCCAGCAGCAGGAGGCGTGGTCACCCTCGCCTATGACTACCTGCTCTCCCGTCCAGAATCGGCCGGATACTTCCAGGACGCCTCGCACCTGACACAGCGCAAGATGACACTTAAGGCCTGGTGGTCGCGGACCACCACCAAGCCGATGGACGGCAACTTCCACGCCTACATGTCCAAAGTCGCCGACGCCCACGTCAAAGACGGCGGAACCCATCCCCACGTGGTCATCCCACCGGACCTGACCATCGCCCTGATGGGCTGGGTCGAGATGCGAGTCATGACCGCGCTGAACACCATCGCCCCCGGACCCGACGGAGACTACGTCTTCGGGAAACTCCCCGAGCCGCCCGAAGCCGCCGAAGTGGGTCAAGCATGGATGCGGATGCTGACCCTACAGCTCGGGATCCTGCTCAAGCCCTACCTTGCGCCGCCTGGTGCGCCTGCGATCGCCTGACGACGTCCCCTTGCCCGGCTCGGCGTCCAGATCAAGGCCGACTTGGACGCCGAGCCGGGCAACCAGGAATTCAGGCTCTGCTCGGTCCGGGGTCGCGCCCAGCGGTTTGACCAAGTCGCGATCGAACAAGCGCAGGGGCTGATCTCTACCTGCCGCCTTCTCCGGTGGGCGGTCCGTGCAGACTGAAACTGTCTGCGAAAATGATTAGAGATGATTCTTATCGTCTTGACGGTAGTCGTCATCGCGTTGCTGATTGCCGTTCTGGCGATCTATCTCTTCGCGATCGGTGTGCTACTCAACGGCACCGCCGACAATCTCGATGACTGCTCACAGAACGTGAGGACGATTGCCGATCGGGCCGAGGTGATCGGGCCTGCTGTCGAGTGGATCAACGGAACAGGTGGAAACAGGTGGAGTGGTGGTAGGCGCGATGCCGCTGCTGTGCGAAGGTGCTGAGCGTATCGGCGTCAAACTGGCTCCTCCATCGGCCACTCCTGCAGTTCCTCCGCCGGGTTTAGGTTACCTGGATGCGTGACGACGATACTGAACCCTTATCGTAAGGATATGCATGGGCCCGCTCGGAACAGCGGCACCCGTCAGCTCGTCCGTCTGGTCCGTCGTCAGCGCGTTGGCCCATGTCGCAGATCATCCGTGGCGATGAACACCGGACAGTGACCGGCCGGAACCACGGTCGTCGAACCGGTGGCCGTACCGGTCAAGATCGTGACCTTGTGGCGTCCGGAAGAGAGGGTCACCGAGGCCTGACGACAGCCGGTGTCGCGCTTACGCACGAAGACGCGGGCCATGAGACGTACGGAAGTCTGCACGGTGTCCGAAGACAGGACATGTCAAACCCGGAGAGCATTAACAGCGTTGTTACCGGAAATCCTGATCGACCGTCGTCTGATTAGGTGCACAATCGGTCCGGGATCACCAGCCCGGAGAGCTCCGCCAGGTACCGCCCCCCTTCTCGGTCCCGGCGGCGCCGCACCGCAGCGCAATGGCCCCCCGTTTCCGCTGCGGTGCGGCAACCTGATATCAACCTCCCCACGCGCGCTACGGCCGACGCTGGCCGAGGTAGGGCTGCCCGCGAGCTGGCTGCGGCGGCACACAGCACTGAGTACGACGAGGAGCTGCGGGCCAGCCACGAGGTCGGCATGAGTCCGGTCGTGCTGGACGTCGGGACCCCGACACTCCACCTGGACGGGGCCGCGTTCTTCGGACCGGTGCTATCCCGGATCCCCGCGGCGAGGAGGCCGGGAAGATCTTCGACGGCGCCGTGGTGCTGGCCAGCTATCCCCACTTCTTTGAGCTCAAGCGGAGTCGGAACGAGATGCAGGACTTCTCCTGACCTGGCTAGCGGGCCTGCGGTGATCGTGCGGTTGACCAGCTTTGACCTGCTGGTTTGTTCTCGTCTTGTCCTGTTGTGTCCTGACGCGACTTGACGTCTGACGGCCTGCAGACGGCCTGATCTTGGTCTTCCGTTGTCCCTCCGGTCCACGCCCAGCACGCCGGATATCGGCCTGCTGGGCCTGTGGAGGGCCGCCCATAGAGCGAGGGAGGCCGCGGCGTGCCGACACAAGTCCGGGGCTACGCCGTGAGGAATGCACCAGTGCTGGGGGATTTCGGGACAGTCCACACGAGTGGGGGCGAACCGGGCGGGTGTCCCGTACGATGAGCGGGAGGCGCCCAGGCGGAGCTCGCGGGAGGCTAGTGTGATCATTCTTGGGATTGTCCTGCTGGTGGTGGGGTTCTTGCTCGCGATCCCGATTCTGTGGACTCTCGGAATCATCCTGGTGGTAGTCGGGGTGATCCTGGTGCTGCTCGGTACTGCCGGGCATGCCATCGGCGGCCGACGGCACTACTACTGACGCACCGCGATGTGCGGTCGCTTGGTCGGAGTTGGGGCGGGACCAGGCGGTCGGGTACTTGCTGATCAGTAGCGGTGGGAGTGCGGTGTCCGACCTGCTTCGATTGCGGCACGATCAGTGCGTGTCCCTCGCTCCCAGACAATCCGCACCGGTCGGTAGTTGCCGGTGTCCGTGGATGCTGACTATTTGGAAGGTGTCTTGATTTTTTCGCCAGCTTGCTTGAGGTTGCTCGTATCGCCGGGAATCGGGTTGAGAAGGTGAGAATGGTGAACGTCGCCGCCGCGTCCCGCGAAGACCACCGAGTGACCACGGCACTCAGAGAGAGGCAGCAGGCGCCGG
>DATAWX010000095.1:0-23830 GCA_036266995.1 Pseudonocardiaceae bacterium | reverse complement strand
GCATGGCCAGTAAGGTCTTCTACCAGCAGCAACGTGGGTCGAGTCCAGCTCAACAAGCCTTGCTAAGTGTTCGGTGTAACACTCGATTTCTGCAATCTACGTAGCCGTTCGATCCCAGACTAAGTAGCCGAAAATCGGCTTCACGGATAGGTAATGGCACGCAAAGAGTTAGGGACGAATGCATGTTGTCATGTGATCTTCTCCTGGAATGGTGGGGATTAAGCCGAATCGGCACCGTGTCGACGAGGTGTTTCTGTTCCCGGCCCCTGTGGGCCACTGCTGAGGAGGATTTCTGAATGTCTGACGCATTGAGCTTTGTTGAGATCGACGGCCAGCACGTGGAGCTGCTTCCCGCCCGTACTGTCATGTCCATGTTCCACGCCGGCGGCAACGGTGGCACCGGCGGCGGCGGCGGCAACGGCCAGGGCGGCGTCGGCGTTAACGTGCTGAGCGGCCTCGGTGTCCTGGGCACTGGTACTGCCTCCGGTGGTGACGGCTCCGGCGGTGCTGGTGGCAACGCTAACGGCGGCTGAGTCAACGGCTAGTTGAGCCGATGGTGGTCTGCGGCGCCGTTTGATAGGTGTGGATGGCACCAGTTCGGCCGGCTGTAGCGCTCGCGGCGTATTGGCAGTAGCCGACGCCCAACGAGTCAGTTAGTGGCGCCGCGCGATCAGATGATCGGATGCGGTGTCGTCGGGAACGGAGGGGTGGACCGAACGTGGCCACTCCTTCGACCTGTGAGCAGCCATTGTCAGGTGCTGGGTTGGCGATCACCCCGTCACCCCGGGCTCGGCTAGCAACCTCGGCGTCGCGCAAAGGGATAAGGCCGAATGCAGGTTGTCATGCGATCTTCTCCTGACATGGTGGAGATCAAGCCGAATCGGCGCCGTGTCGATGAGGTGTTCTGTTCCCGGCCCCTGTGGGCCACTGATGAGGAGGATTTCTGAATGTCTGACGCATTGAGCTTTGTTGAGATTGACGGCCAGCATGTGGAGCTGCTCCCGGCACGTACTGTCATGTCCATGTTCAGGGCTTGCGGCTGCGGCGGGTCAGGAGGCAACGGCGGTACCGGTGGTAACGGTGGCTCCGCCCAGGGTGGCCTCGGCGTTAACGTGCTCAGCGGCCTCGGCGTCTTGGGCACCGGGACTGCGAGCGCGGGTGACGCCTCCGGCGGCGGTGGCGGCTCCGCTAACGGCGGCTGATGTTTGCTAGGGAATGGCACTAGCCTTGCCGACGGTGCTGAGGTCTCCCCGTGAGTTGAGCGGCAAGGGGAGGAGGGGTGGCAGAAACTCGGCCACCCCTCCTCCTAAACGTGGAGCAACCCGTAGGAGCCGCACGTAAGCGGACTGCTTGGCCTGCCCACCGGAGGCACAAGTGCTTGGTCACGAGCTTAGAAATCTATCTATCGCGCCGGTCTGTACCCACTCACCTGCGCAGATACCCGACCATGACGGTCTCACCCGGGTGCTCGTCGTGGTGGCGGGAAGCAAGGATAGCGCTGGTCTGCTCTACAAGACTCTCGACGACCACCAGATCGAGGGGTGCTGGTCTCCGGTGCTGGCGCTCTGCTGAGGCAGGAACCGAAAAGGCTTACGTTACGTAAACGTGATCGATGAAGTCCCAGGTTTGAGCACATATTCGGTCCGGGCTCATCATCCCGGAGAAGCCCGCCGGGCCCCTCCTCCCGGTGGTGCCGCGCCGCGGCGGGACAGGCGCCCCCGAACCCACCGTGGCGTGGCAACCGGATCCTGGCCTACATCCAGCCGAGAACGACCTGCCAGAACGTTGCTTCGCGAGTCGTAGCGCTGCCAGGCTGGTCTAGTGTTGATCGGAGCTGTCCTCCGCAATCATCCGCTCATCAGCCTCGTCGGCTGTGGCGGCACACCTGCCAGGGACGCTGGCCGCGCGACCGGGCCGCGACCGAGCACGGCCCGCAGGGCCGCGCGCAGTGTCGTGGTTCCGGTCGCACGACCAGGTGACCACCGCGCTACCGATGGGTGCGCGCCGGCGCGGCCGGCGCCTTGATCCCATAGAGCCAAATTCGGCAACAACTCAACGTAGTCGAGTGACGACGTCGAGTGACGACGAGCCGCCGATCAAGATTGAGCTCACGGGCACGTGTCAGACGCTGTTCACCACCGCAACCGCCCGCGACTTACGCCGGTAGCAGCACATGCGCTCGTAGGGTGCCTTTCGACGAGCTCATTCCGAAGTTCTGGCCGCCCGATCTGCCTCGAACCGAGGGTTACATTCTCATTGACGCATGGATCGGCAGTCGCCTAATCAGGTGTTTCGGCGGCAGCGAACGAGCAGTAACCTGAACCAGGTCCGTTGTGTCGACATTGGAGGCGTAATGTCACTGACTGTTCCCGGGAGCCTGTTGGAGAAGGCGCAAAATGGCGCCGTCTCAGACGACGAATTTGTGGACTGCATTCGCGAGTCGCTGCCTTATGCGTGGTCAATGGTTGAGCGACTGGCGAAGGAACTGGATTCCACCGGTGCACCATCCGCCCAGAACTTAGAGGTTCCGCCCGACGACGCGTCGTGGGGTGAGGTTTTCCGCCTGGTGGGTAGTGACGCGATGCGAGGAACGGTTCAGCGGCACTTCCGAGTACGCATGGCGTTTCAAAACTGCTGCAAGGTCGGCCTGTTCCGGCTCGACGCGACGAAGGAGTACGAGGCGTTCATCTCGCCTCGCGCGCAGCTCCTCAACCAGGACCCCTCATTGCTAAATTGCTGAGAAGCCACACAAAAGGGAGGGGCGCCGGGTTGCCCGGTACCCCTCCTCTCGCGACTATTCACGTCGGTCGGACTTTGTCCGTTGGAGGTGAAAGGTGCTCCGATGGACCTCCACGCACGTAGGGCGGGTGCCGTGTCTCCGAAAGGCCCGCGCTGGTCGGCGGTCGTGCGGTGGTTCTCGCATTGGACTACGAATGTAATTATCAAAATTTGAATTTCCAATGAGTGAATGAGGCTTTCCGGCGGACACTCGAACCGTCGGCAAATAAGACCTCTACTGCGGCGAGTCAACTTTGAGGGCGTACTCTAGCTCAAATCTGTGGGCATCTAGCAGTAAATCGGCGGTTTCGAGTGGTGTGCCATCTTCTGAATATGTCGTCCGGACGATTACCATTACGGGCGTGCCTGGTCGTAGCTGTAGCTGTTTGGTTTCAGACGGCCGAGGCATCCGCGCCCTCAACCGCTCCACTACGGCGGTCGGTCGTTTGCCAATGGCGGTGAACCGGTCGATCAGGCCAGCACCCATATACGGACCTTCCTCCGGCCGCTCGATTACGGTGCCTTTCGTGATTGCAAGTGGCTCGTATGAGTGCACGATCATCATCGGTTCGTCGTTTGCGAACGACACGTAGTCTGTTCTCATCACATCAGCGGCGACTGGGATCTGCAGACGTGCTGCGATGTCGGTAGCGGCACGTTCCGGGTAGGTGTGATGGCGGTATGTCGGAATTCGGTCGGAAGCCAATGCTTCCTCGGCAAACGGTGCACCCGGATCCGACTTGTAGTGAAGCGCTGATCGTCTGACTAGCGGTTGATACCGGCGCACGAACGCGCCACCACCGCGCAACCGGTCAATGAGGCCCTCGGCTTCAAGAATATCGAGGGCCCGCCGAGCAACGATCCGCGATACCTCGAAGGTCTCACTAAGAGCGTCCTGCGTGGGTAGCCGGTCACCCGGCTGCAGGCTCCCACTGATCATCTGCTCGCGCAGTGCCCCGGCGATCCGCTCGTACATGTGCTCGGACATGTCGTTCCCTCCCTGGCTCGTGGGTCCTGGCTGGCGCAGCGTACTTGACTTGGTATGCCAGCACTTGGTATACCTACAGTAGCAATGGCATGCCAAGTTGACCAGAGCGTCCGCCGGCCGATCCGGCGGGACCAGCGACAGATAGAACATAGGGAAAGGTTGATCATGGGAGCACCGAAGTATGCACGGTTCACGGTGGCCTTCGACGAGTGGTTTCCGCAGGGCTTGTACCTGGTCGGGGAGATCACGCCGGTGTGGGAGTACCAGTCGCAGGAGGACAAGGCGCGGAACCGTCCGATCCGGCCACGAGTGGACGAGGTCACCGGACATCCACTGTTCCGCGGGACGTTCGCCGACCCGTCGACGGAGAAGGACCGGGAGAAGTCAGTCACGGTGGAGTTCGCTTGTGCTCATCAGCCGGTCCCGCCAGCGGCCGTGACGGGGCTGCCGTTTCGGCCGGTGGTGTTGGAGGGCATGACCGTGGCGCCGCGTGCGGAGACCTCCGGTCAGGCCAAGTGGCTCACATGGACGATCCGCGCGGTCGGCATGAAGTCACCGGGTGGTACGTCGGCCGAGGTGACCGCAGCGGGCAAGCCGGCGCCGGGCAGGTCCGCGGTCGAGACGACGGGGAGGGCCGCGGCGTGAGCGGTCCTGGCCTGCCAGAAGTGCGACGTGCTGACCGCAGCCTGCCGCGACGGGTGTCGAGGTCGTTGCGGTGGGTGCTGTCGCCGCTGGACTACCGCGCGCATGTGCTGGTCGACGGGGGCCAGCCGGTGGGGGTGGTCGCCGCGCGGTGCGGTGCGGTGCTGCCGGTGGTCTTCCCCGTCCACGATCAGCCATCCGGCCGGCCATGTCCACCGTGTGAGGTGACCTTGCGCGTGCACGCGGACGCCCCGGGCGGATTCGCGCGCAAGCCACCGCGGTGAGGCACCACCGGCGGTCGGCCATAACGGGCGGAGGGCAGCGAGGGAGACGGGTGTGATGGCTGCGAACAAGCCAGCGCCACAGCAGCTGAGAACGCTCACGGAAACGCATAACGCGTTGGTGCGTATTCGGCCGAGTCGAGAGGCACCCTTGGAGGCGTGGCAGACCTATTATCACCGGTCGGCGGTGTTGTATGCCGAGATCGCTGAGATCGATCGGGGACACCATCACGAAGCGCTGTACTGGGCCGAGCGAGAGCTACAGAAGGCGATGCTGGTCACTGGCGCTATCCAGAAAGGAGCGAAATTCTGGAACCCGTGGACTGAATCCGCGCTCTACCCCGGTAGAAAGGAGGTGGATGGCGATGAGGGTATCTAGGCTGTGGGCTGCGCTGGTCACGCGATGCCGGGCGCGCCCAGGTCGGGTCCGCGTGACGTGGCGGACCTGCCGCCGATGCGGAAGCTACTCGTTCCAACGGACCGGTAGTGACCGGCTCTGCGGTGGCTGCCTGAGCCTGCAATAACAAACACCACTACAAGAAGAAGGTCCAGCAGGAATTCAACGCGCCGGGGGTGGTGCGGCGATGCCGCATGCCCTCATCAATTGCAAGTTCGACGTACGCGCAGAAGCGGATTTCACGGCTACCAACCTGTCCGCTTCTGCGCTGTCCACACCAGATTCCGGAGTGAACAGTGAAAAGCATAGAACATGGCGCCACCACAGCGCCATCCCCGGATACCCGAAAGGGTTGCCCGGTCCCTTATCGATTCGCCCGGCTGCAGCCCGGCGATCCAGCTTGGTCCTCTTGCGCGAGCAGGTTGCCGCTGGACGCTTCCCGTGTGGGGGGTGGCCGGTGATGCGCTCGGACCAATATTCCAGGTGGGTCGACCCGGCGCCGCTGGAAGTGGAGCGGCCTCGGCTGCCGTGGTGGACGATGCTGCCCCGCAAGCTACTGCTCGCCGTGTCGCCGATCATCCTGGTGGCCATCGTGGCCACGGTGGTGGTGTTCTGCGCCCGTCGGGTGTGGCGTTATCCACTGTTCGTCGTCGGCGGGGTGGTCCTCGTCGGCTTGGGTGTCGGCTACTCGTGGTGGGCGCCGGTCAAGCTCCTCGCCGTACTCGGGATCGGGTGTGGGCTGTGGGCCTGGCAGCACCCCGACTCGTTCACCCGCACCGTGGTCCGGCAGGTCCGCTCGGAGTGGCGTCGCGCCGTGGTCTACGCCTGGCCGTGGCGACGGGTGATGCTGTTCTCAGAGCTGACCAAACGCACCGGACACGCCCAGCACCGGATGCACTATCCCCGCATCCGCCGGGTGCGCTGCGATGGGTGGCGCGACCGAGTGTCGATCAAGCTGTTGCACGGCCAGTGCGCGGCCACCTACGCCGCCCATGCTGAGGAGTTGGCGAACTCCTTCGGCGCCCACTCCTGCCGGATCCGGGTCGATAAGCCCCGACGGATCTGGCTCGACCTCATCCACACCGACCCCCTCGCCGTGCCTCTCGTGGTCCCTGCCCTGGCCGAGCCGGGCACGGGCGTGGACCTGACCCGAGTCGTAATCGGACGCACCGAGACCGGCCGACCTTGGCTGCTACGCCTGCTGGGCCGGCACATTCTCATTGCTGGGGTCAGTGACGCAGGGAAATCCTCAGTGATGTGGGCCGTGCTGCGCGCTTTGGCCCCGTGGATCCGTAGTGGCCTGGCGCAGGTCTTCGGGATCGACCCCAAAGGCGGTATGGAACTCGGCCGCGCCCCCGGGCTGTTCCAACAACTGGTGTGCACCAACGGCACCGATGCCGTCGAACTGCTCGAACACGTCGCGATCCTGACCCGCCACCGCGCCGAAGCCCTCCGTAAGCAAGGCGCCCGCAAATGGAGTTCGGCGTCGGGTCAGCCGTTCGTGCTGCTGATCGTCGACGAGTTGGCCGACGTGATCGCCTATCAACCCGACAACGCCCTGCGCAAACGCGCCAACGTGGCCTTGCAATCCATCCTCTCGCAGGGCCGGGCACCCGGGGTGTGTGTGATCGGGCAACTCCAAGACCCCCGCAAGGCGATCATCGACTTCCGGCACCTGTTTCCGATCAAGATCGCTATGCGGCTGGATGAACCCGAACAGGTCGACATGGTCTTAGACGACGGGGTCCGTCAACGCGGCGCCACTGCGCACGAGATCAGTGAGGACACCCCCGGGGTGGCCTGGGCCAAGATCGACAGCCGCCGTGAACCCCAGCGGGCCCGGGCCTTCCACACCACCGACACCGACCTCGACGAGCTGTCGACCTACGTCACCGCCGGTCGTCGCGCCGCCCCCCGCCAGCTCGCCAGAACGGACGCAGCATGACCACCACCGTTGATCTCCTCGACGCGATCTCCACCCACCTCGCCGAGTTTGAGCTACCCGCGTTCGCCTCAGTGCACGTAGCCACTCCGATCCCCGGCGAGGAGGGAATCACCGTGCAACTCGGTCGCCACGACCTCCCCGAGATCGCCTCAGCCCTGCTCTCGTGGGCCGACACCCTCACCGCAGTCACCGCCCAAGCATGGCGGGTCCCCTCGGGCCAGTCCGTGCACGTGTCCGTAACGGGTCAGCTGACCCGCGGCGCCCGCATCCGGGTCTATGCCGCGATGCCCTTCACCGGGCGCGGCATCGGCGCCGATCTCGCATCGGACGCCACCACCACCATCCTGCTCACGGCGCTGCGTCACGTGAGCACTCTCCGGGAGGTGACGGCCTGATGACAACACCTACCAGCGTTGAGGCCGCGCGGATGACCCGGGCGCAGCGCGCCGCACTGCCGCTGAGCACCGACGTCGCCCAAGCCCTGGCCGAACAACACGGCGTCTGTATCCGACCGCTGGCCATGCGCCGGATCGACACCACCACCGGCCGCGTCGAGGTGGTACCCGTCCCCTGCGGCTCCACCCGCGAAGACCAATGCCGCCCCTGCGCAGACAAAGCCCGCAAGTTGCGGATGGTGCAATGCCGCCAAGGCTGGCACCTCGACACCGAACCGATCACCGAGCGGGCCACCCCCACCGAAGACCAGACAACGCTGATGGCCACCCGAGCCGACCTCGTCGCCGCCTACGGTGCGTGCCGCGCCACGGGAGACGACGACTCCTGTGAACAGATCACCGACTCCGTCGCCGCACTCGACACCGAACTCCGCGCGCTCGGCGTACGCGGCCGGCTCACCCCACTCGACCCACCACCCAAGCTGGTCCGCCGCTCCACCCGACGCCGCCAAGACGCTCCCGACCTGCCCCGCCGACCCATCGAGCACCGCACCCTAGGACGGGTGTTCGCCGGCCGGTACCGGCCCTCAACCTTCCTCACCCTCACCCTGGACTCCTACGGCCGAGTCGATGCCCACGGGGCCGCGGTGGACCCGGAGCGGTATGACTACCGGCGGGCCGCCCGCGACGCCATCCACTTCCCGGCATTGGTGGACCGGTTCTGGCAAAACACCCGCCGTTGTGTCGGCTGGGAGGTGCATTACTTCGGCACCGTCGAACCCCAAAAACGCGGCGCCCCGCACTTCCACGCCGCCATTCGCGGCGCCATTCCACGCGCCGAGCTGCGAGCGATCACTGCGGCGACCTACCACCAGGTCTGGTGGCCCGCCCACGACCAACTCCACTACAGCGGGGACCGGCTGCCGGTCTGGGACACTCGCGCCAAGGCCTTCACCGACCCCGACACTGGTACCCCCTGCCGAGCTGGGACCGGGCGTGCGAGGACCTCACCGAACCCGCCCACGTCGTCCGCTTCGGGCAACAGGTCCACGTCAAAGGCATCCTCGGCGGTACTGAGGAAGCTGGCCGCCACGTCGGCTACCTCACCAAATATTTGACCAAATCGGTAGGACACGCCGCCGGCCTCGACGAACACACCACCAACGCCCACCGCGACCACGCCCACCGATTGCACGCCGAACTCAGCATCACCCCGTGCTCGCCACGGTGTGCAGTGTGGCTGCTCTACGGGATCGCCCCCTACGGCGCCCGACACTCCACGACCCCAGGACGGTGCAAGAGCAAGGCACACAAACCCGAACACCTGGGCATCGCCGGGCGACGCGTGCTCGTCTCCCGGAAGTGGTCGAACAAGACCCTTGACGACCACCGGGCCGAGCGCGGCGCGTTTGTTCGGCAACTCCTCGAAACCGTCGGCATCCAGCCCGCCCACGGCCCCGGAGACGGACCCTACGTGTGGGAACGCACCGCACCCAACGACCCCGACGTCCCACCCCGACCCGTCCTGCTCCTGCAAGCCGTCGCCGAACGCCAGCGATGGAAAGCCGAATATACCGCTGCCCAGCTCGCCGCGAACGATCCACCACCCGACAAAAACTGTTCGGCAACTCAACCAAAAGCCGCGTGAGCAGGGGGAATGACGTGGGCTCCGTTAGCTCGATTGACCCGCTATGGACCGTGGAAGACGTGTCCACTTATCTCGGGGTGCCAGTCAAGACTCTCTACCAGTGGAAATGGCGCGGTGAAGGACCGCCAGTTCGGAAAGTCGGCCGTTACTTGAGGTATGACCCGGTGGCGGTAAAACACTGGGTCACGCAAGCAGCCTAACACTTCGGTAATTCGACAGATAGGACAAGACTGCCATGGGACACATACAAGATCGCTGGTACAAGACCGTCGATGACCCTGCTACAGGTAAGGCCATCCGGGTCAAGACCGACCTATGCGGCACGGGCCTGCGCTACAAGGTCCGCTACCTCGACCCGGATGGCAATGAGAAGTCGAAGATGTACCCGGACAAGTGCAAAAAGCAGGCCGACGACTTCTTACTTGAGGTCGAGTCTAGCAAGCGGGAGGGGAAGTACGTCGATCCGCAAGCCGGCCGGATCAAATTCCGACAGCAGGCCGAGAACTGGATCAAGGGGCAGTCGCCAGACAGAGCCACGCGCGGGGCGCTGCGGAGCCGACTGGACAGTCAGATCTATCCGCATTTCGGAGATCTGCCTATCAGCTCGATTAAGTCTGCCACCGTGCGAGATTGGCTCGGTGCCCTGGAGGAAAACAAGCTCAGTCAGAACTACAAGACAGTCCTGTTCACTACGCTCTCGTCCATCATGGACTCGGCGGTAGAGGACAGGCTGATCACGATCAACCCCTGCAAGGCCAACAGCATCAGGCGGCCGACTAGCCCCAGTTCTGACATCGTGGTGTGGCCTGAGGACCGACTGCGGGTTGTCCAAGACGGATTATCAGCCCGGTTCCGGATCATCTGCACAGTTGGCGCAGGCTGCGGGTTACGGCAGGGCGAGATCCTCGGTCTGTCTCCCGACGATATCGACGAAGACGGTGAGAGCTTGCACGTACAGCGTCAGATCCGCGTAGTTGACCGAACGTTGGTACTTGCTTTGCCCAAAGGCGGCAAGAAGCGGCGCGTTCCCCTATCGTCTGGCGTTCTTGCGGCGGCGCGCGCGCATGAACGGGCGTTCCCGCCGGCAGAGGTCACGTTGCCCTGGGGTGAGCTAGGTGGCAAGCCGGTCACGGTCCGGCTCCTGGTAACCGGAGACGGTGGCCGGATATATACGGGCGACTGCTTCAATAAGGTCGTATGGCAGGGAGCATTTCGCGCCGCGGGCGTGGAGTACCGCAACCGGGCGGACGGCATGCACGCGCTACGGCACTTCTACGCCTCGACGCTGCTGGCACAGGGTGTGTCCGTCAAGGAGCTCGCCGAGTACCTGGGCCACTCAGACCCCGGTTTCACACTGCGGACGTATACGCATCTCGTGCCGTCCAGCTACGAGCGGGCCCGACTGGCGATCGACAGCGTGTTCGGCCTGAAATCGGCTGACGGCCTGGAGGCGGCCTGATCATGGAAACCAGACACCATCACATCGGTGCCAAGACGAGTGATCTAGCTGTTGAGCAGGGCGCGGGCCATGACGAGGCGTTGGATCTGGTTGGTTCCCTCGTAGATCTGGGTGATCTTCGCGTCGCGCATCATCCGCTCGACCGGGAAGTCCCGGGTGTAGCCGTAGCCACCGAAAAGCTGCACCGCGTCGGTTGTCACCTCCATCGCCACGTCTGAGGCGAAGCATTTCGACGCTGAGGAGATGAACCCGAGCTTTCCTACACCGCGCTCGGCGCGTGCCGCTGCGATGTAAACAAGCTGCCGGGCTGCCTCGGTCTTCATCGCCATGTCCGCCAGCATGAATTGGACACCTTGAAAATCGGCGATCGGCTTGCCGAACTGTTTGCGTTGCTTGACATAGGCGATCGAGGCGTCCACCGCTCCCTGCGCGATGCCGACGGCCTGCGCTCCGATCGTCGGGCGGGTGTGGTCCAGGGTCTGCAGGGCTGTCTTGAACCCGGTGCCGGGCTCGCCGATGATCCGGTCGGCCGGAATCGCGCATCCCTCGAAGTAAATCTCCCGGGTAGGGCTGCCTCTGATCCCCAACTTGCGCTCCTTGGGTCCGACCGAGAACCCTGGATCGTCTTGGTGGACCACGAAAGCGCTGATCCCATCTACGCCCTTGGCCGGGTCGGTTACCGCCATCACGGTGTACCAGGTCGACTCGCCGGCGTTGGTGATCCAGCACTTGGTGCCGTTGAGTACCCAGTGGTCGCCATCACACTGGGCCCGGGTCCGCATCGCCGCGGCATCACTTCCCGCCTCGCGCTCGGACAGTGCGTAGGACGCCATCGACCCCGCCGCCAGGGACGGCAGCACCTGCTCGCGCAGCTGCTCCGAGCCGGCCAGTAGCAGACCCATCGTGCCCAGCTTGTTCACCGCAGGGATCAGCGAAGACGACGCACACACCCGCGCCACCTCCTCGATCACGATGCAGGTCGCTACCGAGTCCGCGCCCTGGCCGCCGTAGGCCTCGGGAACATGGACCGCGTGAAATCCCGCACGCACCAGCGCAGCGTGGGCCTCCCGCGGATACCGCTCCAACTCGTCGACCTCCGCGGCATACGGGCCGATCTCCTTCTCGGCCAGAGCCCGCACCGCCTCCCGCAATGCCTCGTGCTCGACCCCCAACTGATACACACCGAACTCAGGATTCACCGGCTCCTCCTCCCTCAAGCGCGTTCTGGATGCAGACTGCGCCAATCTGTGGCCAGAGAACAGCAGTCTGCATCCAGAACGCGATGAAGTCAGTCCAGCGCGGCACGCAGAGCGGTGTCGGAATCGAGCACGCGCTGGGCCATCTGCTGCTGGGAGGCTGCGATTCGGTCGGCTAGTGCGGGGGTGGAGGTGGCGAGGATGCGGACGGCTAGCAGGCCGGCGTTGCGCGCGCCGCCGATGGACACGGTCGCGACCGGGACACCGGTGGGCATCTGCACGATGGACAGCAGTGAGTCCAGGCCGTCCAGGTGAGCGAGCGGTACCGGCACCCCGACCACCGGCAGCACGGTCGCCGAGGCCACCATCCCGGGCAGATGCGCCGCCCCGCCAGCTCCCGCGATGATCACCTTCAGCCCCCGGCCCGCGGCGTTGCGGGCATAGTCGAGCATCCGGGCAGGAGTGCGGTGCGCGGAGACCACCGACACCTCGTGGGCCACCCCGAACTCGTCGAGGGCCTGCGCGGCAGCGCGCATCACCGGCCAGTCAGAGTCACTACCCATGATCACACCGACCAGGCTCACGCCGTCTCCCGTCCCTGCCCGTGCACCGGGTACCCGTCCGGCCAGCTCCCGGTGGCCAGGAAGGCGCTCGAAGCGATCGCCACCCGGCGCACCGGCACCGGGTCCTCACCGAGAACGGTGACGTGCCCGATCTTGCGCCTGGGCCGCTCCGGCTTCGCGTACAGGTGCACCTTCGCCTGCGGGTAGCGGGCCATCAGGTGGTGCAGTCGCTCATCCAGACCCATCATCGGCGAGACGTCGGCGCCCAGCACGTTGGCCATCACGCAGGCCGGGGCGCGCGGTGCGGTGGACCCCAGGGGATAGTCCAACACTGCCCGCAGGTGTTGCTCGAACTGTGACGTCGCAGCGCCCTCGATGGTCCAGTGCCCGCTGTTGTGCGGCCGCATCGCCAGCTCGTTAACCAGTAGCTGCCCTGACGGCATTTCGAACAGCTCGACGGCCAGCACGCCGACCACTTCCAGCGTCGCAGCCAACCGCAGCGCCAACTGCTGACCGGCTTGCGCGAGCTCGGGGTCCAGACCGGGTGCCGGGGCGAGCACCTCCACACAGATCCCCTCCCGCTGCACCGTCTGCACCACCGGCC
This sequence comes from Pseudonocardiaceae bacterium, assembly GCA_036266995.1. Taxonomy (GTDB): domain Bacteria; phylum Actinomycetota; class Actinomycetes; order Mycobacteriales; family Pseudonocardiaceae. The sequence goes on along the minus strand of DATAWX010000095.1, from coordinate 10,934 downwards.
ACACTGCGCCCTGCCCGAACGGCGAGCGGGCCACCAAAACGGCCAGTTCCCTGCGCATCGCCACACATTGCTCCACCAGCAACGGCGTACCTGCGGCGAGTAACTCCGCCACCACGCGCCGCGCGCCGGTGGGGGTGTTGAGCATCCACAGACCCCGCCCGTCATAGCCGCCGCGGGCCGCCTTGAGCACGCAGGGCCAGCCGTGCTCGGCACCGAAGGACGCCACGTCCTGGGGCCGGGTCACCTCGCGAAACGGTGGGACCGGCACGTCCAGCCCGGCCAGCGTCCGGCGCATGAGCAGCTTGTCCTGGGCATGGCGCAGCGCGTCGGGTCCCGGGTACACCGGTACCCCCTCAGCAACCAGCGCCTGCAGGTGCTCGGTGGGCACGTGCTCATGGTCGAAGGTGAGCGCGTCGCAGCCGACGGCGAACCGGCGCAGTGTGGCGAGGTCGTCGTGCCGGCCAAGGACGACATCGGAGGCCACCAGCGCCGCGGGCTCGTCCGGACCGGCGGCCAGCACCCGCAGGGACTTACCGAGCGCTATAGCGGCCTGGTGGGTCATCCGGGCCAGCTGCCCAGCGCCCACCATGCCGACGACCGGCAAACCGGTACGGGGGTCCACGAACTGTTGACTCTATCGGGAGCTTCCCCGTGCCGGACCAGCTGTCGGCGTTCGCGAACTCGGGGCGCGCCTGGGTGCATGAGCTGATGCGTACGGTCCGTACACTGCCGCCGTGTCCATGGTCGACGCCGTGCTCATCCGGATCCCGCAGCCGTACCGCGATATCGCTGTCCAACACCGCGAGCTGGTGAAGTTCGCCCTCGTCGGTGGGATCACCTATGTCCTGGACATCACGGTGTTCACGCTGCTCAAGACGACGGTGCTGGAGCCCAAACCGGTCACTGCCAAGATCATTGCGGTGCTGGTAGCGACAATCGTGTCCTACATATTGAACCGGGAGTGGTCCTTCCGCACCCGCGGCGGTCGGGAACGGCGACACGAGGCATCATTGTTCTTCCTGGTCTGTGGCATCGGGTTGGTGCTCAACGCCACGCCGCTGTGGATCTCGCGATACATGCTGGACCTGCGGGTCCCGGAGGTAAGCCTGCTTGCTCAGGAGGCCGCGGACTTCGCCAGCGCCAACGTCATCGGAACCTTGCTGGCGATGGTCTTCCGGTGGTGGGCCTTTCGCAGGTACGTCTTCCCCGACCAGAACGTGCGCCGCCAGGTGCCGGTCGCCTGATTGCCGGCTCAGGGTCGGCTCAGTCAACGCACCACGCCGGCAGCAGGTCGCGCGGGCCCGGGCGGCTCCTCCCCGCGCGGTACCCGCAGGTAGACGGCGAATCTTGCGGGCCGCGCCGAGCTGAGTTCGAGGCGTCCGCCGTCGGCCTCGACCAACGCCCTGGCCAGTGCCAACCCAACGCCGGTCGAGGACGCACCCGAGATCCCTCGGTCGAAGACGTGTGCGGCCAGGTGCTCGGGGACGCCCTCGCCACCGTCACTGACCTCCACGACGACCATCCGGTCTGGTCCCACTCCGGTCCACCGGGCGGACAGCGTCACCACTCCGGCACCGTGGCGCAGCGCATTGTCGATCAGCACTCCGAGCGCCTCGCGCAGCCGGCCGGGCGTGACCCGGGCGACCAGCTCGTCGGCTACTCGCAGCCGAAGCGGGCGCCGGTCTGCGTCGGCCTGCGGCTTCCAGTCGGCGACCACCTCACGGAGCAGCTCGGCCAGCTTCACCGGCTCAGCGGTGGCGGCTCGGGCCTCCTCGGTGGCCCGCAACAGATCATCGAGTACCGCACCGAGGCGCTCAGCTTGCTCCAGCGCCGCCTCGGCTTCCGCGGCGGTATCCGGGTCCGGGTGGGTGGCCAGCTCATCCAGTCGTAGCAGCAGCGCGGTCAGCCGGCTGCGCAGCTGGTGTGACACGTCTCCGACGAGGTCTCGTTCCCGGGCGATGAGCTCGGCCAGCGCCGCCGCTGAGCTGTCCAGCAGCTCCGCGACCCGATCGAGCTCCGGGATACCGTGCCGGGCCGGCGCGGGGCGGAAATCCCCCATCCCCAGCCGGGTGGCTCGATCGGCGACGTCCTCCAGTGGCCCCGCCAACCGCCGGGCGGTGACAGTTGCGATGGCTGCTCCGATCCCCACCGACAACCCCACCAGCAGGGTGACCAGCCCGACTGCTTTGAGCTGATCGGCCCGCATCCCGCCGCCAGGCACCGCCAGCCGGACGGTGCCGCGCTGCCCCAGCGCCAGCGACTCCGACACCGCCCCGGGACCCGGATCGGCGCCGATCACAGCGTGACCGCTCAGGGGTGAGTCCACGACCAGTTGTCCGCCGGGGGGAAGCTCTCGGGCGATCGAGCCCGGACCTGCCGACGGATCCAGCGCCGCCGCCGAGTTCTGATCGTCCAGCCGAACCACCACCTGCGCCAGCCGGGCCAGCAGGTAGGCCCGAGTGGCGTGTTCCACCAGCCGCCAGGACGCGAACGCCAGCGGCCCACCCAGCACAAGCCCAGTGATCGCCACCGCGATCAGCGTGGACTGCAGGATCCTCCACCGCACGGCGGAACGCTACGCCGGTTACCGGACACTTCTACAGTTCTACAGCGCGTCGAAGCGAAACCCGACGCCCCGGACAGTGGCGATCCGGCTACTGCCGATCTTGCGGCGTAGCCATGACATGTGCATATCCAGCGTTTTGGTGTTCTTGAGCTCCAGCCCCTTCCACACCTCACGCAGGATCTCCTCCCGGCTGACCACCTGACCCGAACGGGACAGCAGCACCCTCAGCAGCTCGAACTCCTTGTTCGCCAGCCCGACCTCAGTACCGTCGATGAGCACCCGGCGCCCGGCGACGTCCATCCGCACCCCACCCACCTCCAGCGCATCGGGCACGCTACGGCGCAGCAGAGCGCGCACTCGGGCGAGCAGCTCGGCCAACCGGAACGGCTTGGCGACGTAGTCGTCGGCACCGGCGTCGAGCCCGACGACGAAGTCCACCTCGTCGGTTCGCGCGGTGAGCATCAGAACCGGGACGTCCGGGCGCACCCGACGCAGCCGGCGGCAGACGTCCAGACCGTCCATCCCCGGCAGCCCGAGGTCGAGCACCAGCAGGTCGACCTCCTCGTCGTCGGCGCGGGCCAGCGCGGTGTGGCCATCACCGACTACCACCACCTCGTGGCCCTCCCGTTGCAAGGCGCGAGACAGCGGCACCGCGATGCCGGTGTCGTCCTCGACGAGTAGCACAGTGGCCACCCCATCAGACTAGTGGGACGTGGCAGCCTGTGCTGCTATGACCGACCTCAGCTGCGATCTCGCCCTAGCCCTGACCCTGGCCGATACCGCGGACGTGATCACGCTGGACCGGGCCGGCGCGGCGGATCTGCGCATCGAGGCCAAACCTGACCGGACCCCGGTCACCGACGCCGACCTGGCCGTCGAGGACGCGATACGCGACGTGCTGCGGGCCCAGCGGCCGCACGACGCGGTGATCGGTGAGGAGCGTGGCGGGCCGTCTGCAGAGGCCGGCCGGGCCTGGCTGCTGGACCCGATCGACGGGACGAAGAACTTCCTGCGCGGGGTGCCGGTCTGGGCCACGCTCATCGCACTGGTCGAGAATGGCACCCCAACAGTCGGCGTGATCAGCGCACCAGCGCTATGGCGACGCTGGTGGGCCGCCGCGGAGGCGGGTGCGCACACCCGAGATCCGGACGGGACCATCCGGCCCATCACGGTCTCCGGGGTCGGTGACCTCGCCGACGCCTACCTGTCGACCACCGACCTGGGCAGTTGGACGCGGTACCGCAGCCGGGAGTCCTACCTCTCGCTGGTGGACGCCACCTGGGAAAGCCGGGCCTTCGGCGACTTCTGGCAGCACTGCCTGGTCGCCGAGGGGGCGATCGACCTGGCCGCCGAACCGGTCGTCAACCCGTGGGATGTGGCCGCTGTCCAGGTGTTGGTGCAGCAGGCCGGTGGACGGTTCACCGATCTCGACGGCGTTGCTCGATATGACGGTGGTACCGCACTGTCGTCCAACAGGCTGCTACATGACGCCGCGTTAACCCTGCTGCAGCGCTGATCGGGCTTGCCCGCCGGGCTATCGACCGGTAAGGATATATGCATGCGGCGTGCTGTCCTCGAGCAGTTTTGGCCGGGTCGGCGCATGCACGCTTTCGACCAGTTCTGTAGGTAGGCCGCGCGTTGGCGCATGGCCTCCCCGCCCCGCGCGGCCGATCCCGGTGTCCACTTCATCCCCCGCACACCTGGAGAATCTGTGTCCGTAACCGATGACCTGATCGCCAACAATGCCCGCTACGCCGAGACCTTCTCCGGCCCGCTGCCGATGCCGCCCGGCAAGCACGTCGCCGTCGTGGCCTGCATGGACGCCCGCCTGGACGTCTACCGCATCCTGGGCCTCAACGAGGGCGAGGCACACGTCATCCGCAATGCCGGAGGCGTGATCACCGACGACGAGATCCGCTCGCTTGCGATCAGCCAGCGGCTGCTCGGCACTCAGGAGATCATCCTCATCCACCACACCGACTGCGGAATGCTCACCTTCACCGACGACCAGTTCAAGAAGTCGATTCAGGACGAGACCGGGATCAAACCCTCGTGGGGCGCGGAGTCCTTCCCAGACCTCGACGAGGACGTCCGGCAGTCAATCGCCCGGATCAAGGCGAGCCCGTTCGTCCCGCACCAGGACCAGATCCGCGGGTTCGTCTTCGACGTCGCAAAAGGCAAGCTGAACGAGGTCTTGTGACCGGGTAGCTCTTCAAGTATCGCCAACCCCGGCCCTGGAGGTCGCTAACGACGGCCCACCCACGCTGGCACGCCAGCAAGGGTTGGCCGTCGTTATGAGCGCCGCTTGGGGGGGTTGGTAGTCCTTGAAGAGCCACCGACGGCGGTGACCACCCGGGACGGTGACGGTCTGCCGAGCTGGGCGGCCATCCATAGGCTGGTCTGCACCAGGGCGTCGAGGTCGACGCCGTGCTCGATACCCAGGCCGTCGAGCATCCACACCAGGTCCTCGGTGGCGAGGTTGCCGGTGGCCGACGCGGCGTAGGGGCAACCACCCAGCCCACCGGCCGAGGCGTCCACGCAACTCACCCCGGCGCGCAGGGCGGCCAGGGTGTTGGACAGCGCCTGGCCGTAGGTGTCGTGAAAGTGCACCGCGAGAACGTCGGTCCCGACGCCGGCGCGGGCGAAACCGTCGAGCAGCGCGGCGACGTGACCCGGGGTGGCTACCCCGATCGTGTCCCCCAGGGAGAGCTGATCGCAGCCCAGATCGAGCAGCCTGCGCCCGACACCGACGACCTGCGCGACCGGCACGGCACCCTCCCACGGATCGCCGAAGCACATCGAGACGTACCCGCGCACTGCGAGGCCCGCTGCCGCGGCCCGGCGCACCACCGGCGAGAACATCGCGAACTGCGCCTCGAGGTCACGGTTGAGGTTGCGCCGGGCGAAGCTGTCGGTGGCCGACGCGAAGATCGCTATGTCGGTGACGCCGGCCGCCAGTGCCCGATCCAGACCGCGCTCATTGGGTACCAGCACTGGGTAGCGCACCCCGACGCGCGGCGTGAGCCGCTCGAGCAGTTCGGTGGCGTCGGCCAGCTGCGGCACCCACTGCGGGTGGGCGAAGCTGGTCGCCTCGACAATTCGCAACCCGGCACTGGCCAGTCGGTCCAGGAACGTTGCCTTGACCTCGACGGGAACCACCACCGGCTCGTTCTGCAGACCGTCGCGCGCCCCGACTTCCCAGATCGTCACCCGCTCGGGCAATCCGGCCGCTGGGTGCCGGTCAGGTAGGCCGACGTCCCGGGCAGTCATGTGGCGGCAGGTCCCGGGTTCACCTCGTAGTACAGCAGTGAGCGAACCCGCTCGACCTGCGGGATGTCGTCGAACTCCAGCGGCTCGTCGGAGGCCGACTCGATGATCAGCGTTCCACAACCCAGGATCCGGTCGATGAAGGAAGAGCGGGACTGCACGGTGTTGATCCGGTTGGTCGGGATGTCGATCCCGCTGCGGGACAGCACGCCCTCCCGGACCAGCACCCGCCTGGTGGTGAGCACGAAATGCGTGGTGCGCCAGCGCAGCAGCGGCACCACGGTCAACCACAGCACGCCGATACCACCGAGCACCGCCAGCCCGATCCACCCGTAGAACTGCCAGGACTGCCCGCCGATCACCGCAGCGAGGTAAGAGCCAATCCCCACTATGAGCAGGAAGAGCAGCACCGGCACTACCAGCATCTTCCAGTGCGGGTGCTTGTGGACCACCACTCGCTCGTCGTCGAGCAGCAGGTCTTCTGGGTAGGACAAGACTCCTCCTCGTCGCCACTGATCACGGTACCGCTGCGGGGCCCCCGCAGCGGGCCGGTACAGTCCCGACGCGCAGGTCTCAGCATGGCCGCATAGCTTGTGGCCACGGCCGTGGAGGCAAAACACGTTGCTGCTCGATAGCGCCGGGGCCATATTGCTTTGCGTCGGCTTTTTCGCCCTGCTCACCTTCGTCTCAATCAAGAATCGTCAGTTGTTGAATCGGCGGTCCCGGGCCGCCAGACAGGAAGGACACCGGCGCGCCACACTGCATCTGCAGGAGGTGTTACAGACCGTGCCGGGCGCGCAGTTGGTGGTGGTGCAGCGGGTCATCTCCGCATCCCTGCGGGGCACCCGGGCGGTGGTGCTGTGGACTTCGACTGGGACCGAGTACGAACTCTGGTTCGCCCATACGTTCATGGAGCCCGGAGACTCCCTCGCGATCGCCGGCACGGATCCGTCAACGGGTCGCGTCGAGGCGCGTAACGTGCTCACGCGGTCGATGGCCCACGCCTTCGGAGAAAGTTGAGATCAATGATGGACAACCCGAGTCCCGATTTCGCCGGGATGGACCCGGGCCAGGCCGGCCACGGCTTGATCGAGTGGGCCGAGCAACTCCAACGCAAGGCCCAGACCTATCGCGGGCTGCAGGATCAGATGTCCCAGCTGGCGGTGACCGAGACCTCGGCAGACGGCATGGTTCGGGTCAGTGTGGACGCTCACGGCGTGCCCACCGAGCTGACCCTCACCGACCAGGCCCGGGCCGGAGACCCGGCTCGGTTGTCCGCGGAGTTGATGACCTGCCTGCGGCGCGCCCACAGCACCCTGGCCGCGCAGGTACAGGACCTGGTGACCGCGTCAGTCCCGGACAGCCGCGACGATGCCGCCGCCCGGATCATCGCCAGCTACCGTGACCGCTTTCCGGACATCCCCGAGGATGCGACGGCGCGGCCCGCTCACCCGACGCGGCGACCCGGCGACGACGACGATCTGAGCCAGTCCTCCTACCTCCGCTGACCAGGAGATCCGACGCCCATGGGCCACAGTTTTCACGTCGATACCGACCGGCTCCGCCAGCACGCCGCGGCCGTCGACGACTTCACCACTCGCGCCGACACCGCGGCCGACGCCGGTCGGCAGGTCGCCGGAATGGACAACGCCTATGGGCTGTTGTGCCGGTCGATCGGCGGATTGCTTGCCGGGCCGCAGGAGCGGTGCGCCGATTCGCTGGGCAAGGCCGCCCAGGCACTGCGCCGCATTACCAACGACCTGCACGCATCCGCCGATTCCTACCAACGCATCGACGGCGCGGCCGCGTCGAACCTGGAAAAGATCGGCGCCGAGAAATGACCAACCCTCTGATCGACAGCGGCACAGACGTTCTCACCATCTACCATCAGAATCCCACCTCGCTCGGTGGTGAATTCGTCAAGGCGGCCGGCTGGGAGAAGGGCCTCACCGTGGTCGAGGCCGGTGAGGAGATCGCTGACGGCGTCGCGAAGGGAGACTGGGCGAGGGTCGAGCTCGGCGCGCAGGGCGCCGGACTCGATATGCTCTGCGCAGCCACCGATCCGATCGGCTATCTCTCCGGTCAGCTGGCGTCCTGGATGATGGAGCACCTGGAACCGCTGCGTAAGGTCTTGCACGCGCTGACCGGCGAGCCAGAGATGATCAGAGCCTACGCCGCCACCTGGGCCAACATCGGCAAGGAGATGGGCGCGGTCAGCGCCGACTACGCCGCCGCAGCCGAGGGCACCAGCTGGGGATGGTGCGGTCCGGCCGGCGCAGCGTACCGATCACAGGCGCACCAGGTGGCCAACCTGGTCAAGGCCGCCGCCGGAGCGGCCGACACGCTGAAGACGGCGGCCACCATGGCTGGCGAACTCGTGGCGGGAATCCGCATCACCGTGCGCGACCTCATCGCGGCACTCGTCGGCGAGTTGGTCGACCTGGCGGCGGAGGAACTGGGCACTCTCGGACTCGCCACGCCCGCGGTGGTCGCCCAAGCGATGGAAGAGATCGCCCGGGTGACATCCCGGGTCGGCAAGATCCTCACTAAACTGGATGAGGCGATCCACGGGTTGGAATGGTTGCTCGCCGCGCTGCGGAACATGCTGGACGGGGTCTACGGCGAACTCAGTGCCCTGGCCGAAAGCAAGCACGCCGAGGTTGCGTCGTGAGGCGCGGTGCTGTGACCGTGATCGTTGCGGGGGTGCTCGCGGCTGGTTGTAGCGCCCAGACAGGTGCCCAGACGCCCGCGCCGGCGCCGCCAGCGCCACCTGCGGTGGCCAACGCCAACGGGGTTGATATGTGCACAATCCTGACGGATCCCGAGCTGACCGCATTGGGTGCACGGCCGGACACCCGCACAAGTTTCAACAAGGCAGGCGTGGTCGGTTGCCGGTGGCAGGGCACGTCCTTCACGCTGAGCCTGGAGCGGGACAACGCCACTCTGGCCGGTTACCAGGCGCACCGGCAGGATCCACAGTTTTTCAACTTCATGGACAACACCGTGAACGGTCGAGCCGGCGCCCATTTCGGGGTGGACCCCCACGGCTCGCAATGCGCGCAGCTGATCGATGGCGGATCGGTATCGCTGTCGGTGAGCGTGGCGGTGCCGTCCACTGTCAGTCAGCCGGTCGATCCGTGCGCTGAGGCATTGCGGATCGCTCAGATGATCGAGCCTCGGTTGCCGAAAGCAGCGAAATAGCTGCGCGGCGCTCCAACGCGCCTGGATCGACACCGCCGCTGCCGACCGGCCTACCAACCGATCGCTGAGCCGCGGCGGCTACGGTTGGACACCGCGCCGAGATAGCCTGAAATGCCGGGCCCCGACCTGCCGGCGGAGTCGTGAACAGGAGAGCTTCCATGACCCGACTCAGCCAGTCCGTTGACCGCGCCACCACCCTGCTCGCGGCCGCGGACCTCGCCACCGACGCCACTGTGCGAGAGCTGCTGGAGTTGACCACGCGGCGGCGCGGCCTGGACCTGTCGGACCTGTCCCCGGCCGATCAGGCCACGTTGATCGCCGAACGCTCCCAGAAGCTCCAGCCGTCGGCCGATGCACTGGCGCAGCGGATCGTGGATGCCCGGAAGAAGTCGCGGCCGTTCGTCGCGAAGTTCGGCATCGATCCCACCGGCCACGAGGTCCACCTCGGTCACGCGGTGCCGATGCTCATCCTGAGCCGCTTCCAGCGCATGGGCCACCACGTGGTGTTCATCGTCGGCGACGTCACCGCCAAGATCGGGGACCCGTCCGGTCGCTCCGACGAGCGCCCCGCGCTCACCGACGACGACATCGCCCGCAACCTGACCACCTACCGCCAGCAGGTCACCCCGTTCTTCGACTTCGCCCGCGCCCAGTTCCGCCGCAATGGCGACTGGCTGCGGGAGATCAAGCTGCCCCGGCTGATCGAGATCACCGCCCAGATCCCGGTCTCGATGCCGCTGCAACGCGAAGACTTCCGCAAGCGGTTGGACACCGGCCAGGGACTGTCGCTGGCCGAGTTGCTGTACTCGGTCGTGATGGCGCTGGACTCGGTCGAGATCAACACCGACCTGGAGGTCGGCGGGATCGACCAGTTCCTCAACATGCAGATGTGCCGCAAGGTCATGGACGTATGCGGGCAAACCCCGGAACTCGTGGTCGCGACCTCGCTCATCGAGGGCACGGACGGCACCGGAGCGAAGATGTCGAAGTCCAGGGGCAACTACGTTCCGTTGACCGCCCCTGCGGGCGAGATCTTCGGCAAGATCATGTCGGTGCCCGATCGCCTGGTCGAGCCGTACTTCCGGGCACTGAGCGAGTGGCGTGATGCCGAACTCGCCATCACCGGCGAGCGCCTGGCGGCCGAGTCGCTGCATCCGATGGATCTGAAGAAGATCCTGGCGGGTGAGGTCACGGCCGCGATCCACGGCGTAGACGCGGCCATGAAGGCGCGCGACGAGTTCGTCGCCCGCTTCTCCACGCGCACCTTCGCCGAGGTCGAAGACCTTCCCTCGGTCGCGGACCTCGGCCAGACCATCACCGACATCGTCAAGGCGCTGGGCTTCGCCAAGAGCAACGGCGATGTCCGCCGGGTCGCCGAACAGAATGGCCTGCGCATCGTCGTCGAGTCCGACGCCGGCCAGAACCAGATCACGTTGACCGCCGACGAGGCGCGCGAACCCCTAGCGTCGGTCCTCAAAGACAAGATCGATGGACCATCCGGAAACCGGTACCTGAGAGTCGGCCGCAAACTCGCCCGGATCACTGCTCCTTGAGCAGCGTGGAGCCGGCGATGCCCGCCCCGACCACCAGCGCGCTCCGAACGCTCATCGGAGGATTGTTGCCCACCAACATCGCCACCGGATCAGCCGCCGTGGTCCGGGTGTCACATAGGGTTCATTCGGAACGCCGCCGCCTGCTCGGTGTCGTCATGGTTGGCGCAGGTCATCTCCTCCTGGAAGTGTGACCTCCAGCGGTCAGTGGCGCTGTTTTCCCAGCATTGTCTGGCGTGGTCGCACGAGTTCATGATCGCGACAGTTCCGCAAGCCGATCGATGTGTGGCTCGGACTGTGCTGCGTCAGGAGATTCTCGGCGAGGATGTCGAGACCGGCCTGGCGGCTCC
>DATAWX010000094.1:0-9879 GCA_036266995.1 Pseudonocardiaceae bacterium | reverse complement strand
GGCGCAGATCGTCAGCTGGTACGACGAGCTGCTCCGGCTCACCAACAGCCCGATCGTGGCGCTCAACCGGGCCATCGCGATCGGCGAGGCCGAAGGCCCCGCGGCCGGCCTCGCGGCCTTGACCACCGTCGACCCTGGCCTACCCCGCCACACCGCCGCCTCGGCCTACCTCCACGAGAAGGCGGGCGACCTACTGACCGCGGCACGACGGTATGCCGACGCCGCCCGGTCCGCCCCCAACCTCGCCGAACGTCACCACCTCACCCGGCAGGCAGCACGGATCAGTCAAACGCTGCGTGGGTGAGCCTGTTGGCCAACCACGCCCACAAGGCGACCCGCTACCGGAACGGCGCAGGCCGATGAGGTTTTCCCGCGGAGTCGTCCCACAAGACCCGCCCGGTGAGGATTCCCGCACAGGTGCCTCAAACGGGACGGGTCAGCGCCTCAGTTCTTAGGATGTGGAACACACGATCACGCGGCGCATGACGCGAACTGCTCACCGCCGCCCCAACCTGTTGTGAAGCGCCACGAGAGTGAGAGTGCGATGCGCCAGGAAATGAGAGTGTCAGCGCCAGCAAAGTGAGAGTGCGTAGAAGACGTAGGAGACGTAGGAAGCGGGCGTCCGTAGGGGTCACCGCCGACAGTCAGAGTGGGCCGCCTCGTCTTTTCCGGACAGCTGATTAATTGCTATATCATGCTGCGGACTGCCGGTTCAGGTACTCGTTGTAGACCTCTTGCGGGGTCTGGTATCCGAGTGCTGAGTGAAGACGTTGACTATTATAACGGAATTCGACGTACCGGGCAACATCCTTTCGGGCGTGTTCGCGGGTAGGGTAAACGGTGCGGTTGACCCGTTCCACTTTCACGGCCGCGTTGAAGGATTCGGCTAGGGCGTTGTCGAAGCACACTCCGGTCGCGCCCACCGATCGGCGGATTTTCAGGCGGTCAGTGGCCGCCGCGAAGGCCCCACTGGTATATTGAGTACCGCGATCGGAGTGGAATATCGCGCCCTCGGCGAGTGGATAGTTCCGGGCAGCCATGGTGAGCGCATCGACCACCAATTCTGTACGGAGATGGTCGGCCATGGCGTATCCGATGCAGGCCTTGGCATAACAGTCGATGACGGTGGCGAGATACAGCCAGCCCTGCCACGTGTGAATGTAGGTGATGTCTCCGACCATTTTCTGGCCGGGGGCGGTGGCAGTGAAGTCCCGATTCACCAGATCGGGGATCGAGCCGTGATCGCCGGGCACTATGGTGGCCGGCCGCCACGGTCTGGGCTGGCAGGCGACCAGGTCGAGGTCGCGCATCAGCTCCTGCACGAGCTCAGCGCTCACCTGCTCACCCTGGCGAACGAGCTGGGCGTGCACGCGACGGTACCCATGGGTTTGATCGGAATGATCGAAAATCGCCTTGACAAGTCGGGTGAGGTGGGCGCGGCGAATCGCGGTAGCCGAGGCGGGCCTGTCACGCCATTCGTAATATCCCAAGGTGGACACCTCGGCCCATATGCACATCTTCACGACGGGGAAGTCTGCCTTCTGCGCGTCAATGAACTCGAATTTCGCGGTCACCGAGACTCCTGGGTGAAGAAGGCCGCCGCTTTTCCCAAAAAGTCGGCCTTCATCTTCAGTTCACGGTTTTCTTTTTCCAGCTCCCGCAGGCGTGCTCGATCGATGATCGACAGCGGTGGCTCCTCGCCGGCGTGGTCAACTCGGTATTTCTTTACCCAAGTCCCCAGGGTGCCCTCGTGCACGCCGATCTCCCGAGCGACCTCGGCGATCGGACGCGAGGTTTCGACCACCATCTTCGCCGCTTCATCCTTGAATTCGGGTGTATATTTTCTGCGTCGTTCTGGCATTTATCCCCCTCCATTCCGGAAGTGGACCTTATAAGGTCCTCTGTCCGGAATATGGGAGGCGCGCCAGTGTGATCGGGTCAGCCAGGCCAGTGTCGAAGCTCCCGGGTCGCGGCGGTCATGCCAGGCCACGCGTGGCAGTTGCGGAAGGTTGGGGTCGATCAGCCGCACACCGATGTGTCGTTCGGCGGCTTCGAGGCGAAGCGTCAGGTAGGTGGCCGCGACGTCGTGCGCCCACTCTCGCGGCAGCAGGGACTGCCCGGCCCAGCCGCGCAGCAGTGCTTGGGCATACTCCGGGACCGCCAACACGGCTCCCTGTGCGGTGACCACGCTGCCGGCGTCCTCGGCCACCCGGATTCGGGCCGCGGCCAGCGCGTCCGGGTCCGGGCACTCCAGCAGTACCGCGGCCGTGGCCAGCGCAGCGGCCTCAATGTCATAGAGCCGCCGCAGCCGCCGGGCGGTGTCCACCGTCAACCCGGCGGTCGCGCTCATGCCCGTCACGCTGGCGGGGGCGAAGCGGTTGAGGTCGTCACATTCGCAGTCAGCCTCGTCGTGTGCGGCCAGGTCCCCATCAGGCCAAGTTCCGGTCCCGCTGGTCACCCTCACGCTGGCGACGTCGGCCACTGTGGTCAGTGGTTGCGGGCTGATCAACCAGACCCGCAGGTACTCCCGCACGGGCAGGCTCAGCAGCCAGCTCAGCGCCGGCCCGCTGACCTGGTGGGCGCGTAGCACGATCAGATCCCTGGCGCGTTCGGCACGCAGCCACGCCCGCACTAGCTGCCCAGTCGTCGCGTTCCCGCCTTGGGCGGCGCGGCCCCAGTGCTTGCCCAGCGCGCCGAGTACCTCGCTCTGAAACCGCGCCGCCGCGTATTGCCCAGGGCTGGTATGCACCACGAACCGCCCCTCCGCCGACAGGCCCGCCCCACGACTCGGGCGACCTCGGCGTTGTCGTCCGGGTCCACCACCACCGTGATCTGGCCAGGGCCAGACGCAGCGGGTGCCAGCCTCATCGACACCGACTCGGTGATCCCCGCGCTGTTGAACGGTCGAAGCCAGCTGCCGGTCCGCGAGGTATGCCATTGCCACCCGTGCTTGGTGCCGGCCCTGACCGGCTGCTCACGCGATGGCGCTGATGCCAATCCGGCCTCAGACACCGACACCGCCGCCGTGCAGGGCGAAAGTGTTGCGGGCGATCTCGGCGTCGAGCCGCTCACGGCCGTGCTCGCCGCACAGCTTGACCGCAGTGTGGGTAAACGACGCCCAGTCCCGCAGGTTGCCGTGCGCGAAGTGGTCATCAACCAGCAACAACACCTCCGCCTCCACCCCGCTATAGATCGGGTGAAACGCGCGCATCAACGCACAGACCTGCTCACCGGAAAGCGGGGTCACGTTGACCCGCCGGAAGATCCGCGAGCGCAGCATCGGCTCCCGCGAGAGCACCTCCCAACAGCCGTCACCCCCGACGAGGATCAACGCGAACCGGGTATGCGGGTGATCATGCAGATAGCGCAGGAACTCGATGCACTCGCTCGTTAATCTCTGCGCCTCATCAATAACGATCGCGCGCAGCCGCTCCGCCAGCTCTTCAACCAGCAGGTCCATTAGCGCAAAGCGGCTGCGTCGCCCGGCTGAACTATAGGTCAGCTGCTCGAACAGGCGCGCGGCGACCAGGCGCATCGTGGGCCGGCTGGGAAACCCCGCCCAACATGCCGAGTGCTCCCCGGCCTGGGCCAGCGCCTGCTCGACGGCATACGTCTTGCCCAAGCCCGCCATGCCGTGCACCACCCCCATCGCGGCGGCCGCCAGCAAATCGGTCACAGCGCGGTGAGTCGCGACCAGCCCCAGGGTCGGCAACGTGCGCGCGTCGACCAAGTCCAGGTAATGCCGGCCCATCAGCTCGCTCCATCCTCTGGTTGGGCCGCTCCCGTGGACTCATCCAGGTCCCGGGCCCTGGGGTGCGGGCGTGAGCTCATCGGCCAGATCGGGGTTCCAGTAGGTGAAATCGGTCTTCAGCCCGAGCAGGTTGGTCATCGCCAACCCACGCAGGTCTGCGTCGCGGTCCGGGCCAGCCCCCGCGCCCCGCCGCTCGTCGCGGGCCTGTTTCGCGGTGATGGTGGTCGTGTCCTCCACCTCCTCGCCGGGGTGGCTGATAGGGGCGAGCTGGGCGCGGGCGCGGCGGCTGGCCCAGCGTTGCCGGCGCCCCAGCTCGGCGGCGTCCGCGCGCCGCCGCGCCAGCACAGCCGCCCGTTCCTCCTCCGACAGCTGACCTTGCGGGTAGGCGGTGCACAACCACTGATAACCCCGGAACACCTCGATCCTGCGCAGATCATGCGGGGTGTAGCGCACCGCCACCTGCTCACCGACCAGCCCGTTGAGCGCCCCGGCGATGAAGGTCACACCGTCGAAGTGGATGCCGTCCTTGTTGATCGTGCGGGTCTTATCCGCCAACAACAGCCAACGCAGCTGCTCCTCGGGCGCCTGCCGGACCGGGGTCGCGTCGGCGTTCCAGCGCTGCAGCGGGGTCTGCCGCCCCAGCGCCGAATGCGCCCGCTCAGTGTTGTACTCGATCACCCACTGAGCGAACCGGTCGACGAACAACCCCAACGCCATCGGTGGCGCGTCCGGTCCGAACAGGCGGCCGTCCACCGCGCGCGGGCCTTCGGTGTGGAACGGCAACCCACACAAAAACTCCTGGTCCACAGTCAGATTCGCCCGCTCGAGCTTGCCTTTCTGGTGGGGGGCGTAGGAATCGGTGGGCTCCAGCTCGATCCCCACCGTCGCGCACACTTTGGCCAGCGCAGTCGTGGCGAACTCCAAACCGTTGTCCGGCACCAACGCGACCGGAACCCCACCAAACGGACCCCGCTCCACGGACCCCGCTCCGGATCAACCACCAGGCCCCGACGCAGCGCGGCCAGCACGGTCGCGCTGTTCGGCTGCAGCGACAACGCCCAACCCATGATCAGCCGCGAGTAGCAATCCAGAAACAACGTCGCCCACGGCTTACACGCCCGGATCCCCCGCGGCGGGATGACCAGCACCGGAAGCTCTTTATGATCGCCTTCCCACCGGGCGTTGCGCGCCGTCGCCTCCCGCCGCAGATACACCTCATGGCGACGCCGGCCCTCGGCCCCCTCCACCGCGGCAGCGCGCTCGCCCGGCGACATCTGCTCGGCAAACGCGCGTTGCAACGTCCGCAGCGGCGGCACCGGCTCGCCTCGTGTGATCCGGTCTCGCCGCAGCGCCGCGACGTTGCCGCACCAATCCACGTAGCCGTCCCGGTCGGCCTCGGTCAACTCATAACCCCGCCGCGAGCGCGAGGAGTCGCCGCTGACCGAAAGCCAACGCCACACCGTGCTCTCCGCGATCGCCAGAGCGGCCGCGGCACGACGCACATCAGCGCTAATCGCCACACCCCCGGCTTGCTTGTCCCGCAGCCGGGCCACCAGCGTCGCACGAACCACCGGGTCGACCTGCCTCACCACAGCCGTCCCTGGCCCTGATCGCGCCACGGGCCGGCATCGGGTCCACAGCCCGCGCAGGACGGACATACCGGCCGCGCTGCGCTGCGCCAACCCCGCGTCCGCAACCACCGCCACACCCACCCACGGTGTCGCCCCTCGGCCAACTCCCCCACCAACAGCGGACCGTCTCCGCAGGCCACATAGGCGATGTCAGTGACCCGGCCGCGCGGCGCGCAGGCGATGCAGAACCGGCGCGCCTGCACCCGCCCCGCACGCTCGATCAGCCACAGCACGTCCAGATCGGCCCGCATCCGCCACGCCTGGTCAACATTCCCGGCGCGGTGACCGCAACTCGAACACACCGCAAGCTCGCCGACAGGACAACCGGGCATGGCCGTTACCGCTCCTCGGTCGTCTCGTCACCGCCGCGCTCCGAACTCGCCTCACCCGAGGCGGTGACCGGCTCCGGTGGCCGCGGCGGCAAGTGCCGATACAGGCTGGTGCGCGCGATCCCAGTCTTGGCCACGATCTCGGCGACGGTATGCCCACAGTCGCGCAGATGCGCCGCCCAGGCCAACTTGTCCGCGTCCACGCTGACCGGCCGCCCGGTGCGGCGGCCCTTGGCCGTAGCCACCGCGCGAGCGTGCGCGGCACGCTCGATGGCATAGGTGCGTTCCATCTGGGCGAACAACGCCAGCAACACCACCGCCAGCTGGGCCATCGGATCACCAGGGTCGGTGGAGTCGATCCGGATCGGGTCGGCCAGGTTGCGCACCCCTACCCCACGCTCGGACAACTCGTGGATCAAGTTCAGCGTGTCGCGCACGGTGCGACCGAGCCGGTCCAGGGTATGCACCACGATCACATCCCCGCCGCGGGCATAGTCGAGCAGTGCACTTCTTATCGACGTAGATCCGCTCAGGCGGGATGCCCACCTTGCCCAACGCGTCCAGTTGACGCTCAAGGTCTTGTTTTGATGTGCTGACCCTCGCATACGCCAGCTCCACCCGCGAGAACGTACCGAATGTCAATCACGCACGGCACTTGCGACACTCTGTCGTGGTCACAACTTTCGGAACGGGACACGCCGATGTTCGCGACCGTTCCGCGCGGTGATCACCCGGTGTACCACTTCCATGGAACTGGACCACCCGCTCAGCACGCCGAGCGACATGGTCACCCCGCTCACAGGTGCCTTCCACCTCGTGATCACTAACCCGTCATTCCGCTGGTCCATCCCGCGCGATGTGGCCGAGCACGCCCCTGCTCGTCCAGCGCCCCCCGAAATCCGGGCGCACACCCCCAGCCCCAGCGTGACGACCGGCTCGGGCGACACACACCTCCTCACGGCGGCGACAGCGAGGTTGCCGACGTACTCGACCTGGCCCTGGGCCAGGGATCGACCTTCCGGCTAGGGCGCCGCCACAGCGTCTCCGCGAGCCGGTCTCGGCGGGTCTCCATCCGGCACCGCTGACCACCACGCCGGGGTAAGCACGGCGGGCAGCAGACAGACCCGGGGCGCTGCCCACCGGGGTGGCCACGCTAGCTGTCCCTCGTGGGCGTGCTGGCCATCCCTTGGTCACTTGCTGGACTTGGTGTGTTGGTTTGCGGGGCGCAGCGTCCCCGGGATGACTTCCGTGCCTGCGGTGGCTGTCCCGGTGAGGGATCTCATCTGCGGTGACCTGGCGCGGGGTTGTCCGAGGGTGCCCTTGCCCGGCACCGCACAGGTCTGTGGGTGCCCGCAGCGCGCCCTGGGCTTGTCCCTAAGCGCTCAGGAGTAGTCATGCCAGACCGATCCTTGCCCCGGTTACGACGCCTTGGCCTGCGCAGGGCGCCAGTGTCCCGAGCCGAGGCTCGCACAGCGAGGGTGTTGCGGGGGCGGCGGGTGGTTTCGCTGGCGCTCTCGGCGTTGATGGTGCTGGCCACGGGGCTGGTGACGCTGGCGGTGGTACCGGGCACCGCCAGCGCCGCCCCCAACCGGGGGACCGCTTTTGTCGTCACCAGCGGCCTGCCGGATGTGACGGTCCATGCGACCACTGCCCCGATGACCAACCCTGCCCACACCGGGGTGACCCAGACGGCGAGCTGCCCCACTGGGTCCTTGGTGCTGGGGGGAGGGGGTTATCTGCGCAACGCCACAAACCCGTCAACGTTGCCCACCAACGGATTGGTGCTGGGCGGAACCAACCCGTCCACCGGGGCCTCCCCGGTGGACCAGCCGGTCGCTGACGGAACCCTCGATCCGAGCAGCTGGATGGCCATCGCGAATTTCACCGGGGTAGCCGAATCCGGTGATCAAGCCACGGCGTTTGCGTTGTGCGCGAGCAACGGTCCGACGCACACCGTGGTCAAGTCGACGACTACCACCGGTGCCAACGCCTCTCAGCAGGTCAGTCCGCCCACCCTGACGATTGCGACCTGCCCTAGCGGGACCACCCTGATCGGCGGGGGAGCCTTCACCAAGACTCCGGACCAGATCAACGACGGCACCACGGTGGGCAACAACGGCAACCTCAAACCGATGGCCAGCTACCCCTCCGATTCCTCGGGCGTGCCGGCAGCCGACGGATCAACCACGGCCACGTCCTGGAGTGCCTACGGCTCGGCCGGTATCACCAGCGCGACGGACACGGTGACCTCCCTCGCTGTGTGCACCTCCGATCCGATCTCGCCGGCCCAGGTGGCCCGGGTTGATACCTCCGGTCCCGATGCCCAGCCCGGCACCACGATCACCACCGCCACCGCGGTATGCCCGACTGGAACCCAGATGCTGGGCGGCGGCTTCAAAACCGACCAGACCGTCAACGCGACATCGGGCCTGCAGCCCCAGCAGGGCTTCCACATGCGGGGCAGCTACCCCTCGACCGGACCCGGCACCCTGCCCACCGACGTAGCCGACGGCACCACCAACCCCAGCGCATGGACCGCGTTGCTGCAAGCCGGCGGCCAGAACCTGCCGGCCGGAAACTCCATGCAACTGCACACCTTCGCCATGTGCTTCACCATCCCGACGGCCACCCCCACCCCGACGCCGCTTCCGCCGACGCCGTCCCCCACACCGGTGGTGACGCCAACACCAACCCCGGTCCCACCAACGCCGACCCCAACCCCCGCACCAACACCGTCCCCCGCACCGACCCCAACTCCGGCACCGACGCCGCAGCCGACGCCGATTCCGCCGACCTCGGCGACGTGTGGGAACACCGGAGTGCTCAATGCCGCCGGCACTATGTGCACCTACACCACCACCGGCTCGGACTCCTTCACCGCGCCGGCTGGGGTCAACTCGGTGACCCTGGATGTGGTCGGGGCGCAGGGCGGGCATTACTTCATCGCCGGTGACGCCGCCCACGGGGGCTCACCGGCGGGGGATATCACCGGGCGCCCCGGCGGCAACGGTGGCGAAGCCACCGGCACCCTGCCCGGCCTGACCCCGGGGCAAGCGCTGCAGGTCGATGTGGCCGGCAAAGGCATCAACGGCACGGCCGCTAGCCGCTCCGGGGGCATGATGAACGGCCCCTCCGGCGGGCAAGGCGCACTCGGTGGTTTTGGTGGCTCCAACGGTGGCGTGCCCGGCGCGGCCGGCGATGCCAGCGGAGCCACCGGCGGCACCGCGTTTAACGGCGGCAACGGCTCCGGCGCTGGCGGCTCCTCCGACGTGCGGATGAACGCCAGTGGCTGCGCCACCTACACCTGCACCCTGACCGACCGCGTTCTCGCCGGTGGGGGCGGCGGTGGGGGCGGCGGAACCGGCGGCCAAGGCAACGCAATCGGCGGTGCCGGTGGTGACGGCGGCGGAACCACCGGCGTTAACGGCGGGACCACCGTCGACGGCGGCAACGCCGGAGTTTCGGGCACCGGCGGCACCCAAACCGCCGGCGGCACCGGGGGACTCAACCCCGGCCGGCATGCGAATCCGCCTGCCTCGTCAGAGCCCAACGATCCGCGTTTCGGTGGTGACGGCGCCAACGGCAGCTCCGGCCTCGGCGGTGTCGGGGGCGCGGGGAACCTTCCCTGCATCCAAAATTCGCCCACCGATCCCACCCCGCAATGCCAAGGTGGAGTGACCGCCACGACCTCGGGCGGCGGCGCGGGCGGCGGCGCGGGCGGCGGGTACTTCGGTGGGGGTGGCGGCTCCGGCGGTGGCGGCACCTTCGGCGGAGGCGGCGGCGCCGGCGGCGGCGGCGCCGGCGCCAGCGCATTTGCCTCCGCAGCCATCACCTCTCCCGTCCTAACCCCCGGCACGAACACCGGCACCCTCAACAACGGCGACGGCCAGATCACCATTAGCTGGACCACAGCCACACCCACCCCAACCCCCGCACCCACACCAAGCCCAACCCCCACACCGGTGGTGACCCCAACCCCAACCCCAACCCCGATCCCGCCAACGCCAACCCCGGTCCCGCCAACGCCGACTCCCACACCGGTGGTGACGCCAACCCCAACCCCGGTCCCACCTGTCAGCCGCCGCTGAGGATGACGACGTAGTGCCGGTTCGGCGCCGTTGAGCGTGCGGATCGAGTCTGGGCTGGGCGAGTCGTGTTGACCTTGTTG
>DATAWX010000093.1:0-3650 GCA_036266995.1 Pseudonocardiaceae bacterium | reverse complement strand
CCGCCTGTTCTCCCAGATCACCATGAACTGGCGCGGCAGGCCACTGACCAGCCACGAAACCATCCTCAAACTGATCGGGGCCACCACCACCGCCACCGGCTTGACCGTGACCGCCACCCTCGACACCGGCAACCACCCGACCGGAATCAAAATCAGCGATCGCGAGATGGCAGCTCTCCCGATCACCCGAGACGAATTCCACGGCGACTGGAACTACACCCTGCACCCCACCAGCGACACACCCAAGCCCAACTGACTTGATTCACCGCGAGCCCTAAGCACCCGGCCGTCCGCGCCTCGGATCCTGATCGCACCGTCGACGTCGACGTCGACGCCGTCAGCCAACGGCAACCCGACACCAGCCCGCACCAGAGAGATCAGGTGCGGAACGGTCTGGCAGGTGACCGTCCGCCCCATGCCATGCATGCCATGCCATGCATGCCATGCCATGCATGCCATGCCTTGCCGCGAACCCAGGACTAATCCGACTTCGATCTCCCTGCCGAGATCACCGGGCGGCCATGGTGCCCCGCGTGGGGCGTTTTCCGGGGTGGACCAGAGAGGGGGACATGATCGCATCCCTCCTTTCGAGGAGACCACACGCGCAGCCTACCTGCTACCAGGGGTCGACCCGACCACGGGTCAACGGGCGGGAGGGTCGAAGGGAGGCAAGCCGGTGGGGGTGAGAGTGTCGGGTAGCCGGGTCCAGGACTCGAAGGCGGTAGGGCAGCGGCGGCTCGAAGGCGGGAGCCGTGCGGGTGGATGATCGGCCTTACCGCGCGGTGGGCCTCAGTTCTGGGTTCAATTCACGAACGCGCGCCACGGTTCACCAACACGCTGGCAACATGTTGACAAGCCGGCGCAACACAGCGAATCACCCCACGCACGACGCGGACCTCATAAAGCCAGACTTTCAAGTTCAATCCCGGCTCCGGCGGTGGTCAGGACGTCGCACCACTGCCACAGTCCGACACATGGGTGCGTTGCCGAATTATCCTCTAATGGATCAAGCGCCGCCTCCGGCGGCGCCGTAGGCGGCTGAGTCGTCGTCCACCTGCCCGCCCTGCCCGATCCCGCTCGCTGCGCGCGGCCTGGCGGCCGTGCTCGCCCGGGTCGGTCCGGCCGGGCGCGGGTGGTTAAGCCCGCTCTCACCTCGCGGCGAGGCTTTCCGGGGTGTTGCTGTTTGCAGGACTCGATGCGGGTGTACACCGAATCTGTGTGGTCCCCTTCTTGGGGCTCTTACCTACGAAGGCCTCGGACCGGACGCTTCGCTAGTAACCGCGGCTGGCCCGCACGGGTGGCAAGGTCGCCGTCCGCTCTGCCCGGGATGGCTGGGATGAGGCGGGGAGTGGCGCCAGATCGGGTTGCTGTTCCGCGTCATCCGGAAAATCTTCGCGTCAGGTGTCCCGCGGATGGGCATTGATCCCGACGTCGAGTGGCCCATCTGTCTGAAGCGCGGGCTTGCCGTTGTCCGTGGCGGTGGCGGATGGTGCGAGGTGGCCCTCGACGGTAACCTCCCTGCTGGTGGCCGGTGCTGCTGGCGCCGGGCCGAATCCAGCCGGCGGGGCGGGGGCGGGTCCGGACCGCAGCAGCAGCGCCGCTAACGTGCCCAAGGCACTGAGTCCGGTGGAGATCAGGAATAGGTCGTCGATCGCCCCGACGAACACCTGCAGCTGGGTCTGCTGGTAGAGGGCGTAGGTGTCAACCCAACCGGGGACGGTAGGGCCGCCGATTTGCGGGGTGACAGTGGTGGCGGGCAGCAGCGCGGCGCGTCCGGCCAGCTGTTGGGCCTGTTGGGTGGTCAGGATGGCAGTGAGCATGGCCAACCCGAGCGCCCCCGAAACACGCTGCACGACATTGTTCAGCGCGCTGGCGGCGTTCGAGCGGGTCAACGGGATGACCGCGACACCCCCGGTCAAGATCGGCATGAAAGCGGTCCCCAGGCCGACCCCTAGCACCACCATCAACCACATGACGTGCTCGCGGGGAGTGTCGATGGTGATCGTATGCAGCAGGTAGACGCCAACGGTCACGATCGTCAGGCCGATGGCCGCTGGCCAGCGGGGCCCGATGCGGTCATAGACCCGCCCGGCGACAGGCATCAACACCGCCATCACCAGCGCCTGGGGCAGCAAGGTGAGCCCGGCGTCGAATGCACCCCAGCCCTGGGCCTGCTGCAGGAACTGCGGGATGTAGAACAGCACCCCGTACATCACAATCATCAGCACCGCGATCAACAGCAGCGAATTAGTGTACGCCCAGTAGCGGAATATGCGGATATCCAGCAAAGGGTCGGAGACCTCCAGTTCGATCACCACGAACAACGCCAGACTCAGCACGCCGTAGGTGATCAGACCCAGGATCTGGTAAGAGCTCCAGCCCCAGGTTTCGCCCTCTGAGGTTGCCAGCAGCAGCGCGAAGAGCCCGCCGCCCACGGTAAGGAAACCCAGCACGTCGAACCGCCGTCCGGCCACCCGAGGGAATCGCGGCAGCACCAGTGCGGCGGCCACCGCGCCCAGGATCCCGATGGGCACGTTGATGTAGAAGATCAGCCGCCAGTTTACGTATTCGACCAGATACCCGCCCAGGACTGGGCCGACGCCTGGGGCGAACACGATCCCCAGCCCATACAGGCCCATCGCAGCTCCGAGCTGCTGCCGTGGCACGATCCGGAGCAAGATGGACAGCGTGATCACCGGGAGGATTCCGCCCGGGATCGCCTGGACGATCCGGAAGATCACCAAGCTGTTCAGACTTCCAGCCAGCCCGCACAGGGCCGACCCGGCGGCAAACGCCAACAGTGCCAGGTTGTACAGCCGCTTGAGCCCGACACGATCCCCCAGCCACGCAGTGATCGGCACCACCACGCCCAGGGTCAGCGTGTAGCCCGTGACCACCCACTGCACGTCGTCGGTGGTCCCCCCGAACTCCGTCTGGATGGTAGGGATGGCCACGTTGACGATGCTGGTATCCAGGACCGACATGAACATCCCGATGATCAGCACTATCAACGGTAGGCCCCAGGCCGCCTGGGAGTCCTGTCTGGAGACTCCACCCCCGGCGGGCTGAGCTGCCACCCCGTTGGGGGAGCTCACCTCCGGTTCCGTTCGCACCCACCACGATCGGTGTCGGTTTCGCGCACAACCGATACCTGGCTCGATGATATTGTTTGCTTCACGCAACTAAACTAAACAGCATGGTTTAGCCATGCAACTCAGATGCACTCGATCGATAACTTTTTTTTTAACCCACACGCGTAGTGACGATCACAGTACGCAATGAAGTGCAGTCCACTCAGGTGCCAGCCGACGGCCCAGCCCGTAGCCGTCGACGACCCTTTCGCGCGTGGACCGCGCCTCCTTCGGGGCCTTCAGAGGCACGTCAACGTGCCTTCGCTGACCGACCTCGCATTGGGGCTGGTGACTGTTTACCTGTCCGGGGGTTGCCGCGCGGTGGTGAGGTGTCGAGACATTGGCGCGCGGCGTTCGCGTGGGCGGTGGGGACCGCGCTGGCCGGAGCCGTCTACCACGGTGTCTTCGTCGGGATTCCTCGAGTGAATCATCTGAGCTGGGCGGTCATGAGCGTCATGGTTGTTGTCGTCATGTCGTACCTATTGGCGGCGTCCGTGGCGCAGGTCCTGGGGCGGCGTC
>DATAWX010000092.1:0-17833 GCA_036266995.1 Pseudonocardiaceae bacterium | reverse complement strand
GCTGGTCGGCCTGATCATCGGCATCGTGCTGGCCGGGGTCATCCTGTGGCTCACCGGCTACTTCACCGGCACTGAACACCGGCCGGTCCGCGACGTCGGCACCAGCTCGCTGACCGGTGCCGCCACCGTGATCCTGTCCGGGATCTCCATTGGTTTCGAGTCGGCGGTCTACACCGCCCTGGTGATCGGCGCCGCGGTGTACGCGGCGTTCCTGCTGTCCGGCTCGGTCACCGTCTCGCTGTTCGCCATCGCGCTGGCCGGTACCGGCCTGCTCACCACCGTCGGCGTCATCGTCGCGATGGACACCTTCGGCCCGGTCAGTGACAACGCCCAGGGCATCGCCGAGATGTCCGGCGACGTCAAGGGCGACGGGGTGGCCATCCTCACCGAGCTCGACGCGGTGGGCAACACCACCAAGGCGATCACCAAGGGCATCGCGATCGCCACCGCTGTGCTCGCCGCCACTGCGCTGTTCGGCTCCTACCGCGACGCCATCCGGTCCGCGACCGCGAACATCGATCTCAACGCGGTGTTCAACGTCTCAGTGCCCAACGTCCTGGTCGGCCTGACCATCGGTGCCGCCGTGGTCTTCATGTTCTCCGGCCTATTGATCAACGCCGTGTCCCGGGCCGCGGGAGCTGTGGTCTACGAGGTGCGCCGGCAGTTCCGGGACAACCCCGGGATCATGGACGGGTCGGTACGGCCCGAGTACGGGCGGGTGGTCGACATCTGCACCAAGGACTCGCTGCGCGAGCTGGCCACTCCGGGACTGCTTGCGGTGCTGGCCCCGATAGCGGTGGGCTTCGGGCTCGGTGTCGGCCCGCTGGCGGGTTTCCTGGCCGGCGCGATCATCACCGGCACCTTGATGGCGATCTTCCTCGCCAACTCCGGCGGCGCCTGGGACAACGCCAAGAAACTGGTCGAGGACGGCAACCACGGCGGCAAGGGCTCCGACGCGCACGCCGCCACCGTGATCGGTGACACCGTCGGCGACCCGTTCAAGGACACCGCGGGCCCGGCGATCAACCCGCTGCTCAAGGTGATGAACCTGGTCTCGGTGCTGGTCGCGCCGGCGATTGTCACGATCACGGCGCTACCGAATGGTGCCCCGGTTCGATTTGGTATCGCGCTGGTCGCCGCGGCAGTGATCGTGGTTTCGGTCGTGGTGTCCAAGCGGCGGTCCACCTCGCTGGTCGACTCGTCGCCCGCCCAGGTCAGCGCATGACCAGGGTTCGCGGAACTTCGATGCACAGCTCCTCCGAGCAAGAATGCCTCCAAGCAAGGGAGTATCCGTGCTTACATCACGCCGCGGTAGGGGCGTAACCGCCGGCCGATCCTGCAGTGGGGCAGCTGCCGTGCTGGCCCTGGGCCTCGCGCTCACGGGATGCGGCGGCTCCGCCAACGTCGCGCCGAATCCGCCGGCTGCCTCGGCGGGTTCTGAACCGGTGGCCTGGGCGGGGGCGTTCTGCGGCGGTCTGGGTGACGTGATCGGCGGCGTGTCCGCCATCTCCAACGCGCAGCCGACCCCGGAGGGTCAGAAGGACGGGCTGCTGAAGTTCTCCGATATCGCCCAGCGGGCGTTCGCCAGCACCGCCCAGAAACTCCAGCAGTTGGGCCCGCCGAAGATCACCGATGGCAAGCAGGTCCAGGACACCGCGGTGGGTTTCTTCAGCAACGCGTCTCAGACCGTCGGTGTCCAGCGCACGAAACTCGCCGGGCTGGACCCGAACGACCCGGACTTCGTGAACAAGGCCGGTCACCTCGCTGGTCCCGATCTCGGTGCGGCCAGCACCCAGATGCAGCAGCTGACCAGCAACAAAGAACTGGCCCCCGCGTTTCGGACCGCACCGCAGTGCCAGCAACTCTCTGCCACCGCAGGCCATCGATAGAGGTGTCATTGCGCTGATTGGCCCGCGTGGCGTAATGCCGGATGGCTAGCCGTTCGCGACGGGTTGTGCGACGCTTGCTGCCCCCCAAAGTTGCGGAATTGTGCACACTGGGGCGCGGGGGTCGGGGCATCAGGAGTTGTATACCGAGGTGAGTTGAGCGTGGCACGATTGAAAACGGCGGCAGATCCGGGCGGCACGTCCGGTGGTGGCGCACGTCGCCGTACCGCGGCTGGCCGGTCCAACGGTGCACAAGCCAGCGGCGCAGGGTCCACAAGCGCAGGGCCCAGTAGCGACCACTCCAACGGCGGCCAGTCCAATGGCTCCGGCCGCCGTCTGGTGATCGTGGAATCGCCCGCGAAGGCTCGCAAGATCGCTTCCTACCTCGGACCGAGCTACGTCGTGGAATCCTCGCGGGGACACATCAGGGATCTGCCCCGAGGTGCCGCCGACGTGCCTGCCAAGTACAAGGGCGAATCGTGGGCGCGGCTAGGTGTCGACGTCGATCATTCCTTCGAGCCGCTGTACGTGATCACCCCGGAGAAGAAGTCCACGGTCACCGAGCTGCGCAATGCGCTGAAGGGTGTCGACGAGCTCTACCTCGCCACGGATGGTGACCGCGAGGGCGAGGCCATCGCGTGGCACCTGATGGAGACCCTCAAGCCCACCGTTCCGGTGCGCCGGATGGTCTTTCACGAGATCACCGGGCCGGCCATCCGCGCGGCGGCGGAAAACCCGCGCGACCTGGACAAGGACCTGGTCGACGCCCAAGAGACCCGGCGCATCCTCGACCGGCTCTACGGGTACGAGGTCTCGCCGGTGCTGTGGCGCAAGGTGATGCCGAAGCTGTCCGCCGGGCGAGTGCAGTCGGTGGCCACCCGCATCATTGTGCGGCGCGAGCGCGAGCGGATGGCGTTCGTGTCCGCGTCCTACTGGGACCTCGCCGCCACGCTGGACGGTGGCGAGGGCAGCACGCCACGCACCTTTGGGGCCCGACTGGTCGACGTTGACGGCCGGCGGGTCGCAACCGGCAGGGACTTCGGTCCCGCTGGGGAGCCCAAGCGCTCCGACAGCGAGCTGCTGATCATCGATGAGGCGCGCGCCGGGCGGCTCGCCGAGGCGCTGGCCAGTTCCCCGCTGACCGTCGCCAGTGTCGAGGAGAAGCCTTACACGCGGCGGCCCTATGCGCCGTTCATGACTTCCACGTTGCAGCAGGAGGCCGGCCGGAAGTTACGGTTCTCGGCGGAGCGCACGATGCGTACCGCGCAGCGGCTTTACGAGAACGGCTACATCACCTACATGCGGACCGACTCGACCACGCTGTCGGAGACGGCGATCGCGGCGGCCAGGGCCCAGGCCACCGAGCTCTACGGTGCGCGGTACGTCCACGACGGACCGCGGCAGTACACCCGCAAGGTCAAAAACGCCCAGGAGGCGCACGAGGCGATCCGGCCCGCCGGGGAGACCTTCGCGACACCCGGTCAGCTGGCCGGCGCGCTGGACGCCGACGAGTTCCGGCTTTACGAGCTGGTCTGGCAACGCACCGTCGCCTCCCAGATGGCCGACGCCCGGGGCACCACCATGAGCGTTCGGATCACCGGCAGGTCCGCGACGGGCGAGGCGTGCACGTTCGCCGCGTCCGGTCGCACCATCACCTTCGCCGGGTTCCTCAAGGCTTACGTCGAGACCGTGGACGACGAGGCCGGCGGGGAGGCTGACGACGCCGAGCGCAGGCTCCCCCGGCTGACCGAAGGTCAGCCCGTCACCGCCACCGAGTTGGTGCCTGAGGGGCACACCACCACCGCGCCACCCCGCTATACCGAGGCGAGCCTGGTCAAAGCCCTCGAAGACCTGGGTATCGGCCGCCCGTCCACCTACGCCTCGATCATCAACACCATCCAGGACCGCGGGTATGTGTGGAAGCGCGGATCGGCACTGGTGCCGTCCTGGATCGCTTTCGCCGTCATCGGGCTCCTGGAGCAGCATTTCGGCTGCCTGGTCGACTACGACTTCACCGCCGCCATGGAGGACGAGCTGGACTCCATCGCATCCGGTGCGCAGCATCGCACCGACTGGCTGACCGGCTTCTACTTCGGCTCCGAGCAGGGCGGCACCATGTCGGTGGCTCGCTTCGGTGGCCTGAAGAAGCTGGTCGGGTTGAACCTGGAGGAGATCGACGCCCGCGAGGTCAACTCCATCCCGCTGTTCACCGATGAGGCCGGGCACGACGTGGTGGTCCGGGTGGGGCGCTATGGCCCGTATCTGGAGCGGATCATCGGCCAGGAGCAGCAGCGGGCCAACCTGCCCGACGACCTGCCGCCCGACGAGCTGACCGCGGAGATCGCCGAGAAGCTCTTCGCCACGCCGGTGGAGGGCCGCTCGCTGGGCACCGATCCGGCAACCGGGCACGAGATCGTCGCCAAGGAGGGCCGCTACGGGCCTTACGTCACCGAGGTACTGCCCGAGGACCAAGCGCCAACAGATACTTCAAAGAAGGACTCCGCCAAGGCAGCCGCGAAGAAGCCGAAACCGCGAACCGGCTCGCTGTTGAAGTCGATGAGCCTGGAGACGGTGAACCTCAGCGATGCGCTGCGGCTACTCTCACTGCCCCGGGTGGTCGGCACCGACCCGGGGACCGACCAGGAGATCACCGCGCAGAACGGGCGCTACGGCCCCTATCTGAAAAGGGGAACGGATTCACGGTCCCTAGCCGACGAGGAACAGCTCTTCACGATCACCCTCGATGATGCGCTGAAGATCTACGCCGAGCCCAAGCGCCGGGGCCGCCAAGCTACCGCCAAGCCGCCGCTGCGCGAGCTGGGCGCGGATCCGGTCACGGCAAAGCCGATGGTCGTCAAGGAGGGCCGCTTCGGGCCGTATGTCACCGACGGCGAGGGCGTCAACGCATCCCTGCGCAAGGGCGACAGCGTGGAGACGCTTACCGATGAGCGAGCCGCTGATCTGCTCGCCGAGAAGCGTGCCAAGGGTCCCGCTACCCCACGCAGTGGCGCTCGGCGGGTCCGCACCTGAGCTGAAAACGGTAATATAACACTGTTTGTCACTCACCTAGGCGCTCCGGCGCGTGGCACCATGGTGGAGTGAGTGAGCACTCGCCGGACGCCTTGTTCGGGGGTTTGGACGGCACCGAGTCGCCCGCGCCGCTGCCGGATCCCTCGGGCCGCGATGGCTGGCGCGACGCGCCAGAGTTGCCGCCGTTCACGCTGCCCCCGCTGCCGAACTCCCGGCTGATGCGGGAAGCGATTGCTGCCGCTCTCGGCGAAGACCCCACCGGCCTGGTAGACCAGGATCCCGGTGCCGCGCCTGCGCCGCAGCCTGCCCGGCCCTTCTCCCAGCCCAAGGGTTTCCCGGCCACCCTTTCTCCGCCCACTGTTTCGCAGCCCACTACCGTCCAGCCCACCGCCGACCAGGCCAACGAGGCCCCGGTGAACAACCTCACGACACCGCTGCCTCGGCCTGCTTCTGGACAGCGACCGTCCGGCAGCCCGCGACTAATCGTCCCCGCGCCGGTCCCGCCGGCCGTGCCACCGCAGCGCGGAACCGGTGGGCTGCGTTTGCGTTACCGCCCGCCGCTGGCAGCCGGGTCCCGCAAGCCCGTGCAGCTTGGTGACCTCCGCCGTCGAGTCGGCCGCCAACGCTCAAGCTTGCCGATACAGCCCCACTCCAACGGCGGCGCGGGTCTCTTCTTCGCCATCTCGTTAATCCTCTTCCTGGCGCTGGCCTACGGCGTCATCACCGGAATCGTGGAAGCGATAGTCAGGCTGCTGCCCTGACCGTCGCCGGTGTGCCGGTATTTGGTGCATGGCAGACTCCGCGCCGTACCCATCTGCGCTCGGGGAAGCAGTTGATGCGATGCGTGCCCTCTCGGCCTTGCTACCGCTAGCCGCTGTGCTGGTCAGTTGCTCGACGGGCAGCGGGCCGCCAGGTGATGCCGGCGCGGCGCCGGGGTCATCGGCAGAATCAGGGCAATCGGCGAGCAGACCCGCGGACGATCCCATCCCGCCGGTGCGCAACCCCAAGAACCTCACCACCATCCCGCCGTGCCTGCTGGTCACCTCGGCACAACTCGATGCACTTCAGATCGACCAGCCCGGCCAGCCCAAGGACGCCCTGGGCAGCGCTGGTTGCGAGTGGAGTGACAAGGCGCACACCCGCGAGTTCGCGGTGTTCGTCGACATCGGCAATGACGTGCTGCACAACGTGTACAGCCAGCGCGACTCGATCCCGGTTCTCGAAGTCACCCAGGTGGCGGGGCAGCCTGCGATCCGCACCAAGGACGACGCGAACAGCACCAGCTGCTACTTCCGGGTCGCCGCGGCCGACACCCAGACGCTGATCGTCCGGTACACCTGGTTGGGGCAGCGCCGCGAGGATCCCTGTGTCCCCGCGAAGGCGTTCGCCGAAACTGTCATCGGCAACCTGCCCCCGCTGACGGGCTGACGGGGCCGGTCTCCCAGCCCTGCGGGCTTGATCACGATTTGTGTGCAACAGGCGACACGGGATGTCGCTCCCGGCACACAAGTAGTGATCTTGGGCGGTGGTGCCACTGGCGGGACGCCAGCGTAGGTGACGTGCTGTGGCAGACTCTGCGGGCCGCTGCCAGCAGGGAGAGGAGCACGCGATGAGTGAGCACGGTGGGTTCGGTGCTCCACCGCCATCCGGTGGGATGACCGAGAATCTGAATGGGCTGCTCCATCCGCCGGTTGCTGGGCCGGCGCCGGTACAGGACCTGACGTCGATTCTGGGCGATTCCGCGCAGCACTTCCAGCTCGACCTGGACCAAGCCCCGCAGGCGATCACCGCTTTCCGGCAGGTTGCCCAGGGAATGCGAGACCTGATGGACCAGGCCAGTCGGTTGGCCGACGTCCCTGCGCCGGGTCTCGACGCGGTCAGTATCAACGCTGCGCAGGAAATCGGGCAGTGGGCGATCAGCGAGGAGCCAGGCTCGCTGCGGTGGGCGTTGGCGTCGGGTGCGGTGCAGCTGGAGAAGACCGCCGACGCCTTGGAGCGGTCGCTGGCCACCCACCGGAACAGCGACGAGGTCAATGCCGCCCACCTGAGTCGGCCGCGGCTGTGATGCGCCGCATCCCGGTCTGGCTGGCGCTGGCCGCCTTGCTGGCGGCCTGCTCGGCGGGGGGGCCGCAAACCCGCGACGAGGGCACGGCGCCCAACCCTGCGGCCAGCGCATCGGCCGACCCGATTCCGCCGGTGCGAGACCCTAAGAACCTCGCGGGAACACCACCATGCCAACTGCTCACCCCGGCGCAGCTCGCTTCGAACCAGATGGACCTGGCCGCCCAGCCCAAGAATGTGCTGGACGCGCCGGGGTGTGAGTGGGACAACAAGGCCCACACCCGCCAGATCCGGATCTATGTGGACACGACCAACGACGTGCTCCACAACGTCTATGCCCAGCGGGCGACCTTTCCAGTCTTCGAGATAACGCAGGTCGCTGGGCATCCAGCAATCCGTACCAAGAACAACGCGACCGACACCAGCTGCTTTTTCCGGGTCGCCGCCGGCGCGAGGCAGACGGTCGTCGTGAGGTTCACGTCGCTGCGGCAGGGGCTGGAGGAGCCGTGTGGGCCGGCTCGGGCGCTTGCGGAGGACGTCATGGCCAATCTGCCGCCGCTGAAGGGCTGAGGGGGCACGGATGGGTACGAGCATCGACTACAGCTCTGTCTCGCACGAGACGATCTATCAGCACATCACCGGGGGGCCGGGCTACTCCGGGATGATGGAGATGAGCCGGGGTTGGCAGAGCGTGGCGACGCAGCTGCAGCAGTTCCGCGACGCTGTGGAGCGGGCGGTGCGGGGGATCGGTGCGGCGCAGCAGGGGGCGGCGGCGGATGCGGCTACCCATTCGACGTCGGCGCTGATGCCGTGGCTCGAAGAGAGTGTCACCGCGGCCAACGGGGTGGCTGCCCGAGTGTCCGGGCAGGCCGCGTCCTTCGCGCACACCCGGGACAGCATGCCACCGCCGCGGGTGGTTCCCGAGGTGTCCTTCCGCCAAGACCCGGCGACCTGGACGGCTGATCACGCCATTGAATGGTTGCCCGGGATTCAGACCCAGAACGAGGCCGCCCACGTCGCGGCCCAGCAGGATGAGCAGCGCGCCCGCGAGCTGATGGCCGGCTATCAGGGCAACTCGAACGACAACCTCGCCGTCCGAGACCACTTCGGCGCAGCCCCGACGGTGGTCGCCGAGGTAGTGGCGCCAACCCCAGGTGGCGTCGGGGTCGGCGGCGCAGCCGGCGGTGGAAATCCTCAACCGGCACCGGGTGTGGCGCACCCGGCGCTGGCGCATCCTGCTGCTGCACACCCGGGTCCGGTCTCAGGTGTCCCAGATCACGCTGCGCCGGCGGGGACCGCGCCACAGATCGCCAGCCCGGCGGCGGCCACCACCCCTGTGCTCGCGGGCGGTTACCCCAGCCCAGCGGACCAGTCGACGGCCGGATCAGGCGCGGCCCGGCTGGCTGGAGAGGAGCCATTCGGGCCCTCCCCGATCCTGGCTGCGTCCAGCGGCGACAACCGAATGGGTGGCGGATCGCGCTATTCCGGTAGTGGTGGGGAGTATCGGGCCGGCAGCTTCGGCCCCCGCCCCACCGCGTTCAGCGTTGGTACCTCGCATCTGAGTCAGTCGCGTCTGAGTAGCTCCACAATGGGCAGTGTCGAACAGGCCAGCGGTGGGCAAACTGTTCGCGGGAGTGGCGGCTGGACAGAAGCCCCGCTCGGCACCCCCGGTAGCTCAGGGCGGGACGACGACGGCCGCGAGCACCGGCGGGCGAGTTACCTGATCGAGCAGGACACCAACGCCATCGTCGGCGAGTTACCCCGTACCGCCCCACCGGTCATCGGCGCCGAGGAGGGCCACCGGTGACATCGGTGTTGCGCGACAGCGCACTAGAGCTCACCGCGGAGCAATACCTGCTGGCGTGGAACCATCTCCAGCTCGGGCTGGTGCACTGGAACCTCCAAACACCTCGCCATGTCGAGCAGCAGCGCACGGCCGAGGAGAGCAGGGCTGCCCAGCGGCAGGCTTGGGATGAGCTTCGGGCCCGCGGGCTGGCCGGCGCCCGGCAGCTCGCTCCGGAACTCGAGGATGTGCTGCACCTCATCGCCCGGCCGGCGGCGGAGCTCCACGCCCAGCTTGACCTCCCGGAGGGCCAGGGCACGGTCGTGGGGTGCGCGCGGGGCGAGCACGCCGCTATCGCCGAGCTCACTGAGTTCGGGATGCGGATCCGAACCACCCGCAGCACCGCCCTGCCCACCGCGGTGGCCGAGGTCATCGCTGACCGGCCGATGGGCGGTGGGACGGCGGTGTCGGTTCCCGCCGAGCCACTCGATTTCCGGGGACTGACCGGCGCCGAGCTGGAGCGCGCCCTGCTGGGTGGCGGAGCGCGGCCCGATGACGTGCGACGCTTCCGCACTATGCTGCAAGGGCCCAAGCTCGGTGGGGGGAAGTTCGGTGCGGCCTGGCGTGATCGCCACGGCAGCAGACGCGTCGCGGAGTTCGTGGTCACCTACTACGAGACCGAGCGCGGTGGCTACACCATCGAGCAGAAACGGGGGGTCGACGGCAGCCGCTGGTACACCTTGGCTCCGGCGGCACGCCCGCAACTCGCGCAGCGCCTCGCTCACCTGCTTGACTCAATCCGGATATAACGGTAAGGCGTCATCACCGCTAACCACGTGGAGCCGCATGGACCCGCACGTCGAGCCCGACCTGACGGGGTCCACCGTGCAGCGGGTACGCGGGGTGCTGGCCATTCCCGCGTTCCGCCGGCTGTGGGGCGTCACCGCGATCACGGCGGTCGCGGAGTGGCAGTCCCTGCTGGCGCTTTCTGCCCTGGCCACCCAGCTGACCAGTGGCTACCAGGCGCAGAGCTTCGCGCTCGGCGGGGTGGTCGCTACCAAACTGCTGCCTGCGATGCTGCTCGGCCCGCTGGCCGGGGCGCTGGCCGACAAGCTGGACCGCCGGCACGTGATGGTGGTCTGCGACGTGCTGCGGGCCTGCCTGTTCCTATCCATCCCGCTGGTCGGCCAGCTGGCCTGGCTGTTCGCCGCGACCTTCCTCATCGAGCTCTGCGCGCTGTTCTGGATCCCCGCCAAGGACGCCTCGATCCCCAACCTGCTGCGCCGCCCCGAGCAGGTGGAGACCGCCAACCAACTCTCGTTGATCATGACCTACGGGGTGGCCGTACTGCTCGCCTCCGGGGTGTTCAGCGCGCTGTCCAAGCTCGGTCCGGTGCTGCGCCAAGCGGGGCTGATCCACACTGTCGAAGGGTCGGCCTATCTTGCGCTGAGCATCAATGGCTTCGCCTACGCATTCTGCGCATTGGTGGTCGGAACCCGGATCCCGGAGATCTCCGGCCGGGCGGTATCCAAGCGTGACGCCCAACCGGGCTTGCTCACGATGTTGCGCGACGGTGTCATCTTCGTCCGCGGTACGCCGTTGGTCCGTGGCTTGGTCACTGGGATCCTCGGCGCCTTCGCCGCCGGCGGGGCCGTCATCGCCTGCGCGAAGCTCTACTCCACCAGCCTGGGCGGTGGCGACGCCGCCTACGGGCTGCTGTTCGCGTCGCTGTTCGTCGGTCTCGGTCTGGGCATGGCGGTGGCGCCGCTGGCGGCTCGCCGGATCCGGCACCGCGGATTGTTCGGGCTCGCGATCGTCGCGGCCGGGTTGGCGCTGGTCGCCGTCGCGCTGGCGCCACACCTGATCGCCGCGCTGGCCGCCGTTATCCTGGTGGGCTGCGCCGGGGGCGTCGCCTTCCTCACCGGCCTGACCATCATCGGGGCGCAGGTCGCCGATGAGATGCGGGGCCGCACCATCGCCTTCGTGCAGTCATTGGTCCGGCTGGACCTGCTCGCCTCGATGGCACTGGTCCCGTTCGCGGTCGGGCTGGTCCAGCAGCGCACCATCACGCTGTTCAGCGAGCGGGTGACCATTGACGGCACCCGCCCGGTGCTGCTGTGCGCCGGGCTGCTGGCGGCGCTGGTCGGCATGGTCGCGCACCGCCAGATGGACGATCGGCACGACGGGTCACTGCTGGCCGACCTGCGGTCCGGGGTTCGCCGGCGTTCGGGCGCCAGCCCCCCGGCGGCTCGGGCGACTCTGCCGGCCCAGGTGACCCCGCCGGCCCCGCAAGCCCCGGCGGCTCCGGAGTGAGCGTGTGGGCCGACCTGGTCGGGCAGGACCCGGCGGTGGCCACCCTGGTCGAGGCCGCCGGACCGGCTGGGGCGATGACCCACGCCTGGCTGTTCACCGGCCCGCCCGGCAGTGGTCGTTCGGTAGCGGCCCGGGCCTTCGCCGCCGCGCTGCAGTGCACCGATCCGGTAGCGGGACCGGGGTGTGGCAGCTGCCAGGGCTGCCGCGCGACGATGGCCGGCAACCATCCCGACGTCCGGCAGGTGGTCCCCGAAGGCCTGTCCATCTCGGTGGCGGACATGCGCTCGCTGGTCGCCGGGGCGTCGCGGCGGCCGTCGTCGGGGCGGTGGCAGGTACTGCTCATCGAAGATGCCGACCGGCTCACCGAGGGCGCGGGCAACGCGCTGCTCAAGGCTGTGGAGGAGCCCCCGCCGCGCACGGTGTTCCTGCTCTGCGCGCCGTCTGACCATCCGGAGGACATCGCGGTGACGTTGCGCTCTCGCTGCCGGTCGGTGGGTTTGCGGACCCCGCCCGCCGCGGCGATCGCCGACGTCCTGGTGGCGCGCGACGGGCTGGACGCCGAGACCGCGCGGTGGGCCGCCTCGGTGTGCGGCGGCCACGTCGGCCGGGCCCGCCGGTTGGCCACTGATCCACAGGCCCGGGCCCGCCGCGAGGCGGTGCTGCAAGTGCCGGCGGCGCTGCGCTCCTTCGCGGACGTGTTCACCCTGGCCGATGAGCTGGTCGGAGCCGCCGAGTCGGAGGCCAGCGGTCTGACCGTGGCTCGTAATGCGGCCGAGACCGAGGAACTGGAGACGGCCCTGGGGGCCGGCGGAACCGGGAAGGGCGCCGCGGCGGCGACCCGTGGCGCCAAGGGCGCGATCCGCGAGCTGGAACGCAGGCAGAAGTCCCGGGCCACCCGCACCCAGCGCGACGCGCTGGACCGCGCACTGGTCGACCTGGCTGGCTTCTACCGGGACACCCTGGTCGCCGGCTGGGGTGCCGCGGTGGCCCTGACCCACCCCGACCGCGCGGCTGACATCAGCACCGTCGCCGGGCGGTCGGCGCCGGAGGCGTTGCTCCGCAAGCTCGAAGCAGTGCTGCGCTGCCGCGAGGCGCTGGAACTCAACGTCAAACCGCGGATCGCCGTCGAGGCGCTTACCAGCGCGCTGCACAGCGAATAGGCCGCGCCGAGCGGGTGTCGGTGCCCTCGTTACACTGGTTCGCGCTGCCGGGCAGCGTCGCCGCCTTAGCTCAGTCGGACAGAGCGGCTCACTCGTAATGAGCAGGTCCGGGGTTCGATTCCCCGAGGCGGCTCCACCTCTCACCTGCGGATTCCCGCAGCGTGAGACGGTGGTACAAGGTGCCTGTTCACGGTTATGTTCACCAGTAACTTGCCGATCATGGCGAAGAGACGTGAACGAGGCAGCGTCGTCCAGCGCGGAAACGCCTGGTTGGTCCGGGTTTCCGCTGGCACCGACCCGGTTACTGGCAAACGGCTGTGGCTGTGCGGGACCTGCGACAGCCCGCAGGAAGCGGAGAAGCTCCGCACGAAGCTCCTCGGCCAGGTCGACGGCCGCAAGGCCAGCCGAACACGGGCTAGTCTCGGCGCTCTACTCGACGAGTGGCTTCCCGGCGCGGAGCTCGGGCCGAACACCCGGGACAACTACGCCGGGCTCATCAATCGGTTCATCCGACCTGCGCTCGGCGATCTGCCGTTGAGCAGGATCACCCCCCAACGGATCGAACGCTTCTACGGCGAGCTGCGCCGGTGCCGAGCCCGCTGCGATGGCCGCCCGTTCGTCGAGCACCAGCGGCAGGACCCGCACGATTGCGCGAGAGTCAAGTGCGCGCCGCACGAGTGCCGACCGCTCGCGCCGTCCTCGGTGCTCGTGCTGCACGCCATCCTCAGTGGCGCGTTCGAGGCTGCGGTCCGGTGGGACTGGGCCAGCGTCAACGTCGTCCGCGTTGCAAGGCGGCCGAAGGTACCGCCACCCCACCCCGACCCGCCTACCCCGGAGCAGGCGGCCGGCCTGGTCTGGGAGCAGGACGCTGTGTGGGGCACGCTCGTGTGGTTGGTGATGACGACCGGGATGCGCCGGGGTGAGGTCCTCGCGCTGCGCTGGCGGCATGTGCATTTCGACCGCCAGCTGCTGGAAATCCGGCGCAACTACGTTCAGCGCCGAGGCCGCAAGATCGAAAAAGACACCAAGACTCATCAAATGCGCCGAATCTCCCTCGACCACGACACCATCGCCGTGCTCGAAGAGCATCGCGACCGGGCCCTGCATCGGGCGAAGCTGCTTGATGTGGCGTCCATCGACGAGTGGTATCTGTTTTCCAGCGATCCCGCCTACGGTCGGCCGTTGAATCCGGACTGGGTCACTCACCGGTACACCGACATGGCTGCAGACCAGGGCATCTCCACACATCTACATGAGCTGCGGCACTACAGCGCCACCGAGTTGCTCAGCGCGGGTGTCGACTTGGCCACCGTGTCCGGCCGGCTCGGTCACGGTGGGGGAGGCGCGACCACCCTGCGGGTCTACGCGGCCTGGGTTGCCGCTTCCGATCAACGAGCAGCTGAGGTGCTCGGCGCCAAAATGCCGAGGCGGCTGAGAGGATAGGTCTGAGACCAATCGGTGCCTGCTGGCGCCGCCGGTGGCCCTGTAGTTTCCACGCCGACGGCGTCGACTTCACAGTTGACTCCAAGCCACTTCTCGGACCTGGCTGCACCGACTCCTACAAGTTGCGGAGCGACATCTGCTTGACGCAGAGAGGTGCCTTTTTTGACAAATTCCAAAGTCCTCGGCATTGCTGTTGTGCCTCGAAGTGGCGGAAGATTAGCCGACTGCCTTTGGTCGCTATAGGGGGAGGCATGACCCGGACCCGGGCGCTACTGGAGCGGGACCACGTCCTTGCGGCTGCCGCGGCGCTGCTGGATCTGGTGGCGGGCGGGGGCTCAGGTGCGTTGTTCGTGCTGGGCGAGGCCGGTTTGGGCAAGACCTCTCTGGTAGAGCAGGTTTGCGAGCTGGGCGTCGGGCGGGTGCGTATCGGGTTGGGGCGGGGTCATTCGATGGACACCGCGCTGGCGTTCGGGCTAGCTGTGCAGGCGTTCGGCAGTGTCGGGGGGCATGATGTTTTCGCGGCGGATAAGGCGACCGCTGAGCATGCTCGGCCGACGCGCTTGTACGGCGCCCTGCATTGGCTTGCCCAGCCTGCAGAGCTGCCGCTTGTCCTGGTGCTCGATGATCTGCACTGGGCAGATCCGGACTCACTGGTCCTGGTGTCATTTCTGTGTCGGCGCCTTGTGGGGCTCCCGATTGGGTTGCTTGTGACGATGCGGCCGTGGCCCTCGGCCGCCTACGACGTGGCGATGGAGCTCGCGCACGACGGGCATGGTGCGGTGACGTGGTTGGAGCCGCTGAGTCAGGCGGCGGCCGGGGTGTTGTTGACTGCGCACACTGACGCGGTGTTGCCAGGAGAGGTGGTCGAGAGGGCCTGGCGAGTATGTGGTGGGAATCCACTGCTGCTAGAGCAGGTAGCGGTGGCGATCAATCAGGGCGCAGACATCCCGGGTCCACTGGCAGACGGCTCTCCTACGCCGGCCGTGGATGTCGTGCTCGCGCGATTCGCTGGGTTGTCTGCCACGGGTTTAAGTTGTGCGCGGGCTGCAGCGGTACTAGGGCCGTCGTTCCTGCCGGGGATGGCGGCCGAGGTCGCTCAGTTAGCGGAGTGCGACGTGGACGCAGCGTTGGATTCTATGGCCCGCGCAGGGCTGGTGTGTACCGCGCCGGGTGGAGGCACCGAGTTCGTGCACCCGCTGTTCGCGCAGGCGCTTTATCGTGATCTCAGCGACCCGCTGCGGGCTCGGTTGCATGCCCGAGCCTTCACTGTTCTAGTTGATCGGGGTCGCGACGCTGAGGCGGCTGAGCACGCCGTGCGGGCCGAGTTGATCGGTGACCCGGTCGCGATCGGTGTATTGGAGCGGGTCGGGTTGGCGGCGCGCAGGGCTGGGGCGATCACCAGTGCGGCTGATCGGTTACAGGCTGCCACCGGACTGGCTGGTGATCGGGCCGAACCCGGTCTGCTGTACGTGACGGGCGAGGTGCTGATCGACGCCGGCAAGCCGGCCGAGGCTATCGGAGTCCACGAGCGGCTACTCTCCCATCCGGAGTGCTCAACGCCCATGCGCATTGAGACGTTGCGGATGCTGGGACGCGCCCTGGCCTACACCGGCAATTACGACCGCGCCGACGCCCGCCTGAAGGAGGCCAGCCTGCTAGCCAAGTCAAGTGATCCGGCGACCGCGATCGAAATCCTGTTGGACCGCGCGGTGATCTTCTGGAACAGCACTGGACCGGCCGCGGCGCGGCCCCTGATCGCGCAGGCGCGCGCGATCGCAGTTGATGTGCCTGGTGGTCCTCACCCCCGGGCCGAAGCAGCCTGGATGAACATCAGGGTCCAGTCCGGTGGCCCAGTGGATCTGGAGGAGCTTTCGAAGGCGATCGATGAGCTGCACACCGCGTTGCGCGCTGACGTCGCTGAACTGAATGGCGGCTTCGGGATATTGCCCAACACAGCGTTTACCGCGATCCTGGTTGAGCGATTCGCGGATGCCGAGCGGCTGCTCTGCGCAGGTCGTGAGATCGCGGAGCAGCGGGGCGCCCTCGAAACCGCGGCGGGCCTCGGACCCTTGCACGCGCGTGCGTTGTTCTACCTCGGCCGCATTGATGAGGCCATGGCAGTTCTCGACGTCGCTCTCGGCTATGCCGATGTGCTCCCGATGCTTGAGTTCTACAGCTGTGTCGGAGCCGCGTGTACCTCTCACTACCAGGGTCGCCTGGAACATAGCTCGGTCTGGAGCGATCGAGTCGAGATGCTTGCCCCAGATCAGGACCTCGTGCTGTTGTATGTGCAAGAGCTTCGCGCCCAGCGGTACTTACGAGAGGGTTTGCTCGAACAGGCCAGCGATGCCTACCGGCGGATCGAGGAGACCGTGAACCGGATCGGCATCGGTGAACCGTGCATGGTGTATTGGGCACGGCACGCGGTGACCGCCCACATCGGATGCGCCCGCACTAGCGATGCCGAGAGGGTCATCGACTGGCTGACCGAGCACAGTGCCATGCTTCCTTGCCGGTGGCCGCGAATCGCCCTGGCTACATCCCGGGCCACCCTGGCCGACGCTGCCGGGGACCACGCTCGCGCCGATGGGCACTACCAGGAGGCGTTGACCCATCACGAGCAGGTCGAGTTGCCGGTGGAAAAGACTGAGACGCTTCTCGACTACGGCGCATTCCTGCGCCGAAGCGGCCACCCCACCCGGGCGCGGCCCCTGCTGGCCGAAGCCCTGGAGTTGGTAGAGACCACAGGCGCCCGCTGGTACGCTGCACCGCTCCGCGAAGAGCTCGCCCTCGCCGGCGGCCGGCGACGACGGCCCCGGGAACATCCCAATCGGCTCACCGCCGCCGAGGCTCGCGTCGCCCGACAAGTCGTCACCGGCCGCAGCAACCCACAGATCGCCGCGCACCTATCGTTGTCGGTGCACACCGTCGAAGGCCACCTCGACCGGATCTATACCAAGCTCGGCATCCACTCCCGCGCAGAACTCATCGCCGGCGCCCTCACGGAGTCCGCCGCCCGTGAACTCACTGAGGATCAGTCAAATTCCTCCGTGCTCGGTGCTGCCATGGACCGGAACGCTTAACGTGAGCCCACCCTTTCCGAGGTCGGTTGCCATGTTCGCTCAGTACGATCCCGACGAAGCCGGCACCATCGAACCGTCCGGTGTTGCGCTGCGCCTAGTCCTGTTCGACACAGACCCCATCTCCGGCAACCTCATGCGCGAGGGTGAGCCCGTCACCCTGCCC
Source organism: Pseudonocardiaceae bacterium (assembly GCA_036266995.1). GTDB lineage: Bacteria > Actinomycetota > Actinomycetes > Mycobacteriales > Pseudonocardiaceae. The sequence continues at coordinate 911 of DATAWX010000092.1, read as the reverse complement.
TTCTGTGGCTGGCTGGACTTGATGGCCGCCATCAACACATTGCGAGCCAGGTCGATCGTGCCGCCTGACCCCGACCCATCGGCCTCTGCTTAGACGCGGTGGAATCCACCAATGCAAGCTGAACGCGCTGACTGCGATCGTTGCTCATGTCTCTCCGGACGCAGGGAGTCACCTACGCGGGCATGATGCGTGCGAGTCCCCACCGTCTCGGTGGTGCGAAAGGGTCACCACCCGCGCCGGTGCTTGACCGGTAGTTGGCCCCTGCAGGGTGACTAGCGCAGCGTAGTAGTTCGCCTTGTGCGTAGGAGCGCGGTTTGTTGAACGGCATCCACCCGTTGGCGAGGTCCTCGAAGGTGGTCGCGGCGAAGTCCAGCCACCGCAGCCAGGTAGCCAGTGCGTCCTGAACAGCGAACCCACGCCGGTCGGCGAACCACAAGTCGGGAAGAAGGTCAACGGCAGCAAGTGTCACGCAGCCGTGGACATAGGCGTGGTGCTGCTAGTTGTGGTGACCACCATCGATCATTCAGGACCACGATGGCACGTCGATCCGTGAGCTCGGTGCTAGCGATCACTGCCTGGCAATCAGCTGGGCGAGGGTGCAGTCCGAGCAGGGACGCGTCGGCCAGGAAGCGATCAACTACTACGCCGGCTAAGCTTGGGCTCGGTGTCCGTACCGTGCACCGGCACCGAGCCGATTATTGCCGCTGTCGGTGCCGCCCTGTCCGGCCCGGACCCCTGTGGGCAGTAGAGCCCGTGGACAGTCGTTACCGCGGGAACTCGGCTGGCAGATGTCTCCAGACTATACCGCCGCGAACCACGTTGAAGATCGCGTCCAAGATTCGATAGCAAAAGTGCTTCTCAGTGCACCCACCACGGTCCGCGGAGTTGCCTGGCAGGGCAGCAGCGGTTCA
>DATAWX010000091.1:0-9105 GCA_036266995.1 Pseudonocardiaceae bacterium | reverse complement strand
GCCGACCAGATCGCCGTACTCGACCACGGCAAGATCACCGAACAGGGCACCCACCACCAACTACTCGCTAAAAACGGGCTCTACCACCAACTCCACGAAGACACCTACCAACACACCCGGCAAAAACCCCCACCCAACCCCGTCCCCAGGACTGGACACCACGCCATACTCAACCCGGCTGGCGCCCACTGACCCCGCACTCACTGACCGACGACGAGCGCTACCGGTTCGCTTTGGACAACATGGCGCGGCTGTTCCGCCAGCGGGTCTACGACGAATACACCGGAGTCGGTGTCACCCAATCCTTGACCCGCAATCGCTACGCTCTGGGTGAAGCCGCCATCTGGATCGAAGGCTCACTGGAAAGCGGGGTACGCACCGCACTGGAAGTCAACTGAGCCAACCCCTATCGCATCAACAGCAGCTGATTCGTCGAAACGAGAACTGGCTCGCGTGACCCCCGTCGCGCCCTCGTCGGCGGGACTGCGCCGCAAGGCCTGCTGGCGCACCTCGGCCACTGCCCAGGCGAAGCCGAACGGCCACTATGGGGCGCGGCCAGAATAGGGCCTTAGAGTGAGTCCGAACGGGATCCGGCTCAGTGGTGCCGGTCGTCTCGGCTGATAGCGAGCCGGGACCGGTGTTCGCTGATGATCTGCTCCAGCTGGGCGGCGTCTTCAGACAAGCGCGAAACATCCCGGATTAACACGAGATCCGCAAGGCCAGCTGCGACGTCCGTCAAGACCTGCCTGCACCGGCGTGACGCTCGGACACCGATCGCGACCTCGGCGACTGTGCTGATCGGCACAACGCCAGCGCGGTCACACCAGTCCTCCAACTCCCGCACCTGCCGGTCGAGGTTCTCGCGACGGTTCGACCGGGCGTAGAGGATCGCAGTGCGCGGCATGCGGTCAGTGTGAGACAGCGGCGGGGGCTATGTCGAGGGTCCCAGGATTTGCCCTGAGCCATCGCACGTGGGGCACAGCTCCGTCGTCGCCAGATCCGCTTCCTCAGCCCTTTTGATACAGCCGCTGAGGGATAGGTACTGGCTCTGCGGTAGGTGATGGTTCCGTGCGCTCCGGGGAAGTCCATGCGCTCAGGGAGGTTGTGGGTGGGATGCAAAAAGGCGCCGCCGCCGCCGGAAGTGATGTGCTGACGAAGACCATTCTCCTGTTCGTATCGGGCGTAGTAGTGCTTTCCGCTCTTAAGGTACAGCACCAACTGGGCGCCACAGGGTTGGATGATTTCGCGCTCGAGGTACTCCACATCCCGATCGGAATGGATCTCGGCCTGCTTCCGGCCGCTCTCGACCTCCTTGGCCATGCACAAAATGATGCGGTCCCCGGGCTGCACCTGGTCGACGGCGACGTCAGAGAAGTACTGCAGTTGGGCTTCGTCGATGAAGGACCCGAACTGGATGTCGACACCCCACAGCCACCAGCGGTTCGGAAGCTTGACCGCGAAGTAGCTCCGACGCTGACGCGTTCTCCACCCGCCGATCCAGTGGTTGCGGCAAAAGATGCTGGTGAAGTTGACCAGTCCGTCGTACCAGTCGTGGCTTCCCGGAATGGCGAACAGCTCAGGAGCCTCTCCCCGGACGCACGGCAGCGCTGCGCGGTACGGACCGAGCATGCGGTTCTCATACTCCGCGGCGTTGGGCACCGGGTACACCTGGTCGCCCCCCATGACGAGAATCCGCCCCCGCTGAGTGGCGTGGGCCTCGCCGTCCCAGTCGAGCTTGAGCTCTTCGGTGGCCAGCAACCGGGCCACGGTGTACGTCGAGTTCCACCCATCACCCACGTCGGCCACATAGTCCAGCCACAAATCGGCTTCCCCGGAGCGATCCGGGACCGTGGCTGGCTCCCGCTCCTGCGACTCCCGATTATCGGCGTAGGAGCTGAACATGCCTGAAAGCAAAACCCGCACAGCAGTGTCGATGAGTTGGTGGGGATCAAGCCAACGCACCATGGGCCTACGCACGAACCCAAGCTCGGAAGGATCGGACGGCCGAGGACGGCACGGCGGAGACGTCCCAGCGGAGCCCGCTCGTGTCTCAGCCATGCTCGACATTCTCGCAGCGGGGCCGCTAGACGCGCACCAACAGGGCGCCCGGGTCGATGCGCACCCTCAATCCCCGCACTTCACCCACCGGATCGCCATCAAGTTGGGCCAGCTGTGGATCCTCCGCGCTGATGATGACGGTGCGGCCTTGCCAGTGCTGCACTATCCGGTGGCCACGGCAGCGGCGGGTCAATACCCGCGCGGTTACCGCCAGCCATCCGAAGATGTCCCTCGGCCCGAGGGACACGATATCCAGCAACCCATCATCCACCCTGGCCGCGGGCATCAACACCAACCCGGCGAGAAGCTTGCCGCAGTTGCCAACCACCACTGTGCGGACTCGACGGGGCAGCTCAATCCGGCCATCCACAGCGAGGGCGATCGAGGCCCTCGGGCCCCTCAGCGCACGAATGCCGGAGACGAAGTACGCCAACGGGCCCAATCGGGACTTCCACTCGTGGGGTGCGCCGGCCATGATTGCCGCATCAAAGCCCACTCCGGCCATCACCAGAAACACCTGCTCCTCGGCGCGGTCATCGATAAACACACGGCCGACGTCGACCGCGCGGTTTTTCCCGGACAACGCAATCCGAGTGGCTCGGGCCCGGTCGCCTAACCCAATAGCGAGGTTGCGAGCCAGTAGGTTGCCGGTGCCTGCGGGCACCAAGCCCAGTGCGGTGCCCGATCCGGCGAGGACCTGCGCCACATGGCGGACCGTGCCATCCCCTCCGCAGACGAGCACCACATCCGCGCCAGCGGCCAACGCGATTCTGGCCTGACCGCCACCCGGGTCCTCGACGGTGGTCTCAAGCCACAACGGTGGCGCCCACCCCAGCTCCGCGCACACTCCAGCGATCTGGGTCTGCAGCTTCCCCAGGTCGTCGATGACGTTCGGGTTGACCACCACTGCGGGCAGCCGTCCCTGGGGCAGCGACTGCGGCGCCGAGCGAGTCTTGGTCGCATTGCTGGGTGCTCGCCGAGCTCCAACTGCTTCAACTGCGCGCATCGACGCGGCGTTCCCGTCCCGGCATGGAAGACAGCCGGTGTCATGGTGAAGCCGACAACGACGCGGGCTAGGACACCGCACGCACAGAGAGTAGTCGACCGCCACTAAATACTACTCTCAATCGGCTCACCACGCCAACGGTGTCGGGTCGGGCTGTTCACCGCCACCGCGCGGTATCGTTTACTTGACAACGGAGCGATACGGTCTGCTCGACAATGTAAATTCAGGCCATCGAGAATCATCGTCACCGAGTCCGCCACCGGCGACACCTGTGCGGCCTGTGCCACGAACTCGACCGCCCGTACCTGGGCACCCTCGGTTGCGTTCTACGCTGTGGGACGGATGACCGCTGCCATGTGTTTGTCGGCGACGCGACGAGCAGTGGCTTCTAGCCAGGACCGGTGGCTGACCCAGCCACACGAGCATTCAGCCTGATAATCCTGCGCTGGAGTGCTATCTCTCGCGATTGTGATGGTGTGATTGTTCATCATGCTGTCTCCTTCGCGGGTGTGGACCCGCGGATCTTCTGGGGGTCATGAACGTGTGCACGACGCCGCCGACTGCTCCGCCGCCAGGGCCGCGTCGGGCTTTCGCCTCGACTCGACCGCGCCCTGTCTGGGGGTTGGAAGGCGACCTAACTAGCCGCGCCGGCGGCCGTAGCAGGGTTGGGCTCCGCTGGAAGGCGCGCGGTAGCGTCCCGGACACGGTCCTGCAGCGACCGATACTCCTGGTGGCCCGTTAGTCTCGTTTTCACCTTGAGGTCGAACGTCTCTTGGGTTCGCCATGGTGAGACCCACTTACTGTCCACCTCGACGGCGGTCTCTTGCTTGATCACGGCCATCCGCTCGCGCAGCTGCGCCAACTCCTGCCGCGCAGCATCTCCGGTAGTGCGGATTTCCGCACCACCGGGGTTCACGTGGTGAGGGCGAGAGTTGTCATCGGGTCGGTCGTCACCGTTGGTTGTCTGGGCAGGTGCGGCGTCAACTCGTTCGTCGAGCAGCTGTTGCCAGGTCTTGATCCTGTCGCCCATGGTCATGTTGGTGGTCCTTCCGATCGGGCTGGCGAACATCGCTCTGTTGAGCTGGGCACGGGCGACGGCAGCGAAGCGATGTGTCGGCGGCCGACGAAATCATCGTGGAGGGCCGTATCGAGTATCACCACACCATCAGCGCCGGGCCAAACACTGAAGCTGACGAGTGAGACACCGCTGGGGTCAGCTTCTCGCGCTGCGCGCTCATGACGAGTCGCCATGTGATCTCCCCGGACCGATACGACACTGATCAGTCACCGGGGTCTAGGGCAACATAGCGCACGACCCGTGACTCGCTCGTCGAGCTGAGCCGACTGCGGGGCATGAGCGCTTGTGGTGAGCCTACTCAGGGCGTCAACCCGCTGGTAGGCCCACCGCACGCCGCCCTGATCCCGGGGGCGAGTCAGGCGCGAGAGTGCTCGTCGGAGCGATGACCGATCGATAGGGTGCACGCGAGGTCACACGGAGGTTGTCCTAGTAAATAAATCGAGCCCTTCAGCTCCGCCGGTTCAAACCAGCCGTACCTACCAGCCGATGTGGTTAACGCGCTACCGAACTGGGCATTTGAGGTCCCTGGTCATGAGGTCGTCGACACGGAGTCACGCCGACCGCTGTGATCAGTCGGCACGATCGGGTGGCCGAGCGCGTTGCTGAACCCTGCCACTGGCTGCTGCGAACAGCACCTCGATCGCCGTTGGATTACGCGTTCGCGTGTCGTCGACCACAGGATCGCCGCTGCGTCTGCCGCGTCATGGCACGGTGGTCGGTGTCGCTCCAGACCCCGGTGACGCAATCGATGTCACGTGGCGCGTAGTTAAGGGGACTGTGTGTCTGTCATCTTGAGGTCTGTTCCGGTGGAGTTACCGCATCGGGATCAGCCTGAGTCCGCTGTTCGAGATCGTCGGGTCACCGTGGACGGGATGAGTACCCAGTACCTCGAGGCCGGTACTGGGGCGCCGCTGTTGTTGCTGCACGGCTACGAGCAGAGCGCGAGTAGTTGGCGGTGGGTCATCCCGGCGTTGGCCCGGACCCATCGGGTGTTGGCGCTGAGCCTGCCCGGTCACGGAGACAGCGCCCCCGCGGTCGGTGGCTACGCCCCGGGCCGTGACCTGGCCCCATTCGTAGCCGGCTTCCTCGACACCCTCGGGGTAGGGCTGCTGGACGTGGTCGGGAACTCCGTGGGCGGTGCGGTCGCGCTGCGGCTGGCCCTGGCCGACCCGGCCCGGGTGCGAACGCTGACCCTGGTCTCCAGCGCGGGGCTGGGCCGCGACGTCAACCCCCTGCTGGCCCTGGCCGCCCAGCCGATCATCGGCGAGCTAGCGATCCTGCTCAGCCGGATGCCGGGCGGCGATCTGCAGCGCACGACCATGTCCGCGGCGATGCTGTTCGCCCAGCCTTGGCGGATGCCCGCGGAGTTCGTCACCGAGCAGCACGCGCTGGGTCGCCGGGTGGGCCAACTCGAGGCGGCCACCGCGATGGCTCGCGCTCTGTTCGACGTCACCGGACAGCGTGAGGTCCTGCTCGACCGACTCCACACCGTGGTGATGCCGACCCTGGTCGTCTGGGGCGCATGTGACTACGTGCTCCCTGCCTACCAGGCTCACGCCGCGGTAGACCGGCTGCCCGCAGGGCAGTTGTCGGTATTTCCTGACTGCGGGCACCTGCCTCACGTGGAGTGCCCCGACCGGTTCGCCGCCGTGCTCAGCGAGTTCCTCATCGAGCACCAACATCCCGGCCATCGAGCGCGTCGCGCACCCCCACTCGCGCACGTCGATCTCTAAAGAAGGCCCAGCATGACGACACCCGCGCTGCGCATCGCACCCACAGCGGCTTCCCAGGCCTATGGAAGCCTGGCCGGCCGCTACGAGCAGCGGACGGGCGCCTTTCGCTACTGGCGTGAGCTGCTGGTCCGCACGTTGCCGGCGCGGCGCGGCGACACAGTCCTCGACGTGGGCTGCGGTACTGGGCTGTGCCTGCCGCTGCTACGGCGCAAGGTCGACGCCTCGGGGATGATCGTGGGGATCGACGAGTCCGAGCAGATGCTCGAGGTGGCCGCTGAGCGGGTGGCCCAGCACGGCTGGGACAACGTGCGCCTGCTCGCTTCACCGGTGGCGAGTGCGCCGATCGAGACCGCGGCGGATGCCGCCCTGTTCTGCGCGGTGCACGACGTGTTGCAGTGCCCGGCGGCGCTGGACCACATTTTTGCCCATCTGCATCCCGGGGCGCCGGTGGCCGCAGCCGGCGGGAAGTGGCCGGCCCCGTGGTGTTGGCCGCTGGAACCGTGGGTTGCCGCCCTGCATGCGCCGTTCGTCAACGACTTCAGCGGATTCGACCGGCCCTGGCGGCAGTTGGCCCAGTTGGTCCCCGACCTGCGAATCCACCGACTGGCCTTCAGCACCGGATACCTCGCGCTCGGCCACGCCAGGGACCGCTAGACACTCGATGCAAACTGGCGACGACTCGTGTAGCTCTGGGGTTACGCGCCAGGATTGGGCCGCACAGGGGTGCCCAACCCGGGCGCGTGAACGCCGTGCAGGTCAGCGCAGCAGTCTCCGACTAATCATTCGGATCGACTCCTACAGTCTGGCCGGGTCAGCGGTAGCCACCCGCCCTTGCCCGGCCCGCCCTTGCCCGGTCCACCCTCAGACGCCGTGAAGGAGGCGGAGGCTGGGGTGGTCAACACCTGCACACAACCTGACAGTTCGCTGTGTAACGACCACAAAAAGTGACGGCCGCGTGGGCGAGGGCGGAAGTGGGTGTCCCGCCGCGTCGAGGGCTTGTCTCGGGAGCAGACCAGGGGCGGGGCCCGGCGGTAGCACGCGGGGTGTCCCTAGTTCGTCTACAGGATGTATCTCGCGGGCGGTATCGCGCCTCTTATAGAGGACAGGTAACTGACGGCCAACCCCAAGGTGGGTGTCCGGAGTAGGTGGGACCGTCACCGGCAGAAGCCAGGTCCTACCGCGACGCCCCGAAGCTGAGGAGTAAAGAAGACTCTGGGATCAATCGTTTCGTCGCGTCCGTCTGGGTGACCCTTGGCGTAGTCATCGGGTGGAGGCTCAGCCAGTGGCAGCTCGGCGTGCGAGCGAGACGACAAGTAGCAGCGCAGCTCTCCCTATCCAGACAATTACTCGAGCTTCGGGCCGCACGGCGAAACAACAACTACTCTGCTGTGCTGAAGCCAAGAAACCCGGCAAGCGGATTCCAACGCCGAGCCGCGTAACGGACCCCCATACTCCTCGCTGCGGCCGACATCGGACCCTACGAGCGTCCCCCGCCGGGTGTTGTGGCCGGGCGTGGCCCGGTCGTCAGAGGACCCCGGCCCTTCTGGCGCAGGTTGGTCACGCGTTCCAACCCTGCGCGGTGAGTACTTTTTCGGCGATGTCGATCTGTTGCGACCGGGTGGCGTGGTTGGCGGTGCCTGCGTAGGCCCCTCCACCGTATGAATACCACGTGCCTCGGCTGAATTGCAGGCCGCCGTAATACCCGTTGCCGGTGTTGGCGCTCCAGTTGCCGCCGCTCTCGCATTGCGCTACGCGATCCCACGGATCCTGGCGAACCGGGCCCGCCTGGGCCGGTGTTGCGAATGCCAGCGGAGTCGTCAGAGCGATCCCGGTGATACCAATACTTGCGAGTAATCGGGAGGTCCTGGTCATGTCCATTCTCCGCGAACGCGCACCCAACTGGATGGCCGACGGAAATGGCACGGAAGTCGGGTCCTGAGTCGACCCATCGTCGGCCTGCGTCCCTGTCCCGATTCGGGGTAAGGTTGCGGTATCCGATCCCGAGGGACAGGGCTGTGCGCACCGGTCCGGATTCCCGCACCAAGGTGGCTTCTTCGCGCAGGACGACATTGAAGGTACGGATCACCGTGGGCAATGCAAGGGACTGAACCGAGCGCCAGTCGGGTAGGCGTACGGGACTTCGACTGGTCACTTAACGCAATCAAGAGGGCGTTTCCGCTGGTCGCGTGGTTACGTTCAGTGCCCGGCGGGACACGGCTGGCCCAGTTTCCGAGGCCGTCCGAGTGGCAACCGAATCACGCTTTCGTGCACGGTCCGACGGCGCTTCTTCCGACTTCCAGGCCTCCTCAGCCGGTTGTAGTCCTCCGTACCCTGCTCCGGGTGGTAATGGTCACTACCATCGCGAGCGAATCCACTCGCCGAACCAGAGCTCCGGGATCAATGCTGCACAGGGTAGCGCGGGGAAACGGGGCTCAACCGGCTTCCGGACGGCTACACCGCGACCCGTCGAGCCGTGCCAGGACCCGCAAGAAGCCAGTCGACGTCCGAGAGACCGTAGAGCCGTCGATCAAGCAGCGAGACCGTCCCCGTTGAACCTTGTCACGTATCTCGGACGGGGAGAACATCCCTTCGCGGACACGGCGCGTTCTAGTCGAGCGTGCGAATAACATCTACCGGTGCCAGGCACCCAAAGAGGAAGCCGCAACGACCGTTGGTGCGCCGTGCGCCGGTCCTGTGACGGCCTTGTGTGCATGAGGCCATGGCTTGGTGTGATCGGGACGCGTACTCCCAACTGGCTGGCCTGCAACGACCGTGACGATCTGGTGATGTTTGGCCGTCCGCGCTGCCGCTCGTCGACGCGGACGCCCTGACCGACTTATATTGACGGGCGCGGCTGTCCACGGTGGAAGTTCCGGTGGTCGCCATCTTGCTGGGCTGGACCGCACGCTGGGATCAGCGCGTCCTCAGCGTCCACGAAACCCTCTTCTCACCGATGCCCCGGGGAGCGACTCTGGGGTGGAACGCCTCAGTGAGGAGGTAGCGCCAAGCTACTTGCCCGTGCACTGACGGCGGGGAGACAGGTAGTACGCCAGCCTCTCGGCGTGCGATCTACACCGCGGTTACGACCTTGGTGAATGATGTCGCGAAGGTGACCCTGAAACCCTTGACCGGATCAAGCAGTCCCATGCCGGTCCTCCTGGCTCGTCGGTGGTCCGCCATTGGCTGACACGGCAGCACTCACGGCAGCGCGCCGGGGCGGTGTTGGCGGC
>DATAWX010000090.1:0-3940 GCA_036266995.1 Pseudonocardiaceae bacterium | reverse complement strand
GGCAACCCGACCGTGCCCTACTGCCTGTTCGCGGTCAGCTCGGATGCGACTGACAGCAAGTGGGTCAACTGGGACTCCACCGCCAGGTGCACCGACCTGGTCGCCTCCAACGATCCTCAGCGCCACAGCGGCTGAGCCGCTGATCGAACATCGTCGGGGGCCGTGCGCCGTGCTCCGGTGCCGGCCTCCGACGATTTGCCGCTGCAGTCGAAACTCTCATGTCCGGAGTCGTCATGGAATTCCTGAACGTCGCGAAGAAGCAGTGGGACCGCCTGGTTTCCCTGATCCTCACCATCGTCGGCGCGGTCATGCTCATCTCCGGCTGGGTCGGGGTCAGCGGCACGAGCGTGCTGTCCGAGCAATCCCCCTACATCGTCTCCGGCGGTCTGGGCGGCATCTTCCTGCTCGGCATCGGCGCCACGTTGTGGATCTCGGCCGACCTGCGCGACGAATGGCGCAAGCTCGACCGCATCGAGAGTGCCTTGTCCGGCGGGGTCCTGCGCTGGGACGACGGGCAGGACCGAGTGTTCACGGCGGAGCTCATCGTCGAGGAGACCCAGCACGCCCACGCGGCCAACGGATCGCGGAGCCATGCCGCGGTCGTCGGCGATGTCTAGATCGCGCCGAGCAGCCCAGAAGCCCAGCCCGGTGTTGTGGTCCGAACCTTGGGCGCCGCAAGTGATGCTCGGTTGGGTCGCAACAATCACGGCAGCAGCACTGGTCCTCATCCTGTGCTGGTACTCAATCAGCGGTGACCGCACCTTCGACGAGCAGAAGACCGCACTCGACCTGGCCATCGCCGCGGTCGTGCTGACGGGCCTGTCCGGTGCGGCCGCCTTGGTCAGCGGACGCCGGACGCTCGCGCTGCGCCGTCGCGTCCTGCTCTCGGAACGTCCCGACATCCGGATCGTTAAGCCGGGCGCACAGAGCGTTGCTGTCGAGGCCGGGCCGGGCCTGCTGGTCGCAGGCGCGGGGCTGACGCACTATCACCGACTTGGCTGTCAGATGGCCATCGGGCGGGACTGGCCCGAGGCCGCATTGACGACTCACGAGCAGGAGGGGCGTAGACCCTGCGGGGTGTGCCGGCCATGAACACTTTCCTGAACTACTTCGTCCCGGGAATCTCGGACGGCTCGGTCTACGCCCTGTGCGCGCTGGGCCTGGTGCTCACCTACAAGACCTCCGGCGTGTTCAACTTCGCCTACGGCGCGCAGGCCGCGGTCGGCGCGTACATGTTCTACGAGTTCCACGACCTGCCCTCCCGGCCGTGGTTGAAGGACATCCTGCCGTCGGCGTTGCAGGGGCCGTATCCGTGGCCGGTGGCCTTCCTGCTCGGCCTGCTGATCGTCGGTGTGTTCGGCGGTCTGGTGATGGAACGCCTGGCGGCCTTGTTGGCCGAGGCCCCGACGGTGATGATCGTGGTCGCCACCGTCGGTCTGCTGGTCATGCTCCAAGGGCTGATGACGGCAATCTACGGAGCCGCGGACCTGCGGACCCGCGACTACCTGCCGACCAGCGGATTCACGTTGGGGGAGATCAAGGTCTCCTACGGTGACGTCATGGTCACGGTGTTCTGCCTGGTCTCGGCGTTCGCGTTGTTCGCGTTCTTCGGTCGGACCCGGTTGGGCAAGGCGACCACCGCGGTGGTCGACGACCCGAATTTGCTCTCCCTGCAGAAGATGAGCCCGACTGCGGTCCGCCGGCTGTCCTGGGTGCTGGGCTCCTGCTTCGCCACGATCGCCGGGATGCTGCTGGCGCCCAAGCTCGGTGTCTCGGTCAACACCCTGGTACTGATCGTGATCGCGGCCTACGGGGCCGCGGCGATCGGGCTGTTCGAGAACCTGCCGCTGACCGTCGGCGGCGCCTTCTTCATCGGTGTCCTGGTCAACTACCTGCCCTCACAGGTCCCCAGCCTGTCCAATCACCTGTTCGGCAAGCACAACCTGATCATGGAGCAGCTGCCCCGCAACACCCCGTTCATCGTGCTGCTGATCGTGTTCCTCACGGTCCCGGCCCGCAAGCTGACCGAACGCGGGGTCCGTAACGCACGCAAGTTCACCCCGCCCCGACAGTTCCCCCCGGCGGTGACCGCGGCCGGTCTCGGGCTGCTGCTGTTTGCGGCGATCATGGTCCCGCACGCGGTGGACTCGGCCAAGATCACCCAGTACTCGGCCGGCCTGGGGTACATGATCATCTTCCTCTCGTTGGGGATGCTGATCTGGATGTCCGGGCAGATCTCCTTGTGCCACATGGGTTTCGCGGCACTGGGCGCGACCACCATGGGCCACCTGATGACAACCGGGATCTCCCAGCACCTGCACATGGGGCGTAACTACCCGCCCTGGCCGCTGGCCCTGCTGATCGCCGGCCTGGCCGCGGTGCCCTTCGGTGCGATCGTTGCCATCCCGGCGATCCGGTTGGCCGGGATCTACGTCGCCGTGGCGACCTTCGGGTTCGGCATCGTGCTGCAGTACCTCGTCTACCCGATGTGGTGCTTCTTCGGGAATCCCCCGCTGGTGCCGATACCGCGGCCGGGCGACGACTTCACGTTGTTCCGCACCGGACAGCACGGCACCACGCCGGGCATCTTCGGGGTGGATTTCGTCTCCGACCAGCGCTACTACTACCTGTGCCTGATCGTCACCGTGCTGATGGCGGCGGTGGTCCTGCTGGTGCGGCGCAGTCGTCTGGGTCAGTTGCTGCGGGCGTTGTCCGACTCGCCGGTGGCGGTGGAGACCCACGGCGCGAACGCCACGGTCATGCGGGTGTTCATCTTCTGCCTGGCCGCGTTCATGGCAGGTATCGGCGGGGCGATGCTCTCCGGTGTGCCCGAGCAGGCCAGCGGCACACCTGGTGGCATCTACGACTACACGTTCTCGCTGATCATCGTCGCGGTGCTGGGATTCTGCGGCCGACGCCCGATCCTGTCCCCGCTGCTGGCTGCGATGGTCTTCGAGGTCTCGAAGGTCTACCCGCCCTTCGACAAGGCGAACTTCGTCAAGTGGGAGGGCGTCCTGTTCGGTGCGACGGCGATCCTGGTCGCTGTCTGGCCGGCGCTCAACTTCAGCCGCCTGACCCTCGGAGCCCGGGGCCGGGAGCGGGATCAGGGCACCAGTCCGGTCCGCGACCGGGTGGCGGCGAGACCCGTGCAGCCGGTTGCGATTCGCCTGCCGGAACTGGAAATCGCATCGGCCGGCGGCGAGAGGCAGTCGTGAGCCAACATCGCGAGCGGGTCGAGGTGGCGGGGCGGGTCGACCTGGACGTCCGGAACGTGACCGTCCGGTTCGGCGGGATCACGGCGGTCAACGACGCCACCGTCTACGCGCAGGGTGGGGAGATCACCGGTCTGATCGGCCCGAACGGTGCGGGCAAGACCACGTTCTTCAACGCCTGTTCCGGGCGTAACCGGCCGGAATCCGGCTCGATCGTGCTCGGTGGGGAACACCTGGACGGGCACGGTGCGGCCAACCGTGCCCACCGTGGATTGGGCCGCACGTTCCAGCGGATGGAACTGTTCGACAGCCTCACCGTGGAGGAGAACGTGCGCACCGGCCCGGCGGCTTATTTCTCCAGCCACCGCAAGCTGTTCGGTATTTCCAACCCGTTGCTGGGTCAGCTGTACTCCACGCGCAAGGAGACCAAGGAGATCAACGCCGCGGCCGAGGCGGCGATGAAGCGCTGCAACCTCGCGCACCTGGCGCAGAAGACCACCGGTGGGCTCTCGACCGGGCAACGTCGCCTGGTCGAGTTGGCCCGGGCGATCGCCACCCCGTTCAAGTTCCTGCTGCTCGATGAACCGTCCTCCGGCCTGGACGTGGCCGAGACCCACGCGTTCGGCAAGGTGTTGACCGATCACGTTTCCCAGACCGGCTACGGGATCCTGATCGTCGAGCACGACATGGCCCTGGTCTCGGAGATCTGTCATCGGATCTACGTCCTG
>DATAWX010000089.1:0-3043 GCA_036266995.1 Pseudonocardiaceae bacterium | reverse complement strand
GCCGGGGGGTGTGGTCGTCTGCTTTGACGAGATGGGTCCGATCCAACTGATCCCCCACCAGGGCTCCGGCTGGGCGCCGCAGACGCGTCCGGAGCGGCTGCGGGCGACCTACAGCAAGAACGGCGGGGTGCGCTACCTGTTTGGCGCCTACGACGTCCACGCCGACCGCCTCCACGGCCGGCTACGACCCCACAAAAGCGGCCAAGAAGTCCTCGGGTTCTACCGCCAGATCCGGATGCGCTACCGACCGAACACCCGGATCTATCTCATCGCCGACAACCTCTCCGCGCACAAGACCCCCGACATCCGCGCCTGGGCGGATGAGAACAACGTCGAGCTGGTGTTCACCCCGACCTACGCCAGCTTTCTGAACCGGATCGAATGTCACTTCTGGGCGATCGGCGAGTTCGTGGTCAACAACGCCGACTACCCCGACTGGAACACCTTCAAGAAGGCGATGGCCGACCACATCACCTACCGCAACGGCCCCCACCGCAACCAACGGCTCCTCAAAGCCGAACGCCGCCTACTCATCGCCGCCTGACCGATGACGTTTCGAGCGCAACCTTCCCGGGAGACCCACTAGACCCTATGGCGTGGGCGCCCGGTTGCATGGGTTGCCTGCCGGTGTGACTGGCCGGACGCTCCTCGCGGGGGTTTGTCTGGCCGGAGAACGGCTCCGGCTGACCCCATGAACTGTTGAGGAGGTCCGGCCATGCCCGGAACCATGACGTTTGTCGGCTTGGATGTCCATGCCCGGTCGATCCATGCCGCGGCGATCGATGTGATGAGCGGCGAGTTGACGCGGTGGCGGTTCACCGGCGGCGAGCTTGAGACGCCGGTCGCGTGGCTGGGTTCGCTGTCCGGTCCGGTCTATGCCTGCTATGAGGCTGGACCGACGGGGTTTGGGCTGTACCGGGCCGCGAGCGAGGCCGGGATTCGGATCGAGGTGATCGCTCCGGGCAAAACGCCACGTGGTCCGTCTGACCGGGTCAAGACCGATCGCAAGGACGCCGAGTTGCTCGCCCGGAACCTGATGGCTGGCGGCCTGACCGCGATCACGGTCCCGTCGGTGCGGGTCGAGGCCGCGCGCGGGTTGTGCCGCGCGCATGACATGTGCCGGCGAGATCTGATGAACGCACGCCACCGCGTGTCCAAGATGCTGCTGATGCACGGCCAGGTCTACCCCAAGCCGGGCTCGACCTGGACCAAGACCCATCGCCAGTGGCTGGGCGCCCAGCAGTTCGTCGATCCGATCAGCGCACTGACCTACGTGGACCTGCTCGCCGCGGTCGACGGGCTCACCAGCCGCAAACAGGCACTCGCTGACCGAATCTCGCTGTTGGCGACCGACCCCGAGTGGTGGCCGACCGTGGCCAGACTCCGGTGCTTTCGGGGAATTGACACGCTGACGGCTCTCAGCGTCCATCTCGAGCTGTCCGCTGACTGGGAACGGTTTGAGAAAGCACACCGCGTCGGTGCATGGCTGGGCCTGACCCCATCGCGTCAGCAATCCGGCGAAAGTGACCGCCAAGGCTCGATCACCAAGACCGGCTCGACGCTGGCCAGGCGGCTGTTAGTCGAGGCGGCCTGGCACTACGCGCGTGAGCCCACGGTCGGCGTCACCCTGGCCGAGCGTCAGAAAGGCCAGCCCGATCACGTGCTGGGCATCGCCAACCGCGGCCAGCACCGCGTCCACCGCACCTACACGCGGATGCGTTCGCGTGGCAAGCCGCACAACGTGACCGTCGTGGCCTGCGCCCGCGAGTTGGCCTGCTTCATGTGGGCAGCCGCGACCGCACCTTAACCGCACAGCTTCTCCCAACCCACAGCAGTCCGGCCGGGAGGCCGGGGCGCCGGGCCGCGACGCGGCCGGCACGCGCGAAACTACTATGAGCAGCCCTTTCGAGGGTCACGCTCGATCCTAGACCAGCGCAAGCCGGCAGCAGGAACAAGGCCCTGGGGTACACAAATCCCCGCATCATCAGACTGGCAACGCCGAGAACGTGCCCGACGCCCCGTCCTCCTGACCAACCCTCACAGACCCCCGGATGACCGGAGCAATCCGACGTGCCCACTTGACAAAACAGACGCCATATCAGTAGTACTTTGTTACTGTTCGGCTGGGTGTGGGAGCCACAATTCGGCGAGATCTACCGGCTGCTGACAGGTGTGGCAGTAGCCGGTCCAGCAGTCGAAGAGGGGCATGAATAGGCGGACCGCTTGGGGGAGCGTGAGGCCCGCCGCTGGACTTTTGGGTCGGTGCGTTCCAATGTCAGGAACGCGTGGGCGGTGGTGACCAGCGCGGTGTGGTGCTGCCAGCCGAGGTAGGAGCGGCCTTCGTAGTGATCCAGGCCGAGTTCGCCTTTGAGCTGGCGGTAGTCCAGCTCGATCATCCATCGCAACCTGGCGAGCCGCGCGAGGCGCTGGGGCTTGGTGCCGGCCGGGAGGTTGGAGATCCAGTAGTCCGACGGTGTGTCGTGTCCTTCGGGCCACTCGATGATCAGCCACTCCTCGCGGGGAGCGACACGGTCCTCGGTGACCGGGTGCGCGGCTGTGATCCGCTTGAACGCGAACCGCGAGGAGACCTTGGTCTTCCCGCGCCCGCGGAACACGACCGTCGTGAAGTCCTTCTCGGTCAGCGTCTTGGCGTACGCGCCGACCGAGACGTGATCGCGGTCGGCGTGGTACGCGGCCGGGTTGCGACCGGGCCCGGGCTTACGGGCGGGAATGTGGAACACCGCGCCGGGCGTGAACATCGTCGTGTCGGGGTTGATCGACAGCACGTACTCGATCCCATTCGAATCGAGCTCTGAGCGCAGTCGGGTGTTCTCGCCGTACGCGGCGTCACCGAGCACCGGCGCACGATCGATCGCCCATCCCGCGGCCTGCATCACCAATCCGACCCCGAGCTGAGGCTTGGTCTGAAACACGACATCGGTCGGGATCTTCGCCCGCCTGCGGCGCTCGGGGTCAGCACACCAATGCATGGCACTACCGCAAGACCCCCGCGCGCGGCAAGACACTCGAGCGCCGTCAAGAC
>DATAWX010000088.1:0-1628 GCA_036266995.1 Pseudonocardiaceae bacterium | reverse complement strand
TGGGGGTTGGCCGACGCGGGGTCGTTGGCGTTGGCGGTAGCTCTCGCCCTCCACGACGAGCTCGAACGCCGCCGATTGCAACCGGTCGATCGCGGACTGGGCCAACAGCGGGTCGGCCATCATGGTGATCATTTCCGGGGGTTCCCGGTTCGAGGTGATGATCGTCGAAGTCTCACGGTGTCGCTCGACAATCAACTCGTAAAAGTCACTCGTTTGCTCGGTGCCCAGCGGGTGCAATGCGAGATCATCGAGAATCAGCAATTCAACGCGGTGCAGCTTCCGCATTTCGTCTTCGTGGGTGTGGTCGAGTCGGGCGGCGCGGAGCCGTTTGAAGAGTTTGTCGGCGCGTTCGATGTGGACGGTATATTTGCGGCGGACCGCCGCGTGGCCCAGTGCGTTCGCCAGGAAAGTCTTCCCCACTCCCACAGGCCCCATAATTAACACGTTGTTGGCTTGGGTGAGGAAACGCAGAGAGCACAACTCGGCCCACAGTGTTCGATCGAAGGCGACGGTGGTGGAATCGTCCCAGGCCTCCAGCACCATGCTCGGATCGAGGTGCGCGGAACGGGCCCGCAACACGGTGGCTTGCTGGTCGCGGCGGGTGACCTCGTCGGCGAAGAGCATCTCCAGGAACTCGTGGTAGGGCAGGTGTTGGGTACGGGCCAGCGCCAGACGCTCGGGCAAGGTGTCCAGCAGGCGCCCGAGCTTGAGCCGGCGCATCAGCTCTTTGAGCTCAGTGGAGACATCGACCCGTTGCGCACGCGGGGCGGAACTCGGGCGTGTAGCGGGGCTCGGGCGTGTGGTGGTCATGACGGCCGCCGAAGATGCTGTCTGTCGCGGGTGCCGGTAGCGAACTCGCCGGCGTCGCGGACGAACCGACCGGCGGCGGGAACCACCTTCGAGGTGGCGGGCTCCGCGGCGGCCGGGATGGGGATGGCTAGCTGGCCAGTGGCGTTCGCCGGGGTGGCGTCGGCTTCCAGGCCGCGAGTCAGCATCCGGTCGATCAGCCCGACGTTGACCGCCTCGGCCTCCAGTGCCCGCTTGCAAGCCTGTTCGACCCGGTCCGCGCCGTGCCGGCGGACCAGGCCGAGCAGGCGATAGACCTGGCGCATCTTCGTCCAGGGCAGCGGATGATCGAGCAACGCCGTCGCGTAGGCGCCGATGTGCTCGCCGTGCCCGGCGGCGCGGCGAGCCAGCGCGTCGAGATCGCGCAGCGCGTAGGTGGATACCTCGCTGGGCAGATCCGCCGGATCGGTGTGGCGGCGACCCGGTGGTTGGCGGGGATGAACTTTGATCAGCTGGCCGCCGCGGAACAGCTTGACCGTATAGGTGTCAGCGCGGGCCAGCAGCCGCTGCCCGATCAGTTCCCCAGGCACTGAATAGATCGACCGGGCCACCTCGACATGGCGATCAGGAGCGACTTTGGGACGGCTGTAGACCGGGATCATGAACGGACCGGTCGGGGCCGCCCCCAGCAGGGGCGCCTCCTGTTCGGTGAACACCTCACCCGGGCGGGCGCAGGTGGTGCCGTGGATACGGGTGCCGGCGACCTGGGCGCACCACAGCGCCGCGCGGGCCCGGCAGTCCGTCAAATCGGTGAAGTCTTCCCCCGCGAAGAAGCTCGACCG
>DATAWX010000087.1:0-10884 GCA_036266995.1 Pseudonocardiaceae bacterium | reverse complement strand
CTAGCCCGGCCAGTGTTCCCGCCACTGCTTGCACAGCCGTATCCCCGCTGCGTGACCCTCGTTGATCTCTCGTATGAGTGGCGACGAGCGGGCCGGCACGCGAACCGGGCGAATGGGGCAATTGAGCTACCAACGGCTGCGTCGTGGGCTCCCCCGAGCGTCGCAGTACCTGATTCGCGGGTTGTTGTCCGGTGGTGCGCTGGCCTGTGCTGGTCTGGTGCTGGCAGCTTTGGGCTCGGTCGCCGCTCCGCTGCCCGACCGCGGACTCACCGCCCCGGCGCCAGCGGCAATGGCCGCGCCCGCCGCACTACCCGATGTATCAGAACCAATCGCAGAGCCGGTTGCCCAGCCGGTCACCGCCCCCCAGCCCGCAGGGCAGCAGCCGGCGCATCAGACCGTCACCATCCCGATCCAGCTGCCGCCGCCCGCGAAGACGCCAGACAACCCGCAGCTGGCGTTCGCCGACTGGGCGACCCGGATGTCGCGCGTGACGAGTATCCCGCAGCGGGCGTTGGAGGCGTACGCGAATGCCCACGCCGTGATGGCCGCCAGCAGCCCCAACTGCCGCATCACCTGGGTCACTCTGGCTGGCATCGCTGCCGTGGAGTCCAAGCACGGTGGCTTCGAAGGCCGCACTCTGGAACCCGATGGTCGCCCGACAATTCCGATTATCGGGATTCCGTTGAACGGCGCTCCAGGCGTCAAGGCCATCGCCGACACCGACAACGGTCTGCTCGATGGTGACAAGATCTGGGATCACGCAGTCGGACCCTTCCAGTTCATCCCGTCCACTTGGGCCAAGTGGCGAGCCGACGGGAATCGCGACGGGATCACCGACCCGCAGAACATCGACGACGCCTCACTGGCCGCCGCGCAATACCTGTGCGCGGACAATCGGAACCTCAGCTCCGGTGACGGCTGGTTGCGGGCAATCCTGTCCTACAACGATTCTCTCGGCTACGCGCAAGAGGTGTACGGCTTCGCCCAGACCTACGCGCGCGACGCCCAAGGCGTCACCTGAGCATCATCGGCGCGCTATCCGCATCCGCACTTCGTTGAGCGCTTCCTGGTATTCCGGTGTGGGATTCATCGCTGCAGCCATCGCAAGCTGTGCGCGGGCCTCGTCTAAGCGGCTCTGCCGCTGCAACGTGCGGCCCAGCGCGAAGCGCGCGTAGTGGTCGGAAGGGTTGTGGTCGAGCACACGAAGGAATGCCTCCTCGGCCCGGTTCAGCTGAGCGGACTGCAGGTAGGCTCGTCCCGCCAGCAACTGGACGCTCGGTGCGTTGGGCTCTGCATCCAGTACCGGCGCCAACTCTCGGAGGGCTTCCAGCGGGCGCCGTTCGGAGACCAACGCCTCAGCGAGCCGGAACTGCTCGACGACGTCCGGGGGGCGGTCGGCGGCTGTCATGGTCGCTCCAACGGTACGCGGACACGTGCTTCTGCACGAGTCCTCGTACTCGATCGCGGGCCGCTTGGTAAGCGGCCAGGCGATCATCGGGCGCGCGCCTCCGACCGAGTGCGCCCGACCGTGGTTAGGCTGTTCGTGTGCCCATCTGATGCTGATGAGGAGCGTGTCTGTGGCCGTCATTGAGGAGGTCGGAGCCCGCGAGATCTTGGATTCGCGCGGGAACCCCACTGTTGAGGTTGAGATCGCACTCGATGACGGCACGCTGGCCCATGCTGCGGTGCCCTCCGGCGCGTCCACCGGGCGCCACGAGGCCGTCGAGCTGCGCGACGGTGACGCCCAGCGTTACCTCGGCAAAGGCGTTGAGTGCGCGGTCGCGGCGGTGCTCGATGAGATCGGGCCCGAACTCATCGGCGTCGAGGCGATCGAGCAGCGGGTAGTGGATCAGAAGCTGGTGGACCTCGACGGCACACCCGACAAGTCCCGGCTGGGCGTCAACGCGATCCTCGGGGTCTCGCTAGCGGTCGCGAAGGCGGCCGCGGAGTCCAGCGGCCTGGAGTTGTTCCGCTACGTCGGTGGTGTCAACGCGCACGTGCTGCCGGTCCCGATGCTCAACATCCTCAACGGCGGTGCGCATGCCGACACCGGAGTCGACGTCCAGGAGTTCATGATCGCTCCGATCGGTGCGGAGTCGTTTCGCGAGGCGCTGCGGTGGGGCGCCGAGGTCTACCACGCTCTGAAGTCGGTGCTCAAGGCCAACGGGCTGCCCACCGGACTCGGAGACGAGGGCGGCTTCGCACCCGATCTGCCGGCCAACGCCGACGCGCTGGACCTGATCTCCACCGCGGTGGATAAGGCCGGCTACACCCTCGGCCGGGACATCGCGCTCGCGATGGACGTGGCCGCGACCGAGTTCTTCGCCGACGGCGTCTACCGTTTCGAGCGCAGCGCGCGCAACGCCGAGCAGATGATCGGCTACTACACCGGACTGCTCGACGCCTACCCGCTGGTGTCGATCGAAGATCCGCTGGCCGAAGACGACTGGGATGGCTGGGCGCGGCTTACCGCGGAGCTTGGTGATCGGGTGCAGATCGTCGGCGATGATCTGTTCGTGACCAACCCGGAACGCCTCGAAGAGGGGATAGCCCGCCGGGTGGCCAATGCGCTGCTGGTGAAGGTCAACCAGATCGGCACGCTGTCGGAGACGCTGGACGCGGTGGCGCTGGCGCAATCCAACGGATACCGCTGCATGCTCAGCCACCGCTCCGGCGAGACCGAGGACACCACGATCGCTGACCTCGCGGTGGCGACCGGCTGTGGGCAGATCAAGTCCGGGGCTCCGGCGCGGTCGGAGCGGGTGGCGAAGTACAACCAACTGCTGCGCATCGAAGAGACCCTGGGTGACGCCGCCCGTTATGCCGGGGACCTCGCGTTCGCCCGGTTCACTGCGGAGGGCTAGGTCGGATGGGCGGTGCCGAGCCGAGCAGGCACAGCGGTATTCCCCAAGGCGCGGTGACGCCCCGTCCGCTGGCCACGCGGATCGGCTACGCGATGGGTATCATCACCGCGCGCCGAGCTGCGCTGCTCGCCGCGTTGGTCTGTGTGCTGATGCTGAGCGTGGCTGTGCCGCTGCGCAACTACGTGGGCCAGCGCGCCGAGCTGGCAGCGGTCTACGAGCAACAACAGATCCTGGCCGACAAGATCTCCGAGCTGCAGCGGCGCCGGGACCTGCTGTCCGACCCCCAGCACATCGAGACCCAGGCCCGTGAGCGACTGCGCTACGTGCTGCCTGGGGAGGCGCCGTACCTGGTACAGCTTCCGCCCGGCACGATCGCCACCGGCGACACTGGTGATACCGGCACCGTGCAGGCGTCCGCGCAACCGTGGTACGGCCAGCTCTGGAAGTCGATCAATAGTGGGTGAGCCGGTGGACCGCGCCGACTGGGAGGCTGTCGCCGCGCAGCTGGGGCGCCAGCCGCGGGCACTGCGGTCGGTCGCGCACCGCTGCCCCTGCGGGCTGCCCAGCGTGGTGCAGACCCAGCCGCGGCTCGATGACGGCACTCCGTTCCCGACCCTGTACTACCTGACCTGCCGCCGCCTTGCCGGGCTGGTGGCGCGAATCGAGGCCGCCGGCGTGATGCAGGAGATGACCGAACGGCTCGCTACTGATCCGCAGCTCGCGCAGGCGTACCGTTCGGCGCACGAGTCCTACCTGGCCGAGCGCGACGCGGTGCAACCTCTGGGTACCCAGGTCAGCGCCGGTGGGATGCCGGACCGGGTCAAATGCCTGCACGTCCACGTCGCGCACGCCCTGGCCCGTGGCCCCGGCCTGAACCCCTTCGGCGACGAAACCCTCTCCCAAACCCCCCAATGGTGGCTCCCCACTCCCTGCGTACCGGGGAGGAAGTGGGAACGGTGCGGGTAGCGGCGATTGACTGTGGGACTAACTCGATTCGGCTGCTTGTCGCTGACCGGACGGGTTCGGGGTTGGTGGATGTGCATCGGGAGATGCGCATCGTGCGGCTCGGTCAGGACGTCGACGCCACTGGTCGACTGGCTCCAGACGCCCTGGAGCGAACCCGGGTGGCGCTGGCTGACTACGCCGGCATCGCGCGACGCGCTGGCGCGCAGCGGGTCCGGATGGTGGCCACATCAGCCACCCGGGACGCCGCCAACCGGGAGGATTTCTTCACCATGGTCCGCCAAACCCTCGGTGCTGAAGCTGAGGTGATCACCGGGGATGAGGAGGCGCAGTTATCTTTTACCGGCGCGGTGGGCGGCCTGGACCCCGCTGACGGTCCGTTCCTGGTGGTCGACGTGGGTGGTGGGTCCACCGAGGTGGTACTGGGTGACTGTGTCCTGGGCGATTCGGATGGCACCAGAGCGGACGTCACGGCGGCACGGTCGGTGGATGTCGGATGTGTCCGGATCACCGAGCGGCACCTCCGCTGCGACCCCCCAACCCTCGACGAGGTCAGCGCCGCCGAGCAGTTCGCAAGGCAGACCCTGCAGCAGGCTTTCGCGGAGGTACCGGTGGACAAGGCCCGCACCTGGGTCGGGGTGGCGGGCACCGTCACCACGCTGTCCGCCATCGCTCAGCAACTGCCGGCCTATGACCCCGAGCGCATCCACCTGTCCCGGCTTTCGCTGGAGCAGCTGCGTGGCATCGCCGAGTACCTGCTGGCGTCGACGCACCAGCAGCGGGCAGCCAACCCTGTCATCCATCCCGGCCGGGTGGACGTGATCGCCGGAGGTGCACTGATCGTGCGGGTCCTCGCCGAGGAGCTGCATGCCCGTACCGGCATCAGCGAGCTCGTGGTCAGCGAACACGACATCCTCGACGGCATCGCGCTCGGACTCGCCTGATGGGCACTGAGCTGGACACGCTGGACGACGAGATCACCCGGTGCCGCGCCTGCCCGCGCCTGGTGGCCTGGCGGGAGAAAGTCGCCGCCGACAAGCGCGCCGCCTACCGCGACGAGACTTACTGGGGACGTCCGGTTCCAGGCTTTGGGCCGCCAGACGCCGCGCTGGCCATCGTGGGGCTCGCGCCGGCCGCGCACGGCGGCAACCGGACTGGCCGGATTTTCACCGGTGACCGGTCCGGGGATGTGCTCTACGCCGCGCTGCACGCGGTCGGCCTGGCCAACCAGCCGATCGCCACCCACCGGGGTGATGGGCTGACGCTGCACCGCACCAGGATCACCGCCCCCGTGCGGTGCGCACCGCCAGCCAACAAGCCCACCCCCACCGAGCGCGATACCTGCCGCCCGTGGCTGATCCGCGAGCTGCAGCTGCTGCGCCCGACGCTGCGCGCGGTGGTCGTGCTCGGCGCGTTCGGCTGGCAGGCACTCTTGCCGGCACTGAGCACCGTGGGCTGGCCGGTGCCGATCCCGCGGCCCCGCTTCGCCCACGGCGCCGAGGTCACCATGGGCGGGCTGCACCTGCTCGGCTGCTACCACGTCAGCCAGCAGAACACCTTCACCGGCCGGCTCACCCCCGCGATGCTGATCGACGTCCTGCGCCGGGCGTCCGAACTAGCCGGGATCGACGCCGCGCCCAGCTGATCCGGCGGGGCAACGCTGGTTCTTGATCCGCCCCCCGGTGGCGCGGATACCCTTAGTGTGGGCCCCCGTAGCCCAACCGGCAGAGGCAGGTCCCTTAAAAGGGCCGCAGTGTGGGTTCGAATCCCACCGGGGGCACCACGTTGTGACCACGCGCAATCGGCCCCTGACCTGCATTCACTAGGTCAGGGGCCGATCTTGTTCTGTCCGATGGCGTCCGGCGGTGACCGGCACTCTACGGGTGTCCACGCCCTATACGCGCCCAACTCCGGTCGGGCGGCTACGCGCCCCGGAGAGTTGCGTCGATCCGTGTCCGTGCCAGCTCCTCCTGCCCTGCCAGGCACTTGGCGTAGATCTGGAGCAGCACTGCGACGCTGTGGCCGGCCCACTCCGCGACCTGCGTCGCTGGCACGCCTGCGTTGAGCCAGGTAGACACCGCCGCGTGGCGCAGGTCGTACGGCCGCCGGGCGAGCGGGGACGCAAACTCCTCTGCGCTCAGGGCGGCCTGCCGAGCTTTCCTCCACACACGGTGGTAGGTGCTTTCCTCCAGGGGACGGCCGCCGCGAATGCCCCGGAACAGACGTCCTTCCGCGTCCGTGCCGTGCCGTTCGAGGTGCTCGTGGAGAAGGCGGGTCAATTCGGGAGGGCACGGCGGCGTGCGAGTTTCGCCTTTCGCCCTGTGTTTGAGCTGCCGTACCTCTCGACGAGTCCCGCTGTCGGACCATGAAGTCCCGACCGAAGGGCAGGACTGCTCGAATACCAGTTCGCCCCAGCCCTCTACGGGTAACAACAGGTTGCACTTACGGAGGTTGAGGGCCTCTCCCGGCCGTAATGCCGAGTAGTACATCACCCCGAAGAACGCCACCAGTGAGCTACCGCTCGGTCCGCCATCCTCGCTGACGGCGGCGAGGAGTCGGCGCGCCTGTGGTGGGTTGACCACGACACGTCTGTCCAACCCCTTCCCCGTCTTTGGTACCTTCCAGGAGAGGGACAGGATGGGGTTGCGCGGCAGTAGCTGCCACTCGACGGCGTGTTGTAATGCGTTGACGATGACCCCCCGCCTTCGCTGCACCGTCGCCGCAGAGGCGGGCTTGCCATCGTGTGTGGTAGTCAACGCATCCAGTACCCGGCGGACAACTCTGGCGTCTGAGAGATCGCCCACGGATCGAGTACTACGAGAAAGCCAATCGAGTGCCACGCGGATCTCGTCCGGCGGCGTCTTGTCAGCCCGTGCCCGTGTATTGAATGCCCACGAAACGAGAGCTGTCCGGAGTTGCGCTGTTTCGGGCCGCCCTCGCTCAGTCGAGAGTAGCGCCAACGTAGCGGTTGTCAGTGCTTGTGCCGTATTGCGGCGAGAGTTCCCCGCGAGCGAGGACCACTTACTATCCACGTAGCGGCACGCGAACTCGAACCAACTCGCCTCGTTCTCCGCCCGTGCGATCGAGACGGGTAGCCCAGTCTCCACTATGAACGCCTCGCCCTTGCGTTGTGCCGTTACAATCGCAGAGCGGAAGCTATCGGCTAGGGCGCTAGTTCGGAAGGGCTTCTTGTAGGCCGTTCCGGCGACGACCCATCGGACCTTGTAGCTTGTGCCCCGCTTCCCCTTGGATTCTTCGGTCTTCCACACCCGCACGTCGTATGTGGTGGTCATCAGGCGGCCTCTTCCAGGGTGGTGAGCCAGCGTTCGTATTCGGCGCGGTTGATTCGGATGTCGCCGTTGGGGAGTTTGATGCAGCGGGGGGCTCGGCCTTTGCCGCGCCATTCGTAGAAGGTGGAGCGGGAGACGCCCAGGTCGGCGCAGACGTCGGCGATGGTGAGTCGGGTTCGGGTGATGCGGCTGGCACGGAGGGGGGTTGGTTGGTTGGCGTGGGCGCTCACGGTCGCGTGTCCTCCGGGTGGCGGCGGCTGAGTGCGGTAACTGCGGTAACTGCCCTGATCACGGGGTTACCGATGGATCGGCGGTTACCGATTGATCGGTAACCGGCAGCGGGTGGGTTACCGATGGATCGGTAACCGGGTCGGGATCGGTAACCGGCTGACCTGCGGGGTTACCGCAGTTACCAGAGTTACCGACAACGACGGGGCGTTGAGTGGGGAGGTAGCGATCCCAGGCGTCGGCTAGCCCGCGTGGTCCGGTGATTTGGTAGCCCTTGACAGTCTTGCCGTCGTGCTTATAGGGAATCGGTTTGACGCCGTAGCGATCGAGCTCTCTCGCCATTCGTCGGGCGTCGAGGGGCTTGCCGTCGAGATCCCCCCAAGGCGCTTCGTCGAGTTCGCACAGGGCGGTGAGAATGTCGGTGGTGCGCAGCCTCCCCGTGCCAGCAAGTGTGAATACCGCGCGTAGATCGGCCAGCAGGCGTATTCCGAGCGAAGTCATCGCAGGCCCGGTGTCGAGGACGAAGTGTCGGCAGGCGTTGCGGGCGGTGTCGGGCCAGTGCCCGCCTGCGGTGTCGGCGATGGCCAGGAGTGGTTCCCAGATTTCGGCGGGTCGGTCGGTGACGCCGTCGGGCATGTCGGGTTGAGCCTCGCCGAGTTGGCCGCCGGTGGAGTCGATCCACGCAGCGAGCGCTTCCCGCAGAGGTTGAGCCTGCCGTGCTACCTGCCTTTCCCGGAATGGTTCGACTGGTTCATCGGCTCGGCGACGGTGCATGTGAATGGTGATGGCGCGGGTGGTTATGGTGGCGGGCATTGCCCCGGCGATCCCGGCGAGCGCGGCGGGGGCGTAGACGGGGAACCGTTCAACTTTCATGTTCTTGGCGTCGCCGACGCAGCGAGCGATGGTGGCCGACCGCTTATATCCGGCGTTGAGCAGCCCCCGCAGATCCTCATGATTCCCGCCGTTGCGCGGATTGAAGATTAGATCGACCTCATCGAACAGGATCGTGATGGGCCCCATCGAAACCAGCCGGAACAACGCCGCCGGGGTCGCGGAGATCGTCATCTCCGGTGCCCGTACGAGGTATTGCGCGACTTCTAAGACCCGGGTTTTCCCGGAGCCCGGCTCGGCGGAATCCAGGACCAGCCGGGGGGTGACGTAAAATTGCTCAACGGCGTGGGTATGGGCATACCACAGCGCCAAGGTCGGCGCGCAGTATTCGGAGGGGAACACCGAGAATCGGGTCACGAACGCTGTAACGTCATCGAGTACTTCGTGACCGGCACGAATGGTGGCGCCGGGTTGCGGCGGCCTGAGCCAGGCAAGTGGCTGAACTGACGCAATCGGGGAAACCGACTCATCAGGGGCGTGCGAGCGGCCAGGTAGTGGCGCAGCGGCTTGCTGCGCGTGCCAGCCCCGTTGGCAGTCTTCGGAGCAGAAATCCCCTGACGGTGACCCGCTAACGAATTGCCCGCACCGACGGCATCCGGTTCCGTCGATGGCAGCGTCAATCGCGTTGAGCGCGGTGTTTACCTCGGTTGTCATGCGGCCCTCCGGTAGCTGGTACGGGGTGTGCTGCGGCGGGGGTCGCGTGTCCCGGCGGCCAGTCCGGCGGTGATGACCCGGGTGACCTCAGCCGGGGTGCAGTCGCAGTCGGCGCCGATCAGCGCATTGGCGGCGGCGGTGAGTTCGGCCCGGGCGCTGCCGTAGTCGAGCAGTCCGGCGCCGACGAGCTGGCCCAGGGCGTAGGCGGCCCGGCATAACACGGCGTTGTGCTGGCCTAGCGGGGCCGTGCGCACCCGCTGGACCTCGCCCCGCACCGCTGCGGCGGTGTATCCGTCGGGATTGGCGGCGACCGTCTGAGCAGGCGCTGAGAGTGCTGTAGGCGGCCTGGGAGTGAGGGCCTGGTGTATCCAGCCGGGCAACTCGACCGGATCTCGGTCGTCAATGAGCTCGTATCCGCTCGGGGGGACTGGGCTGCCGGGTGCGACGACGTACCCGCCGTGGGCGCGGGTGTCGATCTTGAAGCCGATCACGTCGTGGGTATTGCGCAACGCCACCCCGGCCGGGGCGGTGTAGTAGAGGTGCCACCCGCCCGACGGGGTGGTGACGGCGTAGGTCGGGACCACCGTGGTGGCGTGCTGCCGGGCCAGCATCCGCAGTACCCCGACGCCCGAGCTGATACCCAGAGTGGCCCACCGGTCCGGGGTGGGTTGGCCAGGTTTGCGGGTGTCCAGATCGACCACGACCAGCCCAGACGGGCCGGTGGCGATCCCGACCGAATACGAAATGGTCCGCCACCAGCGGTGGATTTGGTCGGGGTCGGTGCTGGCCCGAATCTCCCACCGATCGATCACCGGCGGTTTCTTGGCGCCGGGCGTGATCGGGAAGACGTGCCAGCCGCGAGCGGCGAAGTGCAGCGCCCAGGCACGCAGGTTGGTGCAAGTGGTGTCCACAGCGGGTGATCTCCCTTGATCGCTGTCGAGTAGCTGTTGTGTCACTCTGAGTAGTGGGGCGTGGTCGTGCGGGGTCTAGGCCGGGGGCAGGGAGGGAGGCGAGCTCCACCGCTACCTGCCCCCGGATCCTGGGGGTTCAGCCGGGTGTTAGCGAGGTAGGGAGGCGGGTCCCTGCCTGGTGTGTGGCCTGTTCAGGGCAGGGAGTCCGGGTCAGGGAGGCGACAGGGAGAACTCCCTGCCTCCCTGACCGGCTCCCTGGTCAACTCCCTGTCTGTTCATCACCCGCACCACCGGCGTCTTCGTCACGCTCGGTGAGTGCTTGGGTGATGTCCTCAGTGCGGACGACCATCACGCCGTCGGACTTGACCGGCTCGATCCCGTACACGCTTAGGGAGGCTTTGAGGTCGGTGAAGGTCCAGCCCTCGTACTCGCCGGGGTTGAGCTCGGCTAGCCGGGTGAGCACGACTCGGGTGAGCAGCCGGCGGGTGTCGCCGAGTACGGCGGCGATGTCGGCCAGCGGATCGGCCGCCGCCGGGCCGTCTGCTGTCCCGTTGGGGGTGGGGCCAGTGTGGCGTAGCTCGGTGATCTCGGCCATCGCCCGGTTGATCACCGGGGTGACTAGGTCGATGCCGTCTTCCAGCGGCACGTAGAAGGTGTTGACCAGCTCGAAGGTGGCATCGGTGACCCCGACGGCGACGCAGGTGCCGCGGTCGGTTTTCATCCGCAGATCCGTCGCCCTAATCCCGGCCCGGTACTTGCCCCCACCGAGCAGACCATCGTTGGCGACGTGGTCGGCGACCGAGAACGCCAGTCCGCAGGAGACGTTGCGAGTGACCTCTTTGGGCAGGGAGTCCCGGGTCGGGGATTGGGTGTCCAGCAGCAGTGAGATGCCGTACTTGCGACCGCGTTTGATCAACCGCACGGCCCACTCCGCAGCCTGCTTGCCGTACTTGGGGTGCTGGAACAGCTCGTGGCACTCACTGATCAGGCACCCCAACCAGTGCAAACCCAGGCCCGGCTTGTCGGCCAGTTTCCGGGAGGTCTTCGGTGGCGATCCCGGTTGGCGTTCCAAGGCCTTGCCCC
>DATAWX010000086.1:0-7360 GCA_036266995.1 Pseudonocardiaceae bacterium | reverse complement strand
CACGACGATGTCCGGGACGGTGTGCGCGATGGTGCGCAGCGCTCGGGCGCCGCTGTCCGCGGCATGCACCTCGAAGCCGGACAGCCGCAGCGAGGCGCACAGCAACGCCAAGATGTTCGGCTCGTCGTCGACGACGAGCACGTTGGCACAACTCTGGTCGTCCACGGTCGTCAGCTTCCCCCACCAGTCTGAGGCCAACCTATGCCGGGGGTGAGAAATTCATCGGCGGAAGGCGGAAAGACCGACGTCGCTTGCGCAGCTGCCAGAGACGGCAACTTCCGTCAACCAGCACCACAGTCATAAAGAACCTCGGCCGGGCCGGTGGCGTGGCCGCTGACTGGCGCTGCTGCGCCGTAGGAGGACGGGTTGACGACAGCGCAATGCTGCTGCACCCACTGGGTGCGTTGGGTGGACAGTCCTGCTCGGGTCCCTCTGTCACCCACCCCATGGCCGGCGAGATCGCGGCCGCTGGTCAGGACGAACCGTAGCTGTCCCTGCTGGACCCACTGGGTGAGCGTGGCCATGGTCGGTGCTGGGTCTTGCCCGCTGAACCCGCCCATCCCGATGACGGTCGCGTCACTGTGGATGAGGTACGCCTCGGCGGCCATCGCTCCCCCTTCCACGGCCAGGGTGATCCGGGCATTCCCGGAGTTGGCCTGCGCGTAAGCCAGGATTCTGCTTTGCTCAGCCGTCAGATCTCCGCGCATGGTGCCCCGGAACTGCGCGGCTGCGCCGCCCCGAGCCGGATTGGGCCCGCCGCGGCCGAATCCGCCGAATCCGGGGCTGGGTGGGCCGGCTTGGGCCATCGCGCCACCGCTGGCCGCGAATGCGGTGGCGGTGGACCACACCCCGGGCGCAGCCAGCACCGTGACGACGGCCAGCACCCCGGCCACCCGGGACATCGTGCAGCTCGTGCCCTGCACCGAGAGCCGGCCGGCGACCAGCAGCAGTACCGTGACCGCCCCGACGGCACCGACGGCGTAGCCAAGCCAGCCGTTCCACGAGGGGTTTCGGGACACCAGCACCCAGGCCCAGCCGGCGGTGAGCGTCACCGCTGCGGGAAACAGCAACCAGCGGTACCCACCGGGCCGACGGTAGTGTCGCCACATCGCGGCCACTCCGGCGGCGGTCACCGCGGCGACGGCCGGGGCCATCTCCGTGGTGTAGTACGAGTGGAAACCCCCCTGGGCGACACTGAGCACCAGCCCTACCAGCAGCAACCAGCCACCCCAGAGCACCCAGCCTGCACGCCGCGCCGCCTCGGTGCGCGCCCCGGATCTCAGCTGGCGGACCCCCGTGATGGTGACCGCGATGAGCACCAGCAGGCACAACGGCAAGAGCCAGCTGATCTGGCCGCCGAGTTGCTCGCCGAACAGGCGGGTGATGCCGGGCCCACCACCGAACCCGCCATGACCTCCGCGCCCGACGGCGCCCCGGGCGACACCCCCCAGATCTGCAACCCGGGCGCCGGCACCAGGGCCACCGGCACCGTCGACCAGTTCGCGGCCGGCTTGGCGGCCGAGGATGCGGCCGAGACCGTTGTAGCCGATCACCAGGTTGAGCACTGAACCATCGGTGCTGCCACCGATATAGGGCTTGGGTCCGGGCCAGAAGCTGACCAGCGCGACCCACCACATCGAGCTGGCCACCAGCACGACGCCGGCGCTGAGCACGTCGAGTATCCGGCGGCGAACCGGTGCTGGTGAGCCGACCAGGTACGCCAGCGCGAAGACTGGGACCACGATCCAGGCCTGCAACATCTTGGTGATGAAACCCAGGCCGAGCAACACCGCAGCGAGCAGCAGCCAGCGAGTCGAGCGGCCCGGCGATATCGGGCGGTGCACTGATCGGGTGAACGCATAGGCAGCCGCGACCAAGAGCAGCACCATCAGGGTGTCGGGGTTGGTGTCGCGGTTGATCGCCACGGTCACCGGGGTGAGCGCGAAGACCAGCGCGGCCAGCAGCGCGACGTGCTCACCGGCCCACAGTCGCACCGTGCGATGAAGCAGGAACACCGCCGCGACCCCTTCGCCGACCTGGGGCAATAGCAGCGACCAGCCGTGGTAGCCGAAGACTGCGGCCGAGGCCACCATCGGCCACAACGCCATCGGTGGCTTGTCCACGGTGACCACACCGAGCGGGTCGAAAGACCCGAACACGAAGTTGGTCAGGCTCGCCGACATCGACTTCACCGCAGCCGAGTAATACGGATTCCCCCACCCCGCCGTTCCGATCCCCCACCCATACAAAATCCCCGCCATTACGCAGATCGCGCCCAACACCATCGGCGGCCGAACCGAATTGAGCGGGTTCAGCGGGGTAAAACCTGGCTTGATAACCCCGCTGAGCCCGCTCAATTCGGGGGCGTTGGGGGGTGCGTCGATGGTCATGATGGGAAGACCCAGGTGCGGAGTAGCAGGAAGCGGCCCGCGGTGCCGAGGGCTGAGGCTGCGAGTAGGACGGCAACTTCGAGCCAGCGCGACGGGGCGGTGACCATCGCACCCAACGCCAGCAGTGCGCCCGAGGTGAGTGCGTAGTACAACGCGAACACGACCAAGCCCTGCAGGTGAGCGCGCCGGCTCGACACAGCAGCGCCGGCGAAGGTCAGCCGCCGGTTGGCCTCAGTGTTCAGCAAGCTCACCAGCACCAGCGCGACCAGGTTCGCCACCAGCGGCGGTGACCACGAGCGCGCCAGTGCGTAGAGCACCGCTGTGGCCAGCGTGGAGACCAGACCGATCACCCCGAAAGCCGCCAACTGCCAGCCCAACCCATGTTCGCGCGCGGCGAGGACCGCGTCTGGGTGCGCGGAGCGCGGCGCCGGCCGTCGCGGCAGATCCGCCACCCGCGCCGCGCCGCTGACCTTGGCTCGAGCCACCCGCGCCAGCCCACGCACGTCCGCCACGGCGGTGGACAGTATCTGTACCCGGCTGTCAGCGTCTTCGACCCAGTCCACCGGCACCTCGTGGACCCGCAACCCGTTGTGTTCGGCCAGCAGCAGCAGCTCGGTGTCGAAGAACCACCCGTCGTCGGCCACGTGTGCCAACAGCGGACGGATCACCTCGGTGCGGGCCGCTTTGAACCCACACTGCGCATCGGAGAACCGGGCTCCGTGGGTGAGCCGGATCATCGTGTTGTAGCACCGGGAGATCACCTCCCGGTGCGGGCTGCGTACGGTCCGCGCGCCGGGCGCCAACCGGGAGCCGATCGCGATATCAGAGTGACCGTTGACCAGCGGAACAACCAACGGCAACAGCGCGTCCAAGCTGGTCGAGAGGTCGACGTCCATGTACACGACGACGTCGGCATCACTGTATTCCCACGCGGTGCGTAGTGCGTGGCCCCGCCCCTTGCGGTCAAGGTGCAATACCCGGACCCGGTCATCGCACTCGGCCAGTTCCCTCGCCACCACCAGCACCCCATCAGTGCTGGCGTTGTCCACCACCGTGATCGTCCACTCGAACGGGAACTGATCATTCAGATAGCAACGCAGCGCCTGCAGGCAGCCCGGCAGCGCGCGTTGCTCGTTGTACACCGGCACCACCACATCCACCGTGGCCAACCGTTGCCCCAACGACCATCGCTTCGCGTCGGTATCGGGAGCAACCTCATGTTCCCTCGCCACCGTCACCAACCCCACCTCCCCCTCCAGAACCGTTCGCCGAACCCGTGGGTCCAGTTATGGCCCGGTGATGTGCGAGCAGCCTGCACACAACCTCGGAGTTCGCTGTGAGCGCGCGATCGTGGAGCGGCCCGCCGGTACTCACCGGTTGGCGAGATTCCGCGCGGGAAGTAGCGTCGCGCTGAGGGTTACGGCGGATCCGTTATTGTCGGAGTGGGTCGTGGAATATGTGATTCCTGGCGTTTTCGTTTCGGTTTCCGGGCTAAATAAGCAGCGAGCCTCATCCGTCGAGGATGTAGCCGGCGCCGCGGACCGTGCGGATCCGGTCGGCGCCGAGCTTGCGGCGCAGGTAGCCGACGTAGACTTCGACGATGTTGGAGGACTTCGGCTGGCCCCAGACCTCAGTGGTAAGCCAGTCCTGCGATACCGGCTGGCCTGGCCTGCTGGCCAACGCGATCAACAGGGCATATTCGGTGGGGGACAGCGTCACGAGCCGGCCGGCGACGCTGACCAGCCCGAGGGTGGTGTCGACGGTGACCACTCCCGCGCGCAGCACGGTCCGGTCCACCGGCATCCGATCGGAGACTCGCAGCCGCAGCCGGCTGACCAGCTCCTCCACTGGGAACGGCGTGGTGAGGTAGTCGTCCAAGGTGCCCCGCAGCAGCGACACGGTCTGTTCCCGTTGCTCGCGCGAGGTCAGCGCGATCACCGGCAGCTGCGGAGCAACCCTGCGCAGCTCGTCGACGAAGTTCCGCGGATCCGGACCGGCCAGCGTGACGTCGAGCACGATCGCCGCGAGGGTTTGTGCGCGTGCCGCGTCCAGTACCTCTGCGACCGTGTCGAGGATCCGGGTTTCGAATCCGGTGGACCGCAACGCCTGAAGCACCCGGCTCGTCGTCTGCCGCAAGGGCACCATGAGAAGAACTGGTTGCCGCAGGCTGGTTGCAGGTCCAGTCGGGGAAACAGCTGACCGCTGATCGGGTGGCATCGGCGGCAAGGTTCCCGCGCCGTGCGGCGTTGGGCAATCGATGAGCGGCGAGATTACCCGTCTAGCCCAACGGGTTACCGAACGCTGTTGAGGATGCAGCCCGGCGTTCGGCGTAATGGCTACCGCCGTTTGGCCTAACGGGTGGGCGCTCGTCGCGTCTCACGGCCGAGTGGGCGACCATGAACCGGTAACACTCTCAGGTTTCGCCGGCTAGGTACCCACTTCTCCATACGGTTCGTCCCGTGCGACGCCAGTTGGAACGAACGCTGTGGGCAACGGCCTTCCTTGCCGTGCTCCTGGCGCCTGCTGTGCTCGCGCCCCTGTTGCACGGCCCCGGCAGCAGGGATGGTTCATCGTTGCTGTCCCAGCTTTCCGTCGGGATGGGGCTGCTCGCCACCTCGATGCTGGTCTGCGTGGTTGTACTGCCGTCGCGGCTGCGCTCGTTGACCCGCACGTTAGGGATCGACGGGGTGCTGGGGATTCACCGCTTCGTCGGGTTGGCCGTGACGCTGCTGGTGGGTTTGCACATCATCCTGGTGGTAGCGGCGAAACCGGCGAACATGGCGCTGTTCGACATCGTGCACGCACCCAACCGGGCCCGCACGGCCGTCGGTGCCACCGTGGCGCTGGGTGCGTTGATCGCGCTGACAGTGCTGCGCAGGCGACTGGGGCAGCGCTACGAGGTGTGGCGTTGGGTGCATCTGGGCCTGGCCGGCTCGGTATTGGTGCTCAGCGCGCTGCACATCTGGTGGCTCAACCACCTGGTTCGAGACAGCGCGATGCGGGCCATGTTCACCGTCCTCGCGCTGGCCGCGCTGGGGGTGCTGGGATACCGGTGGCTATGGCTACCGCTGAACGGGCCGCGCCGCGAATATGTGGTCCGCGAGCTCCGTCCGGAGACCAGCACGGTGAGCACGCTGGTCCTTGAGCCCCGCCGCGACGGACACCGGCGTGGCTACCGGACTCTCGCATTCGCCCCCGGTCAGTTCGCCTGGCTACGGCTGAATCCCTCGGTGGGGGCGCAGGAGCATCCGTTCACCATCGCCTCGAGCGCCGACCTCGGATTGTGGACCGAGTTCACGATCCGGCACAGCGGTGATTTCACCAGCGAGCTGCGCCAGCTGCGACCGGGCAGCCCGGTATGGGTCGATGGCCCGCACGGCGCCTTCACCCTCGACCTGCGCCGCTGCACCGGCCTTGTGATGATCGCCGGCGGAGTCGGCATCACCCCGATGATGAGCATGCTGCGGACCCTGGCGCACCGACGCGACCGCCGCCCGCACCGGTTGGTGGTGGTTGCCCGGACCATCGACGAGCTGCTGTTTCGCGCCGAGCTCAGTGAACTTCAGCAGCGGCTGGATCTCACCGTCATCGAATTGCTCCGCCAGCCGCCAGCGAGCTGGACCGGCGCATCGGGAGCTGTCGATGAGGACCTCCTGACGGCGTTGCTGCCCGGCACGTTCCGACGCAACCAGCTCGACTATTACTTGTGCGGGCCTCCCGGGATGGTCACCGACGTGCTGACCGTGCTCGACGGGCTGGACGTCCCGCAGCCGCGGATTCATACCGAGCAGTTCGATCTCGTCTAGCACCCTGCCTGACCCCCGAGTGAAGAAAGGTCCCTATCTGTGCGCCCCCCGGTACCCCGATTCGTCCGATGGGTTGTCTCGCTGGCTGTGATTGCCGCGCTGACGGTTGTGGTATTCCAATACTGGGCCACCTCGCAGTACGGGGTAGCAACCGTGTCGGAGAAGGGGTCGGCCGCAGGGTCGGTTGGGACAGCAGACACCGGATGGACACAAACGCAGTGGGGTCCGCTGAGCCCGGCGGATCGAGGTCTGCTGGTGATGGTCCGGCAGGCCGGTCTGTGCGGGGGGTCGAGCGGGCAGCAGGCGCAGCAACAGGGCACTACGGTGCAGCTCCGTACCGTCGCTCAGCGCATCTGGGTCGACTACGGCGACCTCGGAAACCAGGCTCGCGTTGTCGCCGGCAAGCTCAGTGTGCCACTACCCGACCAACCCAGTGCGCAGCAGCAGACCTGGATGCGGGAGTTATCCGGGCGCTCCGGACCGGACTTCGACCGGATGTTCGCCCAAGGGCTGCGCGTCACCGACGGTGCGGTTCTGCCGGCCATCACCAGCGTGCGGGCCGGCACCCGTAACGAGCTGATCCGGTCCTTCGCGGCCAACGCCGCAGTGCTCCTCAACCGGCAGATGGAGTACCTGGAGCACACCGGACTGGTCGACTATTCCCGGCTGCCCGCGCCACAGCCTCCCGCAGCCGTGGTCCCCGCCGCGGCCTCCCCGATAGCAGATACCCCACCCGCCGGCCGGGACCAGCACATCGCCCCGGTCGTCAACGCCACGCCGGTCCCCACGAACGGCTCCGTATCAGGAAACGACGCGAACGCCATGATCGCCGCGCTGGTGTCGATCGCGGTGCTGCTGGGCGCGCTCGGCATGTTGGGCACCGGCCGACGCGCGCGACCGGGACGCCGGGCCGATACTCGCCCCCAGCACCGCAGCGTCTCGCACACCCGCCGACACGCCGCCCAGCGTTGGTGACCCGGCGGCCGGCGTGGCCCACGAATCGCGTAACGGTTCCACTTGGCGTCTTAGAGCCTGTTGGTAAATGATGTTGGTTGGGTTGGCCTGAGGTGACGGTGGGTAGCGATTTGATCACGGTGGCGTGTCGCGCCGGGCGTGAGAACGGGCTCCTGATAGCCGAGGAGTACCACCTACCCGACCGACCAG
>DATAWX010000085.1:0-12462 GCA_036266995.1 Pseudonocardiaceae bacterium | reverse complement strand
GTTGCGGCACTACAACGAGGTCACACTGGCGGATCACCTGCGAATCGCGTTGTCCTCGCGCTCGGTTATCGACCAGGCGATCGGGATTGTGATGGCCAAGCGGGGGTGCAGCCCCGAAGCGGCCTTCACAACCCTGCGGACAGTCTCACAGCGGCGCAACATCAAACTCCGGGTCGTGGCCACCGAACTGGTCGACGCCACCCAAACCCCCTCCTCGGACAACCCACCGCAGGCCTGAACCAGCACCGGGAGCGCTCAACTGCCCTGCACCTCCAATGCCCATTCAGGCAACGTGCCGGCAGATGATCCGATCCCTCAACCCTCAACACCTCACCCTCCACCACAAGACCAGGGGACCCCACGCAGTAGTCGATCGGCTCAGCCGGTTCGCTTGCCGGGTACGTCGGCTGCACTGGCTCTGGACACACCACAACGGAACGGTCACTGTCGAGCCAGGACGACGCGGGAGTATTAAAGTCGCCGCATAGGAGCCAGTGACCATCGAGTTTCCACGTAAGCGTCATGAGCCGGTCCAAGGCATTCGCTCTCGCCTGCGCATCACTTCGCGGCAAGTGAGTACTCCCGAACCAGAGAGACGATTGCAAGCACCTGAGCTTTGCGAACACGACTGATCGGGGCTCAGATGGCTCAGTGCCATTGTAAAGCTGAGGAGGCCAGAGCAGCTGCCGGTGCTGGACCGCCAGGATGGGCAGCTTGGTTAGCAGTGCGTTGCCAAAACCACCAGAGGGCGCCTCGTGTCCGAACTCAAAGGTCGGTGCAAATATCCACGAGTACCCCACGCGGTTCGCTATTTCATTTAGCGTATCGGACATCCCCCACGGCTCGTCAACCTCTACGAGTGAAACAACATGCGGGTCAACCTCACTTACTAGATCAGCAATAGCTCCTAGGTTAGCAGCGCCGGAAGCGTCACGCCACGAGTGAATATTCCAGTGCAATATTCTCAGCTGATCGTCCTGCCGCTGATCCTGCTCAGCAACTGCCACGTGCCGGCACTCCCCTAATGCAACTGCTTGCAGCGAGCCGCGAGCGCACGAAGCCGGACGACCGTGGCTCTCGCGCTGTCGTTTCCAGTGCAAGCCCCATGCCGACAGGGCACCTATCCCCGAACCGCGTCCTGCTCTAGGGGTGGCCTCGCCTGGTCCTGGGTGCCACCCAAGCCTACGAGGGGGATGAGACGAGCAGGAGTCCCACCCCAGTCATGCAGACCACAGACGATCATCGGACCCATGACGTGCGCCTTCCGAGTCATACCCAGGAACCACAATCGTGGCAGTGCCACAGGGACCCCCTCATTACGGCTCCCCGCTGGTGTGTGGATCGCCCGCTGCGGTCATCAGCTGTCCGGCGGCACGCCGCTGTACGACGTTCCCCGGGGGAAGCAGTGTCCGAGCTGCGCTCGCTGGGGCGGGACAAGCGAAACAAGGACCACACAGTGATCCAGGTGAGTGAACGAGTCCCTGGGGAGCGTGTCCGCTTGGTGGTGAGTGGTCGGCGTACCGACGACGGAAGTGCCTGCACCCTACTGGTGATTCACGAAGACAGCGGCACCTGGGCGATTCATGGATTGGGGAATCAGGGGGTACGGGTGTCGGCGACGGACATGGCTGCTCTGGGCGAGGCGATTGTGGAGCGTGCGCAATGAAGCTCGCTGTTTCTGCTGCTTTCCAAGCTGGCCAGACCGGCGGCGCTGGACGCCCCGAACCCGTCGCCGGTCTGGCCTCCTACCGCAGTACGGCCGTTCGGCACTGGGTGCTAGCTGGAATCCCGGGATTCCAGCTAGCCGGTACGTGAAATGGCCGTTCTCCGGGTAGACAGCTCCACCGCCGCGCGCAACCCTCCACGTCATGACCGCCGTCGACTGCTGCGCGGGCGATCTCCCAGGTTTCGGCAACGGCCGTTGGCTGCCGGTGATCGATCTTCCATGGGCGCGGTCACCCGAAGCGCGACGGTGGATGCGGGCACAGCCTACGGCGCGTTGACCCGCAGGCGGGCGGAATCGCCAGCGTTAGGAGACGGAGATGGCTGCCGAAGACAACACAGTCCGCCCCTTCCGCGTCGACATTCCGGAAGACGAACTGGCCGACCTCCGCCGACGCATTGCAGCGACGCGGTGGCCCGAAAGGGAGACCGTCGCAGACGAGTCGCAGGGCGTGCAGCTCGCGACGATGCAGGAGCTCGTGCGCTACTGGGGCACCGAGTACGACTTCCGGAGGTTCGAGGCGAGGCTGAACGCGCTGCCTCAGTTCATCACGGAGATCGACGGACTCGATATCCACTTCATCCACGTCAAGTCGCCGCACGAGAACGCGTTGCCGCTCATCATCACGCACGGCTGGCCGGGCTCGGTCATCGAGATGCTGAATGTCGTTGGCCCGCTCACCGACCCGACGGCACATGGCGACGACGCGGAGGACGCGTTCGATGTCGTGGTTCCGTCGATACCCGGCTACGGGTTCTCAGGGAAACCGACGGCTACCGGCTGGGACCCTGTCCACATCGCGGGTGCCTGGATCGCGCTGATGAGGCGCCTAGGATATACACGATTCGTCGCGCAAGGCGGCGATTGGGGTGCGCAAATCACGGATGTGATGGGTGCAGAGGCACCTCCGGAGTTGCTCGGCATTCACTCCAACATGCCCGGCACTGCCCCACCTGACGTTTCGAAGGCGCTCGCGTCCGGCGGCCCGGCGCCGTCTGATCTGTCAGCCGACGAGAGCCGCGCGTGGGAGCAGCTGAGCTTCGTCTATACAAAGGGCATCGGATACGCGACGGAGATGGGGCTGCGCCCGCAGACGTTGTACGGGCTCGCCGATTCGCCCGTCGCCCTCGCCGCCTGGATGCTCGACCACGACGCGCGCAGCTACGAGGACATCGCACGGGCCTTCGAAGGCGACCCCGTAGGCAACCTCACACGAGACGAGGTCCTCGACAACATCACGCTCACGTGGGTGACGAACACAGGGGTTTCCTCGGGTCGTCTCTACTGGGAGAACAAGCTCGGTTTCTTCGACGTCAAGGGCGTCTCGGTTCCGGCTGCCGTGAGCGTCTTCCCTCGAGAGCTCTATCAGGCCCCGCGGAGTTGGACCAAGCAGGCCTACCCCAACCTCATCTACTTCAACGAAGTCGCCAAGGGCAACCATTTCGCGGCCTGGCAGGAGCCGCACGTCTTCACGACGGAGGTGCGTGCCGCATTCCGGTCACTGCGTTGATCGGCGCCCGCCCTTAGTCCGTGGTCAGCGTCCCTTTCAGTCGACACCGCGCCGGAGTGGAGGAGCCGACGATGACCCAGACGTACCACACGCTGCGCGTCGCCCGAAGCGACGAGGGTGTGCTGTGTGTCGCGATCGACGCGCCGCCGATGAACCTGATCGGACCGGCGTACTGGGGCAGCCCGAGATCGGTTTCGGTGCGCTCCCGGGCGCGGGTGGTGTGCAACACCTGGGACGGCTGCTGGGGCGGGGCCGGGCCATGGAGGTGATTCTCGGTGCGGCCGACTTCGACGCCGACGAGGCCGAACGGTACGGCTGGGTCAACCGGGCGCTGCCCGACGCCGAACTGGACGCGTTCGTGGCCCGACTCGCGCGACGCATCGCGTCGTTCCCCGCCGATGCGGTGCGATCCACCAAGCAGGTGCTCAACGAAATGACCCTGCCCGGCGCGGACGCGATCCGCGTCGACGCTCGGCGGTTCCAGCCCAGCGCGAACCGGAACTAGCCGGGCAGACCGTCGTCGTGATCGGCGGCAGCGCAGGCATCGGGCTCGAGACAGCTCGACGCGCTCGGGCTGAGGATGCCGATGTCATCCTCACTGGCCGCAATCCCGACCGGCTCAGGAAAGCGGCGCTGGAACTCGGCGCGCACCGCACCGCCACGTTCGACGCCAACGACGCGGCTTCCCTGGAGAGGTTCTTCCAGGATCTGCCAACACCAATCGACCATGTGATGGTCACGGCCGGCGGCCCGCGATACGGGCCTCTGCTCGAGATGGACTCAGCCCAGGTGCGCCAGGCGATCAGCGAGCACGTGGTGCTGGCGCTCGAGGTGGCGCGCAATGCCGCCGTCAAGATGAGGCCTGGAGGCACGCTGCTACTCATGGGCGGCACCGGCGGCCGGCGCGTCGGTCACGGCCTCGGGATCGTCTCCGCCGCCACCGCCGCGCTGCCTCCGTTCACGGCGGCACTCGCGCTTGAGCTCGCGCCGGTTCGCGTCAACTCGGCCGCGTCGTCGGTCCCGCCGACGTCGCCGCGCTCGCCGTCCACATCATGACCAACACGGCGCTCACCGGCGCGACGTACGACATCGACGGTGGGCAGCAGTTCGTCTCCCTCTGAACACACGACACTGACCCCGCCAGTGTGCCGCTGCATGCGGAGGTTCCAGGGTGCGTAGATAGGTTGGTTTTACGTCTTCGATTCCTCCTCCGGAGTAGAGGACAGCTTGGCCATCCAACCCTCGTTCTGGATGGAGATAATCCGCTCGCACTGCACCACCAGCTGGTCCAGTTCGGCCGGCGACGTGGTCACTGCGGCGTCGCGCCGAAGCCGACTCAGCTCGTCGGCGGTGCGTAGGTACTCGATCAGCTGGTATTCATAACGGGTGGCACCGACGTGCGCTGCGATCGAGGCACTGATCGTAGTGACCACCGCGACCCACGCACCCAGTCCTACCCCGGCCAGACTTGCCGCCAGCGCACCCAGCAGCACCCCGGCCACTGCCAGCACCACCTCGACGCGACGGAACTGGCTTAGGCGCATCTGCATTTGTCGGGCCTTGGGCCGGTAATAACCGTCGACCTGACCATCGACACGCACTCGCAGATACGACGCGTAGTCGTTTACGTCAGGCGGCCCGCGCTGTGCCGGTTTGATGTCGACGCTGTGCCGCAGCAGATCCGCGGCCTGCTGCCGGACCCGGTCGGTACACATTCTCAGCCGGCGGTCGCGGTCCTCGCCCCGATAGTCCCCGGCCCTGGCCAGGTACAGGTAGATCTCGCTTTTGAGCGCTTCGGACACCGACCGGGCCCGAGTCCAATCCCGTAATACCCGGCCGCTGCACCGCGGCCGCAACAGCGGCACCAGCCCAACCCCCACTGCCGCCGCAATGGCCAGCACCGAACCCGCCCTGACCTGCCCAGCGGGCAATCGTGCCGCCAGCGTGGCCAGTACCGCACCCCCTACGGTCAACACCAGTGCGGCC
The DNA here is from genome assembly GCA_036266995.1 of Pseudonocardiaceae bacterium. Classification (GTDB taxonomy): domain Bacteria; phylum Actinomycetota; class Actinomycetes; order Mycobacteriales; family Pseudonocardiaceae. Next base: position 7,243 of record DATAWX010000085.1, on the reverse strand, counting down.
GACCGAGCGTGGCCGATGGAGGCCTTCATCCGGTTGGCCGTCTGAGACCAGATCGATTGCTGCCTCCACAGCTCCTCGACCTGCCCATCCTCACTCAGCACGCGATCAGCCTGCCACAAAGCAGGCCGCCGGCCACCGGGCCAGGCTCCGTGTCCGCCGCACCGACCCGGCCATCCTGCGCGCCATGTACCGCTACGACGACGAACTGCTCGGCCGCGACATGCTGCTGGAAGGCCTGTTCTTCGGGCTACGGTTCTACCTAGGAGTGCGGGTCACCAGGGTGATCGACGAGACCCGAGGCAGCGAGGCCGGAGCCGAACGGGTCTGGGGCTGGAGCTACCAGACGCTTCAGGGTCATCTCGAACAAGGCCGGCTCAACTATGAGGTGATCAAAAACCTCGCTTCGGGCCAGGTGGCGTTCCGAGTCAGCGGCTACTCTCGGCGAGCACCCGTCCGCAACCCGGTAATCCGGTGGGGCCTTCCGGCTGTTCGGCCGGTGGACTCAGGAGCGCTTCTACCGGGCTATCCAGCGGCGACTGCGTGACCTACTGCACGCCGCGCAGCGCGGGGAACCGCCACCGGTACCGACCGTGCGGGCTGACGGCGTGGCGATCGCCCCGTCCGGAGCGACACCACACCTGCTGGAACGGCTCGTCCGCGGCTCGCACCACCCGGGAAGCTAGCGCACGCTGGACGTGCCGGTGGCTCCGTTGTTACCGACCACGTGACCGTCAGCGCAGTCGCCCGACGAGCAGGTGGGGCTGGGCAACGGTGACGGTCAGCGCGGGGTGCCGCAACAGCCCAGTCGGTTCGAGACCCGGTACCGGGCGGTGGAAACGGATGCAGACGCCAGCGGTGGCGTTGGTGCCGAACGTCAGCCCCCGATCAGCCAGTGACAGGCGTGCACCGATCACCTTCCAGGACCGGTACGGGCCACTGACTTCCGCGGAGCGGACGTTTGTGAGCGGCGTGACAAGCACCCAACGACCGAACCGGACGTCAAGCTTGCCGTCGTGCACCCGGACGCCAGACGAATCCGGCCGGACCCCGATCACCCGGAGCACGAGGCCGAACGAGGGCGCGAACGCGAACGGGTAGGAGTCGAGATCCTCCGAGATGCGAACATGCTGATGCCCGTGGTTCGGCATCATCCACTCCCATCGTTGATTGTGACCGGGCCGCACGAAAAGCCTAGGTGTCCTCACCCCGCCACGCAGATTGGATCGTGTATTTCGTGGGTACCCCTTGGGGCCTCACTTCATTGACCCTCGATAAGGAGACCCATGCGGATCGACAGTGTTCTTCCGGACCGGGCGTCGCCCGGCCAGTCTGTGATCATCCAAGGTGACGATTTGGAGACCGCGAAAAAAATCTTCTTCGGCGACCAGGAAGTCCCGTTCGAAATCGATGGCGGGTCCCTGGTAGTGGAAGTCCCTGACGGCTCGGGCACAGTCGAAGTGACCGTCGAAGGGGCGGACGGCACGAGCGACGCCTCCAGCGTCACCATCCAGGAAAACTGACTATCAAGTAATCGGCTTGTGCGGCAGGTAGACGTGAATGTCAGTAATAGTGTCGTCGGCCGCCGATGGCATGCCCGGCGGAACCGAGCAGCACCAGAATCACCCCGACGACTACCAGGATGATCCCGAGAGTCCACAGAATGGGGATCCCGAGAAGGTAGCCGACTACTAGTAGGATAATACCAAGAACGATCACGATGCCTCCTGCGAGCTCCGCCTGGACTTCCGCTGATCTTACGCCACATCTATGGTTCATCCCAGAATTGTCGCGACTAAGGGCAGGCTAAGATAGGAGACCGCGACATTTCCGCTCCTGTCAGTGTAGGCCGAAGACCTGAGGATTACCCCGTCAGGCTGGTCCGCAAACTTGCGTCCTCGCAGGCCAGCACGCGCGTGCACGGCGCGATGAGTGGCCGTTCCCACTAGTATCCAACGTGATCGAAACGAACTCCACGATCGCAGCCTTCACGAGGCCGGTGTCGAGGCGTGTCGAGAGATGACTGTGTGTAGCATGGCGGGCTACCCGGGCCCGGTCTGCTGCCGTGACGGGGTTCTACCCTGGGGAAAGGACAACCATCATGGGTCTGATCATCCTACTTCTGATCATCTGGCTTGCGCTCGTCATCATCGGGTTTGCTATCAAGGCGTTGCTATGGTTGGCGATCGTGGGAATCGTGCTGTTCATTGCCACGTGCGTCTACGGAGCGATCCGCAGACGCACGTGTTAAGAGCCCGCCGCGAGCACCCCCTCACAGAGTGACTCCGGATCGCCGGGCTGCGAGGCAGTGGCGCGGGTGCAGGGTCAGGCGTTGATCACTTTGTGCGTGTTGCCCCCGGCGATTTCGATCTTGCGAGGTTTGGCTGGATGCTTATCCACGCTTGGCCCGTGTCTGACCGAGCGGTTCTCCTCGGGTCTCGGGCATGGCGAGGTAGCAGAACGCGACGACCGCAACTGAGATGGCGGCGTAGAGCCAGAAGGTAAGCGCTAGAGACGTGGCCGCGACGAGGGGGAGGAAACTCGCCGCGACGAGGGCGTCGGCTGCCCAGTGGCCCGCGGCGGTTGCGCTCAGCGCCACGCTGCGTAGCCGTTGAGGGTAAAGCTCGGCGACGTAGGTCCAGAAGACGCCGGCTGGACCGACCGCGGCGGCGGCGATGAAGACCGCAAGCATGACTACCACCCAGCCCGACGCCGACAGACCGAAGCGGTACAGCACTCCCAGCAGCGCGGCGGAAACGGCCATGAGCGCGACACCACCGATGAACAGCGGTCGGCGGCCGAGGCGGTCGATGACCAAGATGGTGACTACGGTCATTAACAGATTCGCCCCCGCGACCCAGGTCCCCCCGAGGGTCGCGGCCGTTTGACCGAATCCGCTCTCGCCGAGGATCGTAGGCGCGAAGTACACCGCCATGTCCAATCCGGTCAGGTGCACGGCCACCGCGAGGACGACACCGAGAATGATCAGCCGCCGGTGCCCCGACCCCAGGACCTTTCGCCACTGCAGGTTGACCTGCGCGGGCTCCTGCCGGTCCTCCTCGGCCAGGCCAAGCTCACGGAACGTTCGACTGGCCTCTTCGTCTTTGCCCTGGGCGAACAACCATCGCGGAGATTCGGGCAACGTGACCATGGCGAGGGTCAACGCGATCGCCGGCAACGCTCCAAGTCCCAGCAGCACGCGCCAGTGCCCGGCGGGAGTCAGCAAGAAGCCAAGGACCGCCCCGAGGAAGATCCCGAAAGTGATCATCAGCTGGTTAACCGTTACCAGCGCCCCGCGACGCCCGGGGGGAGACACCTCGGCGAGGTACATGGGCGCGACGAACGACGAGGCGCCCAGGCACAGCCCGATGAGGAACCTGCCGGTCACCAGGAGGCCAAATCCAGTGGCCATCGCGGATATGAGGCTGCCGCTTGTGTAGACGACCCCGATGGCGATGAGGCTGGAGCGACGACCGAAACGATCGGCGATCATCCCAGCGTTCGGAGCGCACAGGAACGCCGCGACCAGCGCCGCGACCACTACCACGGACCGCTGGGTGACGGTGAGAGAGAACTCGGAACTCAGCGGAGCCAGCGCTGACGCGATCACCCCTACCCCGTACCCAAACAGCAGCCCGTAGCCAGCGCCGACAATGGTCACCCATCCGGTCCGCCGCGCGGCGCGTTCCACCACCGATGCGGTTATTGGCCGGTACGGCGCTGATAGATCACGTCGAGCAAGTCCTCCTCCACCAGTCTGTCAAGGTGAAATGCCGCGGTCGTGCGTGGCAGCCCCACCGCGATCGACCGGGGAGGGTTGACGCACCACGCAGTCGTACAGACTGGACTCCTCCCCAACTGCCACTCTAGAAACAACTCCCGTTGACGGACCTGCCATGAACGTTCTAACATTAGTATATTCTGGCGTTACAAGCAGGCCCGGCGGCAAGGGAGGCGGCGGTGAGCCCTGAGTACGCCAGGCGCACCGGCACCAGGTTCATCTGTTGCTGGATGCCGGTATCGGCGAATGAAAGGATTTTCGGTCATGACCTTTCCTCATGAGTTGGTGCGCCGAATTGAACGTTTTCCCGCCCTGGACAGGCTCGCCGACCCGTTGGCCGACTTGGTTGGCAAGGCGGTGCGGCCTCGCCTTGTCCGTAACCTGCTCAGCGGTACGCACCTGGGTCATCCGGCCCATCCCATGCTGACCGACCTGCCGATCGGCGCTTGGAGCATGTCCGCGTTGTTGGACGCCGTCGGTGGCACCAGCACCGAGCCGGCCGCCGACCTGCTTGTCGGCGCCGGCATCCTTGGCGCGATCCCCACCGCCATGACCGGGCTCAACGACTGGTCGGACACCATCGGCGGGGACAGGCGTATCGGGGTGGTACACGCCGGTGCGAATGTGGCCGCGCTGGTGCTGTACGTGGCATCGCTGGTCGCCCGCCGCAGCGGTCGGCGAGGCGGCGGCAAGGCGCTGGGACTCGCGGGACTCGGGGCCTTGATGGTCGGTGGGTACCTTGGTGGTCACCTGTCGTATGCCAAGGCGGTCAACGTCAACCACACCGCCTTCGAGCATGGCCCGGAGGAGTGGGTCCCGGTGCTCGCCGACGCGGAGCTGGGCGAGGGGGAGCATCGCAGGGTCTCCACCGGTGAGGCCGCGGTGCTGCTTGTCCGCGATGGCGGCCAACTGTATGCGCTGGCCAACACCTGCAGCCACGCCGGTGGCCCACTCGATGAAGGTGAGTTCGTCGATGGCTGCGTGGTTTGCCCGTGGCACGCCAGTACCTTCCGGCTCTCCGATGGCAGTATCGTTCGGGGCCCTGCCTCGACGCCCCAGCCTGCCTACCAGACCCGGGTCCGCGATGACAAGATCGAGGTCCGGTCAATGGGGTGAGCAGCTTGGAATCACCCGGTGATGGCGTTGAGCAGGCTGACCACCGCCAAGGTGGTCATGACGGCGGCAGCGATCCGAACGATCCAGGTCAGGGGAATCAGACGCAGCAGTTGCTGGCCACCGGTGATGGCCAGGGCACCCACGGCCCACAGCCCGAGCACGGCACCGACGCCCACGGTGAGCGGGTCGTGGTACCTAGCGGCGAGGTTGGCGATGGCGATCTGGGTGAGATCCCCGAACTCGGCCACAAACAGCACCAGGAAGCTGGTGGCCGCCACCCGCCAAAACCCGGTCCGCGCAGCGGTGGGGGCGCACACCAGCGTCGCCCCACTGAGGTGCGGGTGATGGTCGTCGCCGGCCGGCATCGCGGACGACAGGTCCGCTGGGCCCTCGGCCCCGGTCTGGTGGGTCCGCGGGTCTTCGGTGCGGCGGCGCAGCATCACCACCGCACCGAGGGCGAACAACACCCCGACGACGCCGTCCACCGCGCGGTGTGGCAGTAGGCCCAACAAGCTGCCGGCCACGATCGCCAGGACGACGTGCACGGCGAACGCGGCTGCGACGCCGACGAAAACATTGCCGGGTCGGTACTTGGTACCCAACACGAGGCTGGCCAACGCGGTCTTATCCGGAAGCTCGGCGACGAAAATGATGCCGAAGACGGTCGCGAGAACAGCGAGGTTCATTGCGGTCCTGTCGTCTCGGCCGCACCAAGACGGTCAGGAGACCTCGGCACGGCAGCTGTCACTGCGGCCGAAGGTCTCACTCAGCACGTCGAACAACCGTGCCCCGGGTGCCGGGCCCGCAGGCCAGCATGTCGACATCCCAGCGAGGAGCTACTCCCCTTCGATCTACAACAGTAACACCTGTGGTGCCCTTGGCGCCGTCGCGGGCCGCCACCGTGCTTGGTGGGGCCGCCGGGCGGAAGATCACCAGGTGGTCACAGCATGACGCCGCTCCACTCCATATTGTAACGACCGCGTGCGCCATCCAACAGAAGTTCCATCAGTCGACATGTTTACGACACTCCAACGTAACGTTGCCGACATCCAGAGCGATTAATCGACGCGGGGCAGATCGTCCCGCAGATGAGGAAATGACGTCGGGTTACCCCACTTTTTATGGGTGGGGGATGTGAGCGGGTCATGGGACTTGGGCGTGGTGACGCGGGGCGCGAACGCTCGGTAGCTGCCCTTCGTCCGGATGCTCACCCGTCCCGGCCTCGTCAGCCCTTGCCCGCAGACCGCGTGGTGCGCGCGAGCAGGCACGCCGCCCCGCGACGGAGTCACCGAATGCTTACATCTTGTTCCCACGTTGGCTGCGTATCGCCAGGTGAGGGACGTATTCAGGGATCTTTCTGGGAAGAAGAGTTCCTAGGGAGGGAAAGAAGGTGCGGAGATGAGGATCAAGGAGATCTTCAGGCTTGGCCGCCATGGCCGCGACGATGACGACGAGGGTCGTGGTTGGGGCCACTGGGGCCATGGCTGGGGCCACGGCTGGGGCGATTGGGGCCGCGGCTGGGGCTGGGGCAACTGGGGCCGCTGGGGCAGGTAAGGAGTAGCCGCCGGTGAATGGTGGGCGGTGGCCTCACTCCGTTGAACCGGGGTGGGGTCACCGCCCACTCCAGACCGGCCAGAACCGAGGAGTGGAGCGCCCGGGGGCCCAGACCGCGGCCCGGACTGCACTGAATGGAGAATCGCCATGAAAATCGTGTGCATCGGTGGCGGGCCGGCCGGGTTGTACTTCGCTATTTCGGCGAAGCTGCGCGACGCCGGCCACGACATCACCGTCATCGAACGCGATCCCGCCGGAGCCACCTACGGCTGGGGAGTCGTGTACTGGGACGACCTGCTGGACATGCTGTTCCGCAACGACCTCGACAGCGCCCAGGAGATACGCGCCGCGTCGGTGTTGTGGCAGGAACAGCGGGTGATCCTGCGCAGCGAGCAGACGGCCTATCTCCCCGGGTACGGCTTCAGCGTGGGCCGCGCGGCGCTGCTGGACATTCTCGCCCAGCGCGCCACCGAGCTCGGAGTCGACGTCCAGTACTGCCATGAGGTCGATGACCCCTCCGATCCCGCCGACGCCGACCTCGTCGTGGTGGCCGACGGGGCGAACAGCCGGGTGCGACAACGCCACGGCGACCACTTCGGCGCCCGCGTGGACATCGGCGGGAACCCCTACATCTGGCTGGGCACCGACAAGGTTTTCGACAGCTTCACCTTCGCCTTCGAGCAGACCTCAGCCGGCTGGGTCTGGTTCCATGCCTATCCCTCCAGCGCCGGGATCAGCACCTGCATCGTGGAGTGCGCCCAGGCCACCTGGTCGGCACTCGGCTTCGATTCGCTG
>DATAWX010000084.1:0-4168 GCA_036266995.1 Pseudonocardiaceae bacterium | reverse complement strand
GGGGGCGGGACGATTGGGCCGAAGCCAAACTAGGTATGGCGCGGCGGGTGAGGGGTGCGTGAGGTGATCCGGTGCCGTTGATGCCCGCCGATGTGCACAATGTTGCGTTCAGTAAGCCGCCGCTCGGCAAGCGGGGTTATCACGAGGACGAGGTGGATGCCTTCCTCGACGTGGTGGAGGCCGAGCTGGCTCGGGTGATCGAGCAGAACAAGGAGTTACGCAACCAGGTTGAGAAGCTCGATTGGCGGTGCGCTGAGCCGGTTGACTGCGGCGCTGACTGTCGCCCGGTGGAGCGGTCTTGGCCGGTGATGGCCCCGGTGGCGCCGGCGATGCGGGACCAGCTCGCGCCGGGTGGTGAGCACCACGTCGCAGCTGCCAAGGTGCTGGGTCTGGCCCAGGAGATGACGGAGCGGTTGACCGGGGAGGCGAAGGCTGAAGCAGACGGGATGTTGTGCGACGCTCGCGTCACTTGTGAGCAGTTGGTCTCCGAGGCGATGGCGAAGGCCGATGGCATGGTCAACGAGGCCAGGGCCAGGGCTGAGGCCCTGCTTAGTGACGCCCGGAGCAGAGCCGATACCCGGCATCGGCAGTCTCGGGAGAAGGCCGTGTGCCTGGAGACCGACGCGGCGCGCGAGCAAGCCGAGATCGTCGCTGCGCTAAGCCTGCAGAAGCGGGTTCTGGAGAAGGAGATCGAGGAATTGCGCGGGTTCGAGCGGGAGTACCGCACCCGCTTGAAGACCTACCTGGACTCCCAGCTTCGGGGGCTGCTCGGGCGTGGCTCCATCGCACCTGGTCACTCGTGGGGCGTCTAGCAGGGGCTTTGTCGTCAGGTAGCCGCTCGTGCCGGCGCTGCCGTCGAGAGATCGGGTGCATCCGGTCTATAACCACTGGTGCGGGATTAGCAGCGACTCGACATCGCTGCGGGTGGTCCACCACTCTTGGCCCGGGAAGCGAGTGACGTCAGCTGAGGGGACGCGCCGCCGGTCGCCTATCCCCGCGCGACGAGGAAGGGGCGACCCGAAACGCGGCCGCCCCTTCCGGGATCGGTGCTGGAGGAGGTCTCAGCACCCGGGTTGGCTCAGGGGCGGCCGCTGCCCCCGTTGGCATTGCCCCCGTTGGCGGGGTCACCCGCTTCGCTGGTGGACATCCAGGTGTAGGGGTCGCTTGCGTTCATGGTGTGGGCGTCCCCGCCGGGGTCGGCGGTGCCGCCATTGCCGCCGGTAGCGCAGCTGAACAGTGACAGGACGGTGCGGGTCGGCAGCAGCTCGACGTGCTGGTCGCCGACCTGGGCCGGGCTTAGCAGTGCCTCAGACATCACAATTCCCCCAAAATGTTGTCCTCGGTGGACTGGTCACAGAGCATGCTTCAGCGATGCTATTTCCGACATCGCGTACTCTCCACTGTGGCGAGATGACAGTCGGAAGGCAACCTCCATTCGTTACCCAAATTACCCCCGTCGCTACGTATTGCCGGGGTTAATCATCGATGTCGCTATGTGAACATTCAACGAGGACCCCGTCACGTGCCGATGCCGTATTGTTGCTGGTGAGCACGCCGTTGAAGGGGTATAGGCCGCACCAACACCGCCGTCGGTGCGGGGAGTGCGTCGTTGGCAAGCATCACCAACACCATATGCTCGGTTTCAGTCGATACCGCTGGATTGCTACTGACCGCACCGGACGATGACTACCTAATGGTGACCACCCGCCCCAGCCAGCGCCCAGTGGGTGGGGCAGGAACACAACCGTGAACGCGGTAGTCGACCCCGGGGTGCTGGGATCACCGTCTGGTGGTGATCACCGAGAGTAGTGGGCCGGGTGATCGTGGCAGGTGACGTTGCCCTAAGGTCACGGGCCGTGATGACATCAGGACTTCGCGCCGACTACCCCCCGGCGACGTCGGCGCCCGGGACGGTGGATCGGCAGCTCCACACTGTCCTCGGGGGCGTCGAGACCCACGCAGTGCTAGTGGAGGGGGTCACCGCGAGGGTGGCCGAGGATTCGATCACGTTACGGGAGTTGCTGCGCGGGTTGACCGTGCGAGTGGGTGGACCGCTAGGCGAGCTGAGCCGCGAGGCGCCGACCGGCGCGATGCCGCTGGCGGCCGCGCAGGCGGCCGAGGGTCTACAACGCCTCCTCGGGGTGTGCGCGGCGGGTCAGGATCTCACCGAGTTGATCGCCCTGTCGTTGCCGCTCGCGGAGCTGTCGGCGGCCCGGGAAGTGCTCAGCGCGGCGATCGCCACCATCGACCTGGTGCCCGCCGAACTCGCCGCGGCCCGGCAGGCGCTGAACTCGGCGATCGCCACCATCGACATCCTGGGCGCCTCGAACACACCACCCGGGTGCGTCACTGTGGGTTAATACCGGTAGCGGACGGTAAGCTCCGCAGCTGAGCAGAGCGATCGTAAACATCAGTGCCATCTCAGGGGACGGTTCAGCGGTCCTGCGATGTGATCATGTGGGACGAGATCGGGGGAACTGTCGTGAATTCTTGGACCTTTACGAGGGTGGCCGGCTCAGTGCTGATCGCCAGCGCGATCGCACTGGGCACCGCCGCGCCGGCCAGCGCGATCGCGCCGACACCACCACTTCAGGACCCCGGGGTCGGTGCATCCAACGCGGTAGCGTGCGGCATCAGCTATCCAGACAAGGACCTCGGTGGATGGGTCAACTTCCCCGCCAACCCAGTCACCTTGCGTGATGGCCCCAGCAACAGCTGCATCCAAACCGGTGAAGGCCTGCACGACCAACGCGCCCAGTACTACTGTTACCTGCCCGGCGACGGTGGCACCTGGACCCTGCTTCGCAACACCTCCACCGGCGCGCAAGGCTGGGTACGAGACGACCTGCTCCCCGGCGACGGCAGCAACGTCCCCTGCGAACAAAACCCACCACCAGCAAGCATCATCGGCCCGTGAGGCAGGAGATGGCCTGCGCCTACCCGAGCTCCGATGCCAGAGCCACCCCAGGACACCGCTTCCGGTGGGGTCCACGTCAGCTGGTTTGTGAGCTGCGCCCCTTGGAGGCCGATCCACTGTCGTCGTAGTCAACGGTCTATTGCGCCGAGTCCTGGTCCTCGGCTCCTAGGCATGGATCGACACCGCCACCATCGGCGGCGGCCTCGTGTGCCGGTGTGGGGTGGTGGGAGGGTGGTCGTGGGTGTGCGGTGCCTAGTGTCGCGCGAGCACCACGAAGAGTCCGGCGAGCAGAAGCGACAGCAGGCGGATCGGCTCCCACCACGTATGGGGGAGACCGGGCAGCCCCTCCTGGCTGCCCTGCTCCTCGCGGTTGTGACCGTTGTGCTGCTGCCCAATGCCCCGTACCGGTCCCCACCCGGGCCCCGACCGCGGCCTTTGGCCCGGTTGACAGGAGCTGCCCCACGCGCGCTCTGGTCATCGGGCCTAGCCTCGCAGGAAAAGGGACGTGCCCCCTCGTTCCCAAAGCCTCGGCAAGCCGTGTGCAGTCGTGTGAGGGAGGTAGCTCACCTGCACCGATGCGGGGGGCGGAGGCTGCGTGGACAAGCCATCAAAATCGACATGCCCTCTGACCTGCGACAGAGCGACAACAGGATGGCCAGAGTATCTAACTCGGCACGTATCGGGCACAGCGTCCACGGCGGGTGGCTTCATGCGGTCCAATCCCACAACACCGTGTGCAGCACGGTTAACGCGTCCCCGCGTAGCTGCTGGGCCACAGGTAGCCCGCCGGGCACGATCAGCGACGAGCGCCGCCGCCGCGTTGCGCTACACGAGTCCGGTGCCCCGCAGCCACCCAGGTAGACCTCGTCGCGAAACTGGAGGGTCTCCCGGACACCGCGCAGCGGGCCGTCCGGGCCCGGTGCGATCCGCTCGAAGGCGAACCCCCGACTCTTCGCGATGTCGAGCAACCGCTTCGCGGCCGCCAACTCCGGGTTATCAGACTTGGTCATGGCTCGCGGATCTAGCGCGATGTGGTTGGTGACCGGCTGGCTGCCGAGAGCTGACGCGTCGGGGGCCGCTCGCTTCACCGGCAGCCAGCCGGTTGTCTCGGGGTGAAGGGGCGGAACCTGAGTGGCCGTCAAGGCACCCCGGTGCTGCGACGTTCTCCTTGGCGAAGTCGGACGTCGTGGTCTCGTTCACGGCGGTGACTGTAGGGACGCCCGAAGATCACTCCCAAGGATGTTGCGCGAT
>DATAWX010000083.1:0-16178 GCA_036266995.1 Pseudonocardiaceae bacterium | reverse complement strand
GGCCCGCGCTGCGTGCCCCGGGTGGTGATCACCGACAAGCTCGCCAGCTACGGCGCCGCACCGCGAGATTCTACGGTCGGTCGAACATCGTCAGTCGAAGTATCTGAACAATCGGGGCGGAGAACTCCCACCAACCACCCGCCACCGCGAACGAGCGGTGAAACACTTCACCCTCACCCGGGCACAACCAACGGTTCCTCTCCGCGTTCAGCGGCATCTCCCTGCGCTCCCCGGCCATGCCGTCACTGGCTCGGCGCCGACCAGTACCGGCGGGAGATGGCCTGTGCCGTGCCAAAACTCGCCACGTGTGGTGACCTGGTGTTTCGTTGACACCACGCGATCACGATATGATCGCGGACCGTGCTGTTCCGACTGCTGCATCTGGTCACGATCAGACTGTTCGGCTGGCTGGGGCTGCTCGCGAACAGGACCACGGCCACAAACACTGAGATCCTGATCCTGCGTCACGAGGTCGGTGCTGCGTCGCCCAGGTCAGCAGGCCTCGTCTGACCAGGTCAGACGAGGCGATCCTGTCCGCCCTCACCCGCATGCTCCCCCGGCACCAGCGTCAGCAACGGATCGTCACCCGGCCACGCTGCTGGCCTGGCACCGCCGCCTGGTCACCAGGCGCCAGACCTACTCCCACCGATCAGGCCGCCCACCGATTGATGACGAGATTCGGACTCCGATGCTGCACCCGGCCCAGGAGAACCCCGCCTGGGGGCCATCGCCGAATCCACGAAGAACTCACCGGCTCGGCCACCGCGTAAGCGCTGGCACGATCCGGCAGATCCTGGTCGCCGCCGGACTCGGCCCGGCACCCCGTCGAACAGACACACACGACCGCCCCAACGATCAGGACCGCCAACCAGACTACGATCTGGTGGCCAATCCCAGGATCGGAGCGGTGACCAGCGCCGCACCGCCGTAGAAGGCCAGTACACCAGCGCTACCGAGCAGGCCAGCACCCACTCCCAGACGCTTATCCTTTGCGCCGAAGTCCGACGGCGGCCAGGCGCATCTCATCCCGAACCAGCCGGGTGATGTGTTCGGTCGCGTCATTGACCAACTGCCCGATCGGCCGGTCCTGAGAGTTCTGGGCCAGTAATCCACCAGCATTGTCGGACATGGTCATTGCTTTCCCTTCGGTTGGGTCCCCGTACCCGCGGTTGTACTGATCAACTGGGTGCGGCGGGTGGGATGTCTTGCTTGTTCATGGCGTGGGTGTCGCGGGGTGGCAGGAACGGTTCTTGTTCTGCTGGTTGGCCGGCTTCGATGCGTTGGCCCCTGGCCAACTCGGCGTCGAATTTCGCGCCCAACAGGACCGCGAGGTTGGAGATCCACAGCCACACCAAAAAGCCGATCACCCCACCCAGCGAACCGTAAATTTTGTTATAAGAGCCGAAATTGGCCACATAAAACGCGAACCCGACCGAGGCCAGCGCCCAGACCACGACGGCGAGTACCCCACCGGGGGTCAGCCAGCGGAACCCGGGTTGTGTCACGTTGGGAGAGGCCCAGTACAGCAAGGCGAATCCCAGGCTCACCAGGACAGCGAGCACGGGCCACTTGGCGATGTCCCACACCCACACCCCGGTAGAGCCGATCCCCAGCAGGTACCCGGCTCGATCAGCGACCGTTCCGCTCGCGACGACCCCGAGTGCGCACAAGGCCAGCAGCACCACCACCGCCAAGGTCAAACCGAGCCGCAGCGGCACCGTCTTCCACACCGGACGTCCTTCGGGCATCTCATAAAGGGTGTTCGAGGCTCGCATGAACGCCCCGATATATCCCGACGCCGACCACAGCGCACCAGCCAGGCCGACGATGGCCAACGGGCCTGCCAGGCTCTGGGAGCGCTGCAGTTCCGTGATCGCGGTGACCAGGACGTCGCGGCCTTGCCCGGGGACCATGGTGTTGACGTTGTCGATCAGCGTCTGTGTCGCCGAGGGCCCCAACAAACCCAGCACCGCAGTCAGCACGATCACCGCGGGGAAGATCGACAAAACACTGTAGTAGGTCAGCGCCGCTGCCCAATCGAAAAGGTTATCTTTACCGAGTTCCCGCCCCGTGCGCTTAAGCACTGCCCACCACGCGCGCTTGGGCAGCTCAGTCGGGCCAGCCGGAGCGCGACCCGCCCCACGCCGGGAAGCCGGTTCATCATGCTCGTGGGTCTGCGGTCCCACCTGTCCACCGCCCCTTGTACGCCAGCTTCAGACGATCGTGCCCGAAAACACCCCGTCGGACCGGAGAGCACACCCAAACAGCCCCAGCCAACCGGGGTAAGCCAGGGCCCACGACAACGGCTACAGCGATGAGAACTCATCCCCGTGATCAGCGTATTCGCTCCGCGATCCCGACGACAACGCTGTATACACTCAGCCTCACCCAACGAAACTGATCGCGGTGCGGTGGATCACAGCACCCGACCCTGCGGTCATCCGGTAGGTCCCCTCGGAGCGCGCGACCGACCGGACTTGGTCAGTTCGTCATCGGATGTGACTACGTGATGGTGGAAGGCCCTGACTGTCCGCTGGCGGTCGCCGTCAGCGTGCGCGGGGATGACTGTCCCATCGTCGGTGAAGCACGCAGGTGGTTGCGTCGCGGGGGTGATGAACGCCGCATGCGTGCTCGGTCGCGACGTCGGCGCGCGACCGGTGGCCACAACGACAGGATGGGGCACCGGGAAGAATGGTGACTCGCTCGGTGCCTGCCTGCAGGGGGTGGTCGCCGCGGTCGCTACGCGGCGCGGCGTTGGAATTCGCTTGCTGGGTGGCCCAGCGTCGACAAATCGGAGTAATTGTTTCGCCTCGCGGCCCGAAGCTCGAACAATTGCCTAGACAGGGACCGTTGCGCTGCTGCTTGCCGTCTCGCTCGCACCTCAAGCCGCCACTGGCTAAGCCTCCACCCGATCAGTATGCCAACTATCACCAACACGGACGCCACCACGGCAGTGATCGGTCCAGAAGTCATTCTGTCGCTCCTTTAACTTCGGGGAGGCCCGGGTGGGACACCGTTGCCCTTGACGGCCCGGCGCCTGCTCGCGCAAAGCCCGACCGTAGGTTGCACCCAGTTACCCCACCTCACCTAGCAGTAAACCTGAGTTCTCCCGCAGTACCGGACGTGCAGCACGACCACCTCCTCGACCCACGCGGTGCGGTGAGGGATCCCCGACCGCAGCCTCGGCTTTTCGCCCCGGTGGTTTCGGGACCGGAGTCGATCGGGTACTGACGGCCGGAGTGGTTACTACCGGCTCAGGCGCAGTCCGAGCGACTACGGAGAGTGGCAATGGTACTGGAGTTGGACGCTGCTGTACTGGTGTGGCTAGTGGGGTTGACGGAGTGCAATCGGGTGGTCCGGCACCGGCGCGGAGGCCTCAGAGTGCGCAGCTCTCCGGGGTATTGCAGCAGCAGTTCGAGTGTCAGCACGGGCGCTCCGGTCGCCTAGCGTTGGCGGGACCCCCGACTCGTTGACCCCTTCTCGGCGCTGGGTTGCGGAACCCAGCCCAGTCGGCGCGTCGCCACCGTTGTCGGGGTGGCGCCTGGCAGGGTGCTCCCGCAGACGGAAAGGCTACTCGGTCGAGGTGACCGGAGCTGAGATCAAGACCATCTCGAAGGGACGTGCACCGATGACTGTCGACGTGGCTTCGCGTGTGAAGGACAAGGTCTTCGACGCCACCGAAACCATGCAAGTCACAGCCGATGCGGTCAAGCAGCAGGTATCCGAGGGCACCGAAGCGCTGCAAACCACGGCAGGACAAGTGGCGTCGCAAGTCAAGGACCTAACCCAGCAGGCGGTGGGGGCAGTCCTCCCGCCGATATCCGTGCGCATCGAGCCGCTGATGACCACGGCGAGGCAACGACCGCTGCCCACTGCAGGGGTCGCCATCGTGGTGCTGGTGGTGCTGCAACTGGTGTTGCGACGTCTACTCCGCGGGAACGAGTGACGGCCATGCTCAAGCTGCTGTACAAGCCGTTGGGCGTGGTGATTGGCGTCGCTGGCGGGCTTGCTGCGGGTGCCATCTTCGCCCGCGTCTGGACGATGGCCACCGGTCAAGGTGACGCGCCGCAGGCCACCGACCCCGACCGCGGCTGGTGGGAAGTCCTCGTCGCCTCCGGCATACAGGGCGCCGTGTTCGGAGTGGTCAAAGCCGCGCTCGACCGAGGTGGAGCCGCCGGGTTTAGTAAGATCACCGGGACCTGGCCCGGTAGGTAATACCCGGTAGGTAATACTCTGTTCGCCGATGCGCCACAGAACTGAATGGAGTAAGTCTGACCAGGCGGGTGCTGGCATTCACTCTTGAGTGGGCACTAGTCGATTCTCGGTGGCCTGCGTGTGATTAAGCCCGCGATCAACCGTTACTTCGAGCAACTCAACACCTGACCGCGTAGATGCCTGACACGCGAGACGCCTATTACAGACGACGGGTTTCGACCGCGAGGTAGGACCCAAAGTCCACGGGACCACGCCCACCATGATGAACCCGTCCCGCCCGGACCGCGTGTATTACGGGTGTCTTCTCTGTCGACACAACAACTGCGTTGCGCTACGTCTCCTTTCGAGCAGTCACGGGTGATGGTGGTGGGAGGCTGTCGGTGATCTCAGCGGTCGCCTTGCCGGACGCGGGTGGAGCGGTGATGAGCTGCTCGGTAGTGGCGATGATGATGTGGCTTGCGGTGTCGTCGCTGAGTCCGAGCGTGCTGGCCAGAGTGTGCAGATCCGCGCCGGACAGGGCCAGCTGGACCGCGGCCCAGACCGTTTCCAGCGGCGTGTCGAGGGCGGCGAGGCTGCCGGGGAGGCCGCTGTCGGCCCACTGCCGCGGGTAATCGCGCGCCACTACCTGGGCGGGGAGCTTCGCGAGGTCACCCCACACATCGGGGGTAACGCCCTCGCCGGCGGATCGAGGCGGGATCGTGTCCATGGATGACTCCAGTTGTTGGGGTTGGCCATCCGGCCCGAAGGCCATGCCGTGGGGGATGGTTCGGCGCGTGCTCGATTCCGCTTCTCGGTTGGGGGACCAGTCGTCGGTCTCGTCGTTGACGGCGTCCTACTGAGTCCGGTCCTCGCTCGCCCCCGACATCCCACCGAAATGCCCGTTCCTGCCCGCTGTCGGTGAGCATCGCATCTCAGCTTGTCCTCGATCACCCTGCCCTCTCGGCTGGACGGATACGTCAGACCGGCGTGGCGGTGCAGACCGGCTTGTCGGCGGTAAGGCGGCGGTCGACCAACTCATTCCCGCTCCGGACCAGGGCCACCGCTATCGAGCGTCGTGGGCGGGTGGGCGCGCGACAGTGCCGCCGACGGGCGCCCACCCAGGTGGCTTCCCGGTCAGATCACCTGGAGCAGGGCCTGCATTTCGCTGATCTCGGCTTGCTGTGCGCTGATGATTTGTTGGGCGAGGTTGCGCGTGGCCGGGTTGTTGCCCTGGGCCAGCTCGGTCTGGGACATGGTGACCGCGTCCTGGTGATGGTCGATCATCACTTGGAGAAACATCCGGTCGAACGTGGCCCCGCTCATCGTCACGGCCGTTTGATCGTGTCCCAGGCCGCCTGCGGTGCCCACGCTGGTGGTGGCGGGGGTCGCAGTGCCCCACGCGGTGAGCAGATCGCTCATCTGCTGGGCCTGCGGGGTCTGCTCGGTCTCGATCCGGGTGGCGAGATCTTTCACCTGAGGTGAGGACGCTTGATTTCCGGCCGCCTGGGACATCGCGATGGCCTGGGCGTGGTGGGGGATCATGTTCTGGAGGAAGACGACGTCGGCTTGGTTGTGTTGCTGTTGAGGGTTGGACGCTGCGCTGCTCACCACCGGGGGTGGTGGTGTGCCGGCGGGGCCCGGGGTGGGCTTGCTGCCGCAGCCGGCGAGTAACCCCCCGACCGTGGCAGCGCCGACGAGCACGCCAGCCACACTGTGGAT
Source organism: Pseudonocardiaceae bacterium (assembly GCA_036266995.1). Classification (GTDB taxonomy): domain Bacteria; phylum Actinomycetota; class Actinomycetes; order Mycobacteriales; family Pseudonocardiaceae. The sequence continues at coordinate 10,265 of DATAWX010000083.1, read as the reverse complement.
ACCCATAGGTGATCGATCTCCTTCGCTGAAGTCCCCTGCTGCGGGCACGGAGCAGAACGCTCTCACAAACAAGACACGGTGATCGCACCGCGGGACGATCACCGTGCCAACGTCCCCAACTTCATGCCCACCGCCGTGGGCCTCCACACCACACCGCTGGGTGAAACAGCGAAGCCCTCATGAACAACGAACCTCGCCATCCTCCCCTGTTCCTCGAACGGAGTGATCAGGGTGCCGGCGGACGCGAAAAGATCTGGATGGGTGGACAGTTCGGTCCGGGTGGGCGGACATGAAATCTCCGGGTGTGTGGACATGAGATCTCCGCGACACGCCTGACGCTCAAGGCGTGTGGGTTTCCAGAATTCGGCCTGTTGCCTCTGACCTGGATGATCGGTGGGCTTGGCTGTCGGGGCATGATCGTGAGTTGTGTCGTTGCGTCTGCTCTACCTGATCTTCCTCCAGCTGGTGAACCTGCTGTTGTTGCTCGGGCGTTCGTCGGCGTCTAAGGACGTTGAGCTCCTAGTATTGCGCCACGAAGTCGCCGTCTTGCGCAGGGGCGTTGACACCAACCCGACACCACGCCTGGACTGGGCGAATCGAGCGGTGTTCGCCGCGCTCGTCCGGAGGCTACCGCAGATGCTGCGGGGGCATCGCTTGGTCACCCCGGGCACGATCCTGCGCTGCCATCGGCGCCTGGTAGCCAAGAAATGGACGGATCCCCACCGCATCGGGCGTCCACCGATCGACGACACCGTGGCCGTGCTGATCGAACGCAGGGCCCGAGACAATCACCGCTGGGGGTACCAGCGAATCCACGGCGAGTTGCTCAAGCTTGGTCACCGCGTGGGGGCGTCCACGATCCGCCGCGTTCTGCGCCGGTTGCGGATACCTCCGGCGCCGGTCCGAGACACCGACACGACCTGGCGGCAGTTCCTACGCGCCCAGGCGTCGACGATGTTGGCGTGTGACCTCTTCCACGTGGATTGCGCGGTGACACTTCAGCGGATCTATGTGTTGTTCGTCCTGGAGGTGCCCAGCAGGTCCGTGCACCTGCTCGGCACGACCACGAACCCCAACGGCCAATGGACCACGCAGCAGGTCCGCAACCTGATGATGGATCTAGGCGATCGCGTCACCCAGTTCCAGTTCCTCGTCCGCGACCGGGCCGGACAGTTCACCGCATCATTCGACGCTGTGCTCGCCGATGTGGGCATCCAGGTGGTCAAGGTTCACCCTCGTTGCCCCCGGGCGAACTGCTTCGCCGAAAGACTCGTCCGCACCCTGCGAGCCGAACTCACCGACCGAATGTTGATCTTCAGCGAGCGGCACCTGCGTGTAATGCTCACCGACTACGTCGCCACTACAACGGTCGACGACCCCACCGCTCCTGCGAACTTCGCCCTCCGCAACCGGCCCACCCCGTAGCGGACCTCAGCTATGAACGAATTAGATGTCGACCGGTTCTGGGCGGCTTGATCAACGAGTACGAACGGGCCGCGTGAAGCCGCTGCTCACATAGGTGCCCGACTTCTGGCACCCCACAGCCCTGATCTGCCGTGGGACGCACAGCAGGTCTGTCGGTCGGGCCGCCGAAGGCCCGGCGTCCAGGTCACGAGAAGAGAAGTCGGGCATCACGTAGCGACGTCGAGGATGAGGCGGGTGGTTAGTGCGCAAGTCCCCCTCGGACACGCGCGCTAACCACACGCGGTGATGCCGTTGCGACGACGGCTCGGTCGTGTGGGTGATAGCGAAGCTCAAGTCCACGATTCTGGGTAGAGCCGACTTAAACTCTCCGGGCGCCGTCCGCTAAGGCCCTGCCGACGTCACCCAGTGAGTCGATCATCGCGTAGACCTCGGCGTCGGTCGGGTGATTCGGCCGGGGGGCGCCCTCGAGTTCGGCTTGCCCGGTGGCCCGGACTTGCTACACACAACAACCGCCAGCCACCGGAACACACACACCACGATCAGCTAGAGGAGTCGAAACCACACGACCGGCGATCGTGCCTGATCCTGATCTTTCCCTAACCTGTAGGTCACCCGCACTCGCGAGGTTCTGAAGCCCTACAGGCCCCAACGTCGCCTGACCGCGCGCAATCCGGGTGGTCACCCACTCGACGCTGGGTACAGGGTAAACTAGCAACCGGATCCACCAGTCGATCGCCGCGCTCTGCCTACGCACCCGCCACCACCGACGCAAGCGTGGGCTCCACCGCGCCAGTGTCGACCCTACGACCGCAGCCTGACACAACTCGGGCATCTTGCACGGCCCGCTCCGGCCGGTCAGTCGATCAGCGAGAGATCGAAACCAGCTTCGATCACTAGAGTGCCCGTGGAAAACCGCTGGTCACACCAGGTCCCATCCTTTGGTAATCCTGCCGGGGGCACTACATTGATCTTGTATCTTCGCAGGTCACACCAGGTCCCTACGCAAGGCGTCGAAACAGCCATTGGCAATATCCGCAGGTCAGCCCAGGTCCGGTTGGTGCCCTACGGGGGTGTGGGGCTCGAAAACTCGATGCAGCGTCCGACCTGCGGTCCGTGTGTTCCGGTCGGTCATGGATGATCGTCGGATGCTGCTGTCTTGTATCAGATGGTGGAGGCGCGGTATTAGGTTAATGGACGGGTTGGTCGTTGGGTGGCGGCAGTGTGGAGCCATCCCGCAGGATCACTGGTCCAACCGGTGTGGAGGTGCTGGCCGGGGGCGGCGGCGTCGGGTTGGGCGCCGGAGTCGGCTGTGGTGGGGTGGGTTGGGTGATGGTGCTGCCGAACGGGGGTGGTGTGGGGGTTGCCGGGTGGGGGTTGATCACGTCGGCCAGCCTGGGTGCGTCATCAAGCCGGGTCACTCCCAGTGGGGGTAGTCCGAGCAGGTCGAGCACCGTTTTCCCGACGCTGACGTGGGAGTTCCACCGGCTATCGATCCCCGGTCGTACCCGGCCGCCGAACATCAGCAGCGGTACCCGGCCTGTTGGGCTACCCACCGGGGCAGCGGTCACTGGGGCGACACTGGTGTTATCCGGGGCGGCCGAAGCTGCGGGCCATTGAGAACCCGATCAGCGCCCCGATCACGACCACAATGACGATCGCGACCAGGATGGTCTTCCTGATACCCGCGCGGAAACCCGGTCCTGCCCGGCCGGGGCGGGGCCAGCCGGCCGGCCAAGGGTTGCTGGTATCGGGGTGAGATATCGTGCTGAAGTGGTGCGCCAATTTGGTCGCCAGCGGATTGGCCTGGGCGTAGTACAGTTCTTCGTCATCGATCCACATATCCGACTGGTCGGCCAACCGGCCAACCTCGACGGCATCGCAATCGATCACGGCATACAAGCCCGCAAGGATCGCCTTTTTCGAGCATATGCACGTGCTGTTGAACGTGCGCACTGCAAGACATATGCAAATGCAGCTGAACTCACCGGGCGACGGCGCATCAACCTATGTTTCGAACCCCGACTCTCCACTGTATGTTTCCTTCGAAGCATGTCCGCTCATGGACCCGAACAGCGACACGAGCACTCCTCCCGCAAGGGGGTGGAGGAAATATCAAAGGAGAGAGGGTCATGGATAAAACGGAACTCTACGCGCGTGACATCAGCGGCGTGACGTGGCGCAAGAGCCGCTACAGCGAGGTCGACATGAACGAGTGTGTCGAGGTGACCGAGCTTGGCGACGGAGCTGTGGCGGTTCGGGACTCCAACAACCCCGGCCGGCCGGACCTTCGATTCACTGCTTCGGAGTGGGCGGCCTTCATCGACGGGGTCCGTGACGGCGAGTTCTGACCGCCGGTAGGTCCCGCGGAGCCGAAAACTACGTTATTTCACTGCGGGTCCTTTGCAGCAGGTCGGACGGCACTGTTGCATTACGGCAAAGGGCGCCCTCACCATGCCCGAAAGCGGGAAGCAAGGCCCCTCAGGGACGTCCGAGAACCGTGACAAACCGGGCATCCAACGGCCTGTGGCGCGACCTCTACGCCTCCCGCTAGACCGGTTCCGGTAAGCCGATCGCTTAATGCAACAGTGCCAGTACACCGTCACCGAGATCGCCGAAACCTTCGGCGTGTCCCGCAAGACGATCTATCGCCGCCTCGATTAGTTGCAGCCGGGCGGGGACACTCCGTCCATCGCTGCAGGGCGCAGGTTTCTCCTCCCAGGCCAGCCCTACGGCGGCAATTGGCGCTGTGAGGCCGAGGCCCCCGGTTCCGGGGTCGGGTCAGGATTACGTCGACGGCAGTCAGCGGCCACAGCAACCAGGTTCGGTGGTGCTGCAGAAGAAGGAAGAACATATGGCCATGCGGGGCGACCGCACGGCTAGGCCGAAGCGCACCTGGCCGCAGATCTTCGGTAGCGGGCTGGTCCTGTGGCTGCTGGCGGTTGCGGTCACCTACTCGACAGCCAATGCGCTCCTGATCCCGACGGTAGTGCTGCTGGGGAGTTTCCTCGTGCCGGTCTCGTTCGTGTGCTGGGCCTTCGAACGGCGCAACTCAGGCGAAATCACTGCGGAAGTGGTGTTTCGGTGCAAACATTCAGCTCGTGGGCTGACCTGGGTTGACCCACTGCCGGTGGCGTGCTGATGCGGTGGTCGGCGATGTGTGCGTGTCGATCACGGTGTGATGGACTGGTGTGCGGTTTGATCTTCCGGTGTCCGGGCCGGAGGAGATGTCGCGCGACGAGTTGATTGTCGTGGTGCGGCACCAGGCTGGGCAGATCACCGCGATGGCAGGGCAGCTCTCGGAGCTGATGGAGACCAACGAAATGCTGGCGGGCAAGCTGGCCCGGCTGGAGCATCTGTTGTCGCGTAACTCGGGGAATTCCTCGAGTCCTCCGGCGCGCGACGATGATCCGGGCAAGCCCGCACCGCCGGAGAAGGACACCCGCGACAAGGGTGGGCCGAAGCGAAAGCGGGGCAAGCAGCCCGGCGCCGCGGGGACGCACCTGCCGTGGACCGAGCACCCCGATGATCGCCGCGACCGGTTCCCGCGGGGCCGCTGTGACTGCGGTGATGATCTGGGTAGGGCCCGGGATCTGGGGATCGTGGACCGCTATCAGCAACACGAGATCCCGCAGATCAGCGTGAAGGTCACCCAGTACGACCAGCACCAGGTGGAATGCGGCTGCGGGAAGCTCCACACCGCGCAGCGGCCCGCCGGGGCCCGGTCCGGGCCGGTCGGGTACGGCCCCAACCTGGCCGCGTTCGCGGTGTATCCGATGGTGGTGCACTTCATCCCCGCGCACCGCGTCGTGGAGCTGCTGGAGTCACTGACCGGGACCTCACCCTCGGTCGGGTTCGTCCACGGCATGATCAACCGCGCGGCCGGGCTGCTCACCGGCGTGGACCAGCGGATCCGGACGCTGATCACCCTCGCGCACACGGTGAGCTGCGATGAGACCCCGCTGCGGGTCGGCCCTAAGCAGCCACCAGCGGGCAAGAAGAAGGCCGAACGCTACCTGCTGGTCGCCTGCACCGAGCTCTACACTCACTACCTGCTCGGGGACCGGTCCCTCGACACCTTCTCGGGCTGCGCGCCGGGGAGGTCGCCGCCCTGGGCTTGGGCGACATCGACTGGCGGCGCGGGGAGATCACCGTTGTCGGCAAGGGCCCGCGCAGCGAGCGGCTCCCGCTGCCCGCCGACGTCGGCGCGGCGGTCGCGGACTACCTGCGCCACGCCCGCCCAGACGGCGCGCTCGACCGGTGCGTATTCGTTCGGGTCTTGGCCCCGCACCGCGGCCTGACCTCCGGCGGGGTCACCCAAGCGGTGACCGCGGCTGGAGGGCGGGCCGGGCTGGGCCCGCTCACCGCGCACCGGCTGCGACACACCGCCGCCACCGGGATGCTGCGCGCGGGGGCCCCGCTGGCTCAGGTCGGGCAGGTGCTGCGGCACCGCCGCGTGCTGACCACCGCAACCTACGCCAAGATCGACCGCGACGGCTTGCGGGCGCTGGCCAGGCCCTGGCCGGGAGGCGTGTCATGACCGGTCTTGCCACGATCGATCTCGGCCGCCAGCTCGAGGAGTACCTGAGGATCCGCCGCAGCCTCGGGTTCAAACTCGAACGCCATGCCAAGCTCCTGGCCCAGTTCATCAGCTACCTGCACGACCAGGGTGCGGACACGATCACCATCGATCACGTGGTGTCCTGGGTGGGTCTACCAGCGGGCGGGCGCGGTTGGTTGGCGTTTCGGATGTCAGTGCTGCGCGGGTTCCTCGGCTACCTGCACACCCTCGACCCGGCGGTGCCGGTGCCACCCGCGGACCTGTTCCCGTCCGGGCCGCACCGGGCGGTGCCCTATCTGTACTCCGAGGACGAGCTCGTCGCGCTGCTCGCGACCACGGACACGCTGCGCTACCCGCTGCAACGAGCCACCTACCGCACGCTGATTAGCCTGCTGGCGGTCACCGGGCTGCGGGTTGGTGAGGCGATCGGGCTCGACGACGACGATCTCGACGTCGAGCACGGCGTGCTCGCGGTCACCGGCAAGTTCGGCAAGCCCCGCCAGGTCCCGCTGCGGTCGCTGCGCTGGCTGCCTACCAGCGACGCCGTCGGACGGAGCATCCACGTCCGGGCACCCCGGCGTTGTTCGTCTCCACCCCGGGCACCCGGCTGATCTACGTCAACGTCAGTGCCACGTTCGTCAAGCTGGTCGATCGCGCCGGGCTGGCGCCCCGGTCGGCGTCGTGCCGACCCCGACCGCACGATCTGCGTCATTAGGTGGACGGCGGGGTTATGCGCCCTGTCGGCGTGTTTGTGCTGGTGGGGGCCGCGCCGGTAGTGTTTTCGTCCGCATAATCCTGGCGGTCGGTGTTACCGGGCCAGCGAGTCGAGCCAGCCGATCAGGGAGGTGTCCGAGGTCCAGTCGGGCAGGACGTCTGGGGTGAGTGGCTGGTAGGCATTTTCGATCGCTTTGCGTTTGGTCTCCGCGTCTGCACGGGCGTAGATCTCGGTGGTGGACACGTCGGCGTGGCCGAGCAGGTCGCGGATGTAGATCAGGTTGACGCCGGCCTGGATCAGGTGCATCGCTCGGCTGCGCCGGAGGGTGTGGGGCGTGACCGGCAGTCCAGGGGCCCAGCCGGGGTCGCGGGCCCGGACGGCTCGCACGTGGCGTGCCAGGAGTTTGGCCATCCCGGACCGTGTCAACCTGGAGTGGTTCGGTCCGTGGAACAGCGGGTCCGCGTCGGCGCCGAGGCCGGGGTGCGGGTCACGGTGTTCGATGTAGTCGGCGACGAGCCGGGCGGTCTGGTCCATCACGGGCACGTATCGGATTTTGGATCCCTTCCCGCGGATCGCCGCCGTCATCGGTTTGGAGCGGCGGATGTCGGCGACGTTGAGGTCGCAGAGCTCTTGGACGCGGGCGGCGGTGTCGTAGGCCAGGGCGAGCAGGACGGTGTCTCTGACAGCGCGTGCGCTGACCGTGCCGGGTTCGGCGAGCAGCGCCTTGACCTCGTCTCCAGTCAGGTGCCCCAGATCCGGGGCCGGGGTGTTCTTCTGCCGGATCGCGAGGACCTGGGTGACCTGGTCGAGCTTTTCGGGCTGCTCGACGGCGGTGTAGCGGCAAAACGACTTGATCACCGCGAGGCGCTGGTTGCGGGTGGCCGCCGAGCAGCACCGCTCGGTTTCCAGCCAGCCCAGGAACCGCAGGACCCGGGGCCGGTCGATGTCGGCCAGGCGCAGCTTCTCGGGCGGTATGCGTTCCGCGTCTTTGAACCAGGTGAGCAGCAGTTTCATCGCGTCTCGGTAGGCGGCGACGGTCCTGGGAGAGGCTGCGCGCTCCCCGGCCAGGTGGTCGGTGAAGAACTTCGTCAGCCAGCGCCCGGCCAGATCAGGGGGCGGCGCGGGCCGCGGGCTCACAGCTGGTCCTCGGGTGGGGCGGGGATGACGTAGCCGAACCGGATTTGGGCTTTGGCCATCACCTCGGGGTAGGCGTCCGCGGTCAGCCTCAGGTAGTACTGGGTGCCGCGAAGGTCGGCGTGGCCCATGTAGCAGGCCAGATAGGGCAGCACCGCGGCCAGGTCCGCGTTGTCTGCGGCCCATCGTCGCAGGTTGGCCACGGCGAAGCCATGGCGCAGCGAGTGCGGGTGCGGGCCGCCGGTGAAGTGGGGGATGCCGGCGTCGGCCAGGTAGCCGCGGAATCGGGTGTATACGGTCGCCTGGTTGATCGGCCTGCCCGCGGCCCTGCTGTAGAACACGTAATCGCTGTGCTCGGGGGCGGGGTGCGCGGCCGCGGTGTAGGCCTGCAGGGTCGCGGCAAGCCGGCCGGTGATCGGGGTGGTCCTGCTCTCACCATTCTTCGAATCGCGGATCCGCAGCGTCCCGGCGTTCGTGTCCACGTCCGACAGGGTCAGGTTCAGCGCCTCGGAGACCCTCAGCCCGGCGCCGTATAACACCCTGAACAGAACCGGGTCGACCAGCGCCTTGTTCGAGTAGCAGGACATGGCCTGGGAGTCGATCGCGGCGAACAAGCGGCGCACCTCATCGTCGGTGAGCACATACGGCGGTTGATGGCGAACCCGGACGCGAGTTGCCGTGGCCGGTGTGTAGGCGTCCCAGCCGAAGGCTTGGGCGTGGTCGGCCAGTTGGCGCAGCGCCAACTCGTTGCGCCTGACCGTGGCCGACCGCAGGTGACGGCCGTAAAGGAACCCCTCGACCGCTTCTTTGGTGATCGACCCGTCCGGGTAGCCCTGCCGCCGGCAGTGGTCGGCGAATTGGCGCAGAACCCGTTGTTGGACTTTGAACCTGTATCCGCAGGCGTGGCGTGAGGCGACCAGGTCAGCGACCAGGTCCGGCAGCGTCGTCTCAGGCATCGCGCTCACCCGCCCCAGCCCGTTCGATGACGTCTTCGACGTCCAACGCGCAACACCGCAGCCGTTCGACGTCGAACCGCAGGTAGTAGGCCTGAGTCGTATCGCTCGAGGCGTGTCCCAACACGGCCGATACCACCGGCATCGGCGTGCCGTCGCCGATCATGGCCACGGCCAGCGCGCCGCGCAGGGAATGCATCCCGCAGACCTGGCCCGGCGGAAACGTGATCCCGGCGCGGGCGGCGTGCCGCGACAACCGGGAGGCGACCGACGAAGCGCACCCGAACGTGTCGAACGGGTGACGGTGCTTGACGAACACCTTCGGGCAGACCGTCTCGGGGCGGCCGTACTTGACGTAGTTGATGATCGCCCAGCCGACGTCGTCCAGCAGCGGCAGGCTCAATGGCCGGCCCGTCTTGTACTGAATGATCGTGATCCTCTTCGCCCGCCAGTCGAGATCGCCCAGTTCGAGGCGACGCAGATCCGAGATCCGCAGCCCGAGCCGGGCGGTCGTCAGGATCATCGCGTAGTCGCGTTTGCCGGTGGCGGACTGACGATCTATCCCGGCAAGCGTCCGGCGAATCTCATCCGCGGTCCACAGGTGCGGCTCGGACTCGTGACGGACGTGCCGGTGGGGCGGCAGCCGATCCGCCAGACTGCGCGGAGTCCGGCCCGCCGCGGCCAAGAAGTCCAAGAAGTCGGCCAGGCACGATCTCATGGCCGCGATGGTCTTGCGTCGTAGCCCACGTTGACGCAGCAAGAAGCCCGACACGTCCCGCACGCCAAGCGCCGCGAGATCACCGACGCCCACCTCGTCCAGGTAGGCCAAGAACCGGCTGGCCGCCCTGTCTTTCGCGACCACGGTCGCCTCGGCGTTGCCGCGCCGACGGCACAACGCGAGGTAGTCGTCCCTGAGCGGACGGAACTTCGCGGCACAACCGTCCTTCGCCGAGACCACCGTCCGGTCACCTTCGACCGCCCTGCCAGCCAGCACGTCTGCCATCAACACCACCGGCCGACGAACCGCCTGGACAGCCCTGTCGTTGACTGGTTCTCGCAACGACCCCAACCTGACCCCGGTCTGGTTCGCGATGAAGTCGGCGCACACCCGGTCACTCGCCGTGTCCAGGCCGCGCCCCGCCAAGAAGGCCGCGAACCGGTCCAGCACGACCTGATAGCGACCGACCGTGCCCTCGGCCCTCCCAGCACCGCGCAACACCGCCAAGACGCGGCCGACGGAGACCCCGACATCTGCCTGTCCCACGAGAATCACCTCTGCATTCGGTAGTGGAATGAACAGACAAGCGATTCTTCGCCGATACAAGCAGCGCTCAGCAGCGTCGCGAGCCCGCCCACGCCGTCTCTGATCGGCTGGCTCGACTCGCTGGCCCGGTAACACCGACCGCCAGGATTATGCGGACGAAAACACTACCGGCGCGGCCCCCACCAGCACAAACACGCCGACAGGGCGCATAACCCC
>DATAWX010000082.1:0-26153 GCA_036266995.1 Pseudonocardiaceae bacterium | reverse complement strand
CGCGCGAAGCTCGATGACCAGCCCAGCCAACTCCTCCACAGAGGACGGCACCGGCTCGGACACCAGCCCATGATCACAACAACACCCGCAAGATCAAGCCGACACACCGGCCGAACGACCTACCGGCCACATCAAGCCTGTCACCGACCTCGGGGGCGGCTGAATAGCTACCAATCAACCTCTACAATGAGCAAGATGGCGCCCTAATTGTACTGCGGAGCTTCGAGGAAGGCCACACCATCCCCTCGCTCTGCGAAGAGTGCAACAGCAAAGCTAGCCAGCGTGGGTTGCCTCAAGCATATGCACTGTGGCGCAATGATGTAATCGGGCATCTTACGCAAGCTGCTGCTGCATTCCATAACGCAAGTGGTTACCCACCCAACGATCTATGGGCAATTGCGCAGCCTAATGGAGCGTTCAGTCTACCAATGGAGCACGGAACCGAGCTGGGGGCCTATCGGGTCGTTAACTTGCATCCTGGCAGGATTGTCCGACATGTGCTCGGTATGATCCTTGCGGTTCAGAGGAGCCGCTATTTACTCGATGACTGTTCACAGCTGGCGACTGCCTACCATTCGGATGAACCAACCTCGATTGAGCCGTTGACGCTCCACGTCGCGTTGGCCAACGCTGGAACCTCTTACTTTCAAGACGTACTGCTGTCATTTTCGATTGACCGTATGGGCAGCGGGAATACCGATAGCACCTCGTACTGGTTGCTGCGTTTCCCGCCTTTTCTGGTTGTGTTGACCGAAGGATCGCGACCGCCGATTGAGGCCGCCCGGATTGATCAGTGGCTTGCGTACCCGACGAACCAGTTCTTTAGTAAGCGCGACCGAAAAGTTAGCTATCCTATCGCGGATCGGCGAAATTTGCTCGTTGGTAACCTGTATCAGAATCACGAGCGACTACCGCAAGTGTGAAACTTGGGCGATCCCGTTCACATCGTGAGGTCGAGCTGGTCCCGGATGGTGGCGGGCGTTACCGGGATCGAACCAGTGACCTCTTCGGTGTGTGAAGGCCGCTTCCGGCCGTCGCTCAGTACGGGGCAAGCGCGTTGCTTGGGCTCAAACGGTCATAGCGACAGCCTCTTATCCTAGCAGATTTTGCTTCTGCTAAGGTACCCCCTTTCCGGGGGGATCTTCTGGGGGGATGATTGATGAGTGGAGCTGAGCCGTTGTGCGCCCAAGAACGGGAGACGATCTCCCGAGAATTAAGCCGGGGAAATTCGGCGCGTTGCATCGGGAAGCTGCTCGGGCGACACCACGGCACGATCGCGCGCGAGATCGAGCGTAACGGCGGTGCCACCGATTACCGGGCTTGTGCTGCTCAAGAGCGCTATGAGTCGTTCAAGCCGCGGCCGAAGGAAAGGAAATTGGCGGCCTCCTCCCATCTGCATGATGCGGTGAACGAGGGCTTGGAACAGAAGTGGTCTCCGGAGCAGATTAGTGCGAGACTGGATGAGGAGTACCCTGACGATCCGGAGATGAGAGTGTCCCACGAGACGATTTATCAAACACTGTACCTGCAGGCGAAAGGCGAGCTGCGCACCGAGCTGAAACTCGCGTTGCGGCAGGGCCGGGCTAGGCGGGTTCCCCGGTCGCGTGCGGCTCTGAGCAGGGGAACGATCCCAGACATGGTCAACATCAGCGAGCGTCCGGCGGAAGCCGACGATCGTGCGGTGCCCGGTTTCTGGGAAGGAGACCTGATCATCGGAAAAGGCGGAAAATCGCAAATTGCCACCCTGGTCGAGCGTACCAGCAGATTCACCATGCTCGTGCGAATTCCCTACGATCGAACCGCCGAACGCGTGGCCGCGCTCCTGGCTAAAAAAATGGAGACGCTCCCTGAGTTCCTGCGCAACAGCGTGACCTGGGACCAAGGCAAGGAAATGTCCCGGCACGCTGAGTTTACCGTCCGCACCGGTCTGCCCATCTACTTCTGCGACCCGCACTCACCGTGGCAGCGCGGCACCAACGAGAACACCAACGGGCTACTCCGACAGTATTTTCCGAAAGGCACCGACCTGTCCTTGCACAGCCAAGAAGAACTTGATAGAGTAGCGGCAGAACTTAATGGCAGACCACGCAAGACGCTAGACTGGAAGAAACCGGTCGAGGTCTTCGATAAGCTGATCGCGGAGCATTGTGTCGCCATAACCGATTGAAACCGCCCCCTGAAATACTTTTAGAGTGGAAATCGGCCCGTGAAGCCGAGGGTCAAGATGCACTCGCAGGGCTTACGCGGCTGACCGAGGACACCCTGGAAACCATTCTAACTGACGCGTTCGCAGCGAAACAGGAGCAGATTACGGAAACGCTCGCCCGCTTAGAAGTGAACGATTCAGAGGCGGCTGATCTCCTGCGAGACTTGATGGCGGAATTGAATCAACTTCGCCAATACGGCGCATTCTTAGACTGTAGATGCAGCGGCAAAGCTGTATCGCGCTTCTACTATGCTTGCCGATCTGGACATTGGGAGAAGCGCTAGAACGCTCAGTTCTATGGGATCCGTTCTCGAAGGACTTCCACGCACGGTTGAGTCGTTACGTAAAGTGGTCCTGAAGTTAGAGGGTATGGAAGGCCGCTGGAAGTAGCCCAGTGGTCAACAGATTGTCAGGCGTTGTTGCACTTGGCGAAGCCGAGGCAGGCGAGACCGGTGATCCTCGGGTTAGTCAGATCGCCAGAGCCAGCGCGTCGAAGGCTCCAATCACCCGCAAGGTCACCGATTCGTCAACGTCCGTAGTTGGTCGCGAGGGAGAGGGAGGCGCGTATCAACTACGGCAGGCCCCTGGCCTGCCGGCAACGCCGGCCGAGGAGTCGTAGGGGCCCAAGGGTCAAGCCGTTTACTTCCGATTCCGCCGGCCCCTCCGACTCAACCCATCGGGCACCGCGATGATTACAGCCCAACGGTGACCTCGGTGGAGGGGCCGGCGGAATCGGAACGCGCAGCGGGCTGGACGCTGGGGGGCGGCTCCGCACAATGCGCGCCTCCCTCTCCCGGACGCAACCACAGCAACGACCACAACCCGTGTCGCGCGCCAGCCGCCCGGCGCGCTCGCGGAGCGGAGCGGGAGCGAGCGCAAGCCGGAGCAAGCGGCGGCGCGTCCGGGCCGTGTCGGCCCGGCTTGAAGACGTACAGAAAGTCCTCAACGCCCGGATTGCCGGAGTTGTCGCCTCGGATCTGCGTCTCCATGTAAACCGGCAGCTCTCGATCGACCCCCCGTCTGGTGTTTGCCAGCCGGTGCAGTCCCGCCTGCTCTTGTAGTCGTAGCCCCTCGAAACCTCGCGGTGTCCACAGATGGTCCACAAATGGTCCCCATACCCCGCAGCCTAGATCGACAACGAGGCCACCACAGAGGATGAAAAAAGCCCGCTGACCTGGGCCAATGACCAGAACCAACGGGCTTCCAACGGCCGTCGGGACGACAGGATTCGAACCTGCGACCCCTTGACCCCCAGTCAAGTGCGCTACCAAGCTGCGCCACGTCCCGGCCACGCCCTTCCGGGCGCCTACACAGCCTAGCGCAGTCGCAACGGCTAGCTGAGGGCCACCGCTTCATTGAGCAGCCGGTGCAGCGCCTCGGCGGAGGGCACTCCCTCCAGTCGCCGGCCGTCGACGAGCACCGTGGGCACGGTGGTGATCTCCAGCTCCCGGGCCCGGCGCAGCGCCTCCTGGTGCGCCTCGGCGTAGCGGCCGGACTCCAGCGCCGCGCGGAAATCGTCGGCGTCCAGGCCTAGCTCCGCGGCGACGTCAGACAGGACCTCTACTCGGCCGATGTCGCGCTGCTCGACGAAGAACGCCCGGAAGATCCGCTCGGTGTAGCGCCGTCCGAGGTTGTGCTGCGCGGTATAGGCGAAGCCCTCGAAAGCCAGGCGGCTGTAGGGCTGGGGAGAAACCCGGGGCAGCACTATCGGGACACCCATGCGCTCGGCCATCGGGTACACTACCTGCTGCCAGGTCGACTGCAGGTAGTCACCCTCGGGCCGCAGCGTCGGCGTGGGTTCTGGTCGGAGCTCGAAGGGTCGCCAGGCGATCTTGACGTCGCCACCCTCGACCGCGTCCGCGAGCGGCTGCTCAGCGAGATAACAGAACGGGCAGACGAAATCAGAGAACACCTCGATCGTGGTAAGCACACCACACCTTTCCGTCGAGTCGTGGTCGTGCTTCCAGCTTGCCCCTGTCTCGCGCACCGGTCCAAAGGTCGTGACCGACATCTCTCGTTATCGGGACCGGCGCTCCCGGACTCGAACCGAGATGCGCACCGGGCTGCCGGTAAAGCCGAACGTCTCCCGGAGCCGCCGTTCCAGGAATCGGCGGTACCCGGCTTCGAGGAAACCGGTGGTGAACAGCACGAAGGTGGGCGGTCGGGTGCCGGCCTGGGTGGCGAAAAGCACCTTGGGCGCCCGCCCGCCTCGCACCGGCGGTGGCGTTGCGGCGATCACTTCGGACAGCCAGGCGTTGAGCTGACCGGTGGGCACCCGCCGATCCCAGGATTCTAGGGCGGTGCGCAGGAACGGGGCGATCTTGCTGACTGAGCGGCCGGTGAGCGCCGAGATGTTCACCCGCTGCGCCCATTGCACCCGGGCCAGATCGCGATCCAGTTCCCGGGTCAGCTCACGGCGTCGGTCCTCGTCGACCAGATCCCACTTGTTGAACGCCACCACCAGCGCTCGCCCGGACTCCATCACCGAGGTGATCACCCGCTGATCCTGCTCGGTGATCGGCTCACTGGCGTCGATGAGGACCACCACCACCTCGGCCGCCTCGATCGCCGCCCGGGTGCGCAGCGACGCGAAGTACTCGATGCCACTCGCCGTCCGCACCCGCTTGCGCAGGCCCGCGGTGTCGACGAACCGCCACGTCTCGCCATCGAGCTCCACCAGCGAGTCCACCGGATCCACCGTGGTGCCGGCGACCTCGTGCACCACCGACCGCGGCTCGCCCACCAACCGGTTGAGCAGGCTCGACTTGCCCACGTTGGGCCTTCCGACCAGCGCGATCCGGCGCGGTCCTCCGGCGCGAGCAGCGACGTCCCGTGGCGCGGAGGGCAACACCTCCAGCACGGCGTCGAGCAGATCGCCGGTGCCGCGACCGTGCAATCCACTCACCGGGTGCGGCTCGCCCAAGCCCAACGACCACAATGCCGCGGTGTCCGCGACCGCCCGCTCGTCGTCGACCTTGGTTGCGGCCAGTATCACCGGCGTCGACGAGCGGCGCAGCACCCGCGCCACCGCCTCCTCCGCCGCGGTGGCTCCCACCGTGGCGTCTACCACCAGCAGGACCGCGTCCGCGGTGCGCATCGCGAGCTCCGCCTGCTCGGCCACCGCGGCCTGCAGACCACGCGCGTCGGGCTGCCACCCGCCGGTGTCCACCACGGTGAACCGGCGCCCATTCCACAACGCGTCGTAGGCCACCCGGTCCCTGGTCACCCCTGGCACGTCCTGCACCACCGCCTCGCGGCGCCCCAGGATCCGGTTGACCAGCGTCGACTTACCCACGTTGGGGCGACCCACCACGGCGAGCACCGGCTGCTCGAGCGTTACTTCCGCGTCGGCGTCGAACCCCTCGGCCCCGTCCAGCGCCGCCCAGTCAGCTTCGTCGGACCAGATCCCGTCGCCAGGCGCCAGACTGCTCATCACGCTCCCTCTACTCGGGCCGCACCTGGTCGGCCCAGGCAGCGGATCGCATCCAGCTCGCTAACCAGTGCGGTCAGCCGGTGACGTATCTCGGTAGTGGCGGCCGTCAGTGCGGCTCGCCCCTTGCCCGGGGGCACCGCGAATGGTCGCCCGACCAGGACATCGACGGACGGCCGGAACCGACGGTTGTTACCTGCAGGTCGCCGGGTGCCGCGGACCGCCACCGGCAGCAGCATCGCCCCACCAGCCCGGGCCAGCCACGCGGCGCCCTGCTGCGCGTTCGTCACGTCGCCCGACCCACGAGTGCCCTCCGGAAACACCACTACCACCCCGCCATGCCGCAGCAGCCGGACCGCGGTGAGCAGCGGCGCCCGGTCGACCTCGCCGCGGCGTACTGCCAACTGCCCGATCCGGGGCAGTATCCAGCCGAGCGGCCCACGGAACATCTCCTGCTTGATCAGGAACGAACTGCGCCGTCCCAACAGCCCGTACAACAGCGGGCCGTCGACCATCGCGCTGTGGTTGGCCACCACCACGATGGGCCCGGTCGCAGGGATCCGCTCCCGATGCCGCACTCTCAGCCGGTAACCGACGTAGAAGCACCAAGTCCCGATCCAGCGTGTGACGCCCTGTAACCATCGCCAGGTACCCGGTGGCAACTCTCCCTGAGACGAGTCCTCGGGAAACGGCTCAGCTAACACGTCCGGCCCCGAACCGCCAGCCCGACCAGTCCACGCGCGACTGCCAGCTCGTGCAGCTTACCCAGCACCGCGTCAACGTCCAATGCGGTGGTATCCAGCTCAACAGCATCCGCGGCGGGGCACATCGGCGAGGTAGCCCGGCTGGAGTCGAACTGGTCGCGGCGGTCGACAGCGCGACGGACCTCGGCCACGTCGGGTGCACCGTCCTGGGCAGCTCGACGCGCCGCTCGCTGCGCCGCGGTCGCGGTGAGAAAGACCTTCAGTGGCGCATCGGGTACTACCACCGTGCCGATGTCACGACCCTCCACCACGATTCCACCGCCGCCAGCGGCGGCATCGGAGATGATCCGGCGCTGCTGGGCCACGAGCAGCTCACGCACCCGGGACACCGCGGAGACCGGGCTCACCGCGGTCGTCACGGCCGAGCCACGGATCTCCCGGGAGACGTCCTCGCCATCCAACAGCACGCAGGAGGTATCCGGGTCGGTGTCTACCTCGATGTGCCGCCGGGCCACCACCTCTGACACCGCTGTGGAGTCAGCTGGGTCGACACCGGCTCGCAAGACACCGAGCGCGGCGGCTCGATACATCGCCCCGGTATCGAGATACCGGGCGTCCAGCCACGCCGCCAGCCGGCGGGCCACGGTGGATTTCCCGGTACCGGCCGGCCCGTCCACCGCCACCACGCCACGCAATCCGTCGCCTCGCTGCACCCGCTGACCTCCCTACTCGTTACCAGGCCCATTCTGCCCGCCGCAGCTCTGCAGACCGAGCCGTGGGCCACACCAGGCGAAAACACCGCGCTTTCTGTCGGTGCTGCCGGATACCGTCGCTAGCGAGAGTTCCCCCACGAGGAGGCGGCATGTCCGCACTGGCGGTTGAGGCGGAGGGCCTGGTGAAGACCTTCGGGTCCACCCGGGCACTCGACGGCATCGATCTGCAGATTCCCCAGGGCACCGTGCTGGGCCTGCTGGGCCCCAACGGCGCCGGCAAGACGACCGCCGTCCGCATCCTCAGTACCTTGCTGCGACCGGACTCCGGGCGGGCACGGGTGGCGGGTGTGGACGTGCTGACAGATCCGCACAGGGTACGCGGCAAGATCGGGCTGTCCGGGCAGTACGCGGCGGTCGATGAGAACCTCACCGGGTTCGAGAATCTGTACATGATCAGCCGGCTGTACGGGATGCCTCGGGGGCAGGCCCGATCCCGGGCTGGGGCGCTGATCACTCGGTTCCGCCTCGACGAGGCCGCTGAGCGGACCGCGAAGACCTACTCCGGAGGCATGCGCAGACGGCTGGATCTCGCCGGTGCACTCGTCGCCAACCCCGAGGTGGTCATGCTCGATGAACCCACCACCGGATTAGACCCCCGCGGCCGGCTGGACACCTGGGAAGTCATCACTGAACTGGTCGCCGACGGCGCCGGGGTGCTGCTCACCACGCAATACCTCGAGGAAGCCGACCAACTGGCAGACACCATCGCGGTGATCGACCGCGGGCGGGTGATCGCCCGCGGGACCTCCGACCAGCTCAAGGCACAGGTCGGCGGGGAGCGCCTGGAGATGGTCCTCGACCACGCCGCGGACCTGCCGGAGGTGGCTGCGGTGCTCGCCGAGATCGGCAGCGGGGAGCCGACGGTCGACCCGCAGAGCCGCCGGATCAGCATCGTCGTCGACGGCGGCGCGAAATCACTGATCGAGGCGCTGCGGCGGCTGGATCTGCAGAGCATCCCCGTGCAGGACGTCGGCCTGCACAGACCAACCCTGGACGACGTGTTCTTGAAACTGACCGGGCACGTCGCGGAGAGCGAAGCCACCTCATGACAGCCGTGACGACCTCAGTGCTGCGGGACAGCAGCATCATCACCTGGCGCAACCTGCTGAACATCCGCCGGATCCCGGATCTGCTGCTGGGCGCCACAGTGCAGCCGATCATGTTCGTGTTGCTGTTCGCCTACGTGTTCGCGGGCAGCCTCGGAGGCGCCGACTACCGGGAGTTCCTCATCGGCGGGATCTTTGCCCAGACAGTGGCATTCAACGCCGCGTTCACCACGATGGGGCTGGCTAACGACCTGCACAAAGGAATCATCGACAGGTTCCGCTCGCTGCCGATATCACGGCTCGCGGTGATCTTGGGAAGGACCACCTCCGACCTCGGGGTCAACGCGATCACGCTGGTGGTCATGAGCCTGACCGGTCTGGTGGTCGGGTGGCGGATCCACGGCGGGTTCGCTGCCGCCGCGGCCGCTTACGTGGTGCTGCTGCTGTTCGCCTTCGCGATGTCGTGGGTCGGGGCGCTGGTCGGGTTGTTGTGCCGCACCGTGGAGGTGGCCCAAAGCGCCGGATTGATCTGGCTTTTCCCACTCACGTTCATTTCCTCGGCCTTCGTGCCCACCGGGAACATGCCCTGGGTTCTGAAAGTAGCGGCCCAGTGGAATCCGGTCACCGCGGTCGCCGACGCCAGCCGCGAGCTGTTCGCTAACACGTTGCCGACCTCGTTTCCCCCGCCGGGCGGATGGACCGGGGAACATTCGGTGCTTTACGCGGTGCTGTCCTCAGTCGCCATCATCGCGGTGTTCGCCCCTCTGACCGTCATGCGCTACCGCGGGGTGGCCCGGGGGTAGCCGTGCTCGGCGGCTACCGCCCCACCGCGCGGTTGAGGGCACCCACCTCAGGACGCGACAGCACCCGGACCGTGCCGGGACGCTGCTCCCCGAGGCGGACGTCGGCGATCGCGGTACGCACCAACCGCAGCACCGGGTGCCCGACCTCGGTGAGGAGCCGGCGAACGATGTGCTTGCGACCCTCGTGCAGCACCACCTCGACCAGCGCCTTACCGGGCATGGCCTGCACGACCCGGAATCCGTCGACGGCCACCGGGCCGTCGTCGAAGTGCACTCCGGCGCGCAACGTCCGGCCCAGCGACCGGGGTACCGGACCGGGCACCTCGGCCAGGTAGGTTTTCAGCACTCGGTAGGAGGGGTGCATCAGCCGGTGCGCCAGGTCTCCGTCGTTGGTCAGCAGCAGCAGACCCTCGGTGTCCGCGTCGAGGCGGCCGACGTGGAACAGGCGCTGGGCCCGGTCGGCCACATAGTCGCCGACGCAGGGTCGGCCGCGGTCGTCGGACATCGTGGAGTGCACACCACGCGGCTTGTTCAATGCCAGGTGCTCCACGTCGGAACGTAGTTCCAACCGCATGCCATCGACATGGATGATCGCGTTGTCGGGGTCGACCCGGACCCCCATCTCGCGTACCACGACCCCGTCCACCTGGACCCGGCCGCGGGCGATCATCTCCTCGGCGGCACGGCGGGAAGCCACCCCAGCCTGCGCGAGCACCTTGTGCAACCTCGGCAACCCAGGGGATGGCTGCGACTCAGCCTTCGACTGGCACATCACCTGGGCCATCGCCTTAGATCGGGACATCGTCTTAGCAGGGGACATCGTCGATAGTGTCGATATCGGGTAATAGCGGGGCGATCGGGGGTAGATTCTCCAACGACGACAGCCCGAGCCGCTCCAGGAACAGCTCTGTCGTGCGGTACAGCACACCGTGGGTCTCGGGGTCAGTCCCGACTTCCTCGATCAAGCCCCGGACCAGCAGGGTTCGCATCACCCCGTCAACGTTCACCCCGCGCACCGCGGCGACTCGCGAGCGGGTGACCGGCTGCCGGTAGGCCACCACCGCCAGAGTTTCCAGGGCCGCGCGGGTGAGCCTTGCCCGCTGCCCGTCCAGCAACAACCGCTCCACGAACGGGGCATACACATCGCGGGTGTGCATGCGCCATCCCTGCGCGACGTGCCGCAGGTCGATTCCGCGACCACCGTCGGCGTAGCCGTCCCGCAGCCGGTTCAGCGCCTCGACCACCCGGGTCACCGGTTGACCCAGGGCGCTGGCCAGCACATCCTCGCCCGCCGGGCAGTCCACCACCAGTAGCAGCGCTTCCAGCGCGGCGTCGAGCTTATCGTCGCCGAGCAGCGCCGGCAGGGTGTCGGTGGCGGCGGATGGTTCCATCAGCGCGGTTTCGTTCACCGGTAATCCTCGTCATCTTGCCCATCGGTATTCGGTATCTCGTCCGGGTCGGTGACCGCGGCGGACTGCTGCGCACCGCCCGTCCACCGAACGCACAGCTCGCCTAGCGGATCGACCTGGTCGAAGACCACCACTGCGGCACGGTACAGATCCAGCAACGCCAGGAAGCGGGCGACCACCTCTCTGGTGTGCCCACAGTCGGCGACCAAACTGCGGAAGCTCGCCTGGCCTTCGCGCTCCAGCCTGCCACGGAGCACGGCCGCGTGCTCGCGCACCGACACCACAGGAGTGTGTAGATGCTCCAGCGACACCGTCGGTGGCGGCGGTTTCGGCCCGAACACCGCAGCCGCGGTCTCGGCGAACCGAGCAGCGTCGACACCGAGCAACACCTCGGGCAGCAGACCGGCAAACCGTTCCTCGAGCGCCACTGACCTCGGATAACGGCGCATCGCCGCCGATTCGAGCTCAGTGAACAGCGCCGCGACCTGCTTGTAGGCCCGGTACTGCAGTAGCCGGGCGAACAGCAGATCCCGCGCCTCCAGCAGAGCGAGGTCCGCTTCGTCCTCGACCTCGGCCGACGGCAGCAAGCGGGCCGCCTTGAGGTCCAGCAGCGTGGCGGCGACCACCAGGAACTCGGTGGTCTCGTCCAGGTCGAATGACTCGCCCAGAATCCGCAGGTGGGCGATGAACTCGTCGGTCACCTGGTGCAGGGAAACCTCGGTCACGTCCAGCTGATGCTGCGAGATGAGTTGCAACAGCAGGTCGAACGGGCCCTCGAAGTTGTGCAGCCGCACCGTGAAACGACTGGATGCGCACGGAGCGGTGGGCGGCACCACGGCCGGATCCTGCGCCACGGTCATCGCGCGATCACCTCGCGAGCCAGGGTGCGGTATGCCTTCGCTCCCGCGGATTTCGGTGCCCACCGGGTGATCGGCTCTCCGGCCACGGTGGTCTCCGGGAACCGGACTGTTCGACTGATCACGGCATCGAACACGGTATCGCCGAAGGCCTCCACGACTCGGGCCATCACCTCGCGGGCGTGCAGGGTGCGCGGATCGTACATCGTGGCGAGGATGCCCACGATCGTCAGGTCGGGGTTGAGGCGCTCGCGCACCTTGTCGATGGTATCCATCAGCAAAGCGACTCCGCGCAGGCTGAAGAACTCGCACTCCAGCGGGATCAGCACACCATCCGCACAGGCCAGCGCGTTGATGGTGAGCAGACCCAGCGACGGCTGGCAGTCGACCAGGATGAAGTCGTAGTGGGGTACCAGCGGTCGCAGAGCTCGACCCAGCGCCTGCTCGCGACCCACCTCGGTTACCAACTGCACCTCCGCGGCGGACAGGTCGATGTTGCTGGGCAGCAAGTCCATGCCCGGCACGGACGTCGGCAGGATCACCTCGTCCACCGAGATGCCCTGGTCCATGATCAGGTTGTAGATCGTGCGGTCCAGGTGGTGCGAGGCCAGTCCGAGCCCGACTGACAGGGCACCCTGCGGATCGAAGTCGACCAGCAGCACCCGGCGGCCGTACTCGGTGAGCGCGGCCCCGAGGTTGATCGTCGACGTGGTCTTGCCGACGCCGCCCTTCTGGTTGCAGATCGCCAACACCCGAGCCGGACCGTGCCGGTCCAGCGGGGGTGGCTGCGGCACCGCGCGGCACCCGCGCCCCACGGGATCGATCACGTCGCCGGGGGAACCATCGTCGGCGGAGATCGGTGCAGTCGGCGCAACCAGCGGCTGTTGCGCGGATGCCCAGGTCGACATGAAACCCGATCCCCCTTCCCAGCGCGGTGCGGGCCTGCGCAGCGTAGCCGCCCGCGTCAGCCTCTGGCCCGCGGATGGGCGGTCGCGTAGACCTCACGCAGGTTGTCCACCGTCACCAGCGTGTAAACCTGCGTCGTGGTCACCGAGGCATGGCCGAGCAGTTCCTGCACCACCCGCACGTCCGCGCCGCCCTCCAGCAGGTGGGTCGCAAAGGAGTGCCGCAGGGTGTGCGGTGATACCGCGGCGGCGATGTCGGTGCGCGCCGCGGCATCGCGCAGCACTGCCCAGGCGCTCTGCCGGGACAATCGGTCACCGCGGGCGTTGAGGAACACCGCGGGGAGGTGCCGCCCGCAGGCGGCGAATGTGGGACGGCCGCGGACCAGGTAGGCATCCAAGGCGGCCAGCGCCGGCCGGCCCACCGGCACCAGCCGCTGTTTGCCGCCCTTGCCGCGCAGCAGCACGGTGCGAGCCGGGCCGTCGACGTCGTCGCGGTCCAGCCCGACCGCTTCGGAGATCCGTGCACCGGTGGAGTACAGAAACTCGAGCAGCGCCCGGTCGCGCAGGCAGCGGGGACCCCCGTCGGCGCGGAACACCTCGAGCAACCGCAACACGTCGTGCACCCCGAGAGCCTTGGGCAGCCGTTTCGGCGGGGTCGGGGGGTGGACTTCAGCCGTGACGTCGGCGGGCACCACTCCCTCCCGAAGGGCGAACCGGTGCAGCCCTCGCGCTGCGACCAGCGCCCGGGCTGCGGAGGACGGCGCCAACGGCCGGTAGCCACCGGCTCCGTCACGCAGCGCGGCGACGAATCCGGTGACCTGCTCCTCGCGCACCGCGGCGAGCTCCGCGACCCCCGCCGACGCCAGATGCGCGGCGTAACGACGCAGGTCGCGACCATAGGATTCCACCGTGTGCCCCGACGTCCCACGTTCCACCGCAAGATGATCCAGATAGTCAGAAATCACCCCAGCCAGTGCAGGCGGCAGCGCGGCATCGTGGTCAGCGACCGAGGGGGAGTCGGCGGGCCTACGGGCCAGACCACCGCTCACCCGAGGGCCTCGGTCAGGGGGAGGTACTCGAGGTTGTGGGCGCGGGCGACCTCAGCGGATACGACCGCGCCGCCAACCACGTTGACGCCCCGGGCCAGCCCCGGGTCGTCCTGTGCCGCTTGCCGCAGGCCCTTGTCGGCCAGCGCACAGATGTAGGGCAGGGTGACATTGGTCAGCGCATAGGTAGAGGTGTGCGGTACCGCGCCCGGCATGTTGGCCACGCAGTAGAAGACCGAGTTTCCCACGGTGAAGGTGGGGTCGGCGTGCGTCGTGGGCCGAGAGTCAGCGAAGCAGCCACCCTGGTCGATGGCGATGTCCACTAGCACCGATCCCGGACGCATCCGGCCGACCAGCTCGTGGCTGACCAGAGTCGGAGTTTTCGCGCCGGGCCGTAGCACGGCTCCGATCACCAGGTCCGCCCACAGGCACGCCTTGTCCACCTCGTAGGCGTTCGACGCGATGGTCTGCAGGTGGCCCCGGTACCCGAAGTCGATCTCCCGCAGCCGGTTGATGTTGGTATCGAGCACCACTACCTCGGCCTGCAGGCCTAGCGCGATGGTGGCGGCGTTCATCCCCGCCACCCCGGCCCCGAGCACGGCCACCTTCCCGGCGGGCACTCCGGAGACGCCGCCGAGCAACACCCCACGGCCGCCCTGCATGCGCTCCAGGCAGTGCGCCCCGACCTGCGGGGCCATTCGCCCAGCGACCTCGCTCATCGGTGCCAGCAGGGGCAGCGATCCGTCGGGGAGCTGCACGGTCTCGTAGGCGATCGCGTCGACTCCGGCGTCGATCAGCGCATTGGTGCACTCCACGGACGCGGCCAGGTGCAGGTAGGTGAACAGGATCTGGCCCTTGCGCATCCGGTGATACTCCGGCGCCACCGGCTCTTTCACCTTGAGCACCAACTCCACCGCGGCCCACAGGTCGTCAGCCCGTTCCACGATGCGGGCACCCGCAGCCAGGTAAGCCTCGTCGGGAAATGCGCAGCCGACCCCGGCGTTGCGTTCGATCAGCACGTCGTGCCCGCGGCGGGTCAACTCGTGCACCCCCGCAGGCGTGAGCGCGACCCGGTATTCGTGGACCTTCAGCTCGCGCGGAACACCGATCTTCACTTCGGCGCACCCTGGCGGTCGGCGAAGCGGGTCGGGCGGTCTGGCCATGGCGCGTCCACCGAACGCGGCCGGGCAGTCCCCGCCAGTACAGCCTGCGCGGCGAGCAGCCCGGCGACGGTCGACGCGTTGACGATCTCGCCGGCCAGCACCTGGCGCACCGCGTCGGCCAGCGGCAGCCGGACCACTGACAGGTCGGCCTCCTCGTCGTCGCCACCGGCGGGCCGGCCGACCTCGACCAGCCCGCGGGCCAGGAAAACCCGCACCGCCTCGTCGCTGAACCCGGGCGAGGGCACCACATCGACGAGCACCGACCAGTCTTGGGCGGTGCAGCCGACCTCCTCCGTCAACTCGCGGCGGGCGGTCGTCACCGGATCCTCCCCCGCGGTGTCGAGCAGTCCGGCGGGCAGTTCCCGCAGCCGGCGCCCCACCGCGTGCCGGTACTGGTCGATCATCACCACCGAGGCGTCGTCGTGCAGTGGCAGGATCGCCACCGCCCCGGGATGTTCAATGATCTCGCGCCGCGCCACCCGCCCACCGGGCATCACGACCTCGTCCAGCCGCAGCACGAGAACCCGGCCGACGTGCACGGTCTCGCTATCGGCCACGGCGAACTCATGCGGTAGGTTCACAGCGGCCCCGCCGGCAGTTCGACGGGCAACCGTTCCGCGGCCCGGTAGTTAAGCGCCGCTGCCACGAACGCGACGAACAGCGGATGTGGCCGGGTGGGCCGGCTGATGAGTTCGGGGTGGGCCTGGGTGCCGACGAAAAACGGGTGGGAGCGCTGCGGTAGCTCGACGAACTCGACCAGATGGCCGTCCGGCGACGTCCCACTGATCACCAGTCCGGCACCGGCGAGCTTGTCCCGGTAGGCGTTGTTCACCTCATAGCGGTGGCGGTGCCGCTCGCGGACCTCGGTCGTGCCGTACGCCCGGGCCACCAGCGAGCCCAGCTCCAGCGATGCCGGGTAGCCACCCAGCCGCATCGTCCCACCCATATCGCCCTGACCAGCTACGATATCCTCCTGATCGGCCATAGTGGAGATCACCGCGTGGGCCGAGGTGGGGTCGAACTCCGTGGAACCGGCGCCCTCTAGACCGGCCAGGTTGCGGGCGGCCTCGATCACCATGCACTGTAGGCCTAGGCACAGACCCAGTGTCGGGATCGCGTTGATGCGGGCGTGGTGGATGGCCCCGATCTTGCCCTCGATCCCGCGTACTCCGAACCCACCGGGCACCAGCACCCCATCCATACCGGCCAGCGCGGCCTCCGCGCCGGCCCGGGTCTCGCAGGTGTCCGAGGGCACCCAGCGGATCTCGATTCTGGCCCGGTGCGCGAAGCCTCCGGCGCGCAGCGCCTCGGTCACCGACAGGTAGGCATCCGGCAGGTCGACGTATTTGCCTACCAGGGCGATTCGCACCACCTCCGTCGGTGTATGCACCCGATCCAGCAGATCCCCCCACTCCGTCCAGTCCACGTCGCGGAAGGGCAGCCCGAGCCGGCGCACCACGTAGGCATCCAGGCCCTCGGAGTGCAGCACCTTGGGGATGTCATAGATGGACGCCGCGTCCGGCGCCGCGACCACCCCGTCGATATCGACATCCGACATCAGCGCGATCTTGCGCTTGAGCCCGTCCGGGATCTCCCGGTCAGCGCGGCAGACCAGCGCGTCGGGCTGGATACCGATGTTGCGCAGGGTGGCGACCGAGTGCTGGGTGGGCTTGGTCTTCAGCTCACCCGAGGGGGCAAGGTAGGGCACCAGGGAGACATGCAGGAAAAAACAATTGTCCCGGCCGACGTCGTGGCGCACCTGGCGAGCCGCCTCCAGAAACGGCAGCGACTCGATGTCCCCGACAGTGCCACCGATCTCGGTGATCACCACATCGGGTGGGCGATCGTCTTCGCCTGGCTCGGACATTGCCAGGATCCGGGACTTGATCTCGTCGGTGATGTGCGGGATCACCTGGACGGTGTCGCCGAGGTACTCCCCCCGCCTCTCCTTGGCGATCACCGCCGAGTAAACCTGGCCAGTAGTGACGTTGGCTATGCGACTGAGATTGCGATCCAGGAACCGCTCGTAGTGCCCGATGTCCAGGTCGGTCTCAGCGCCGTCGTCGGTGACGAAAACCTCACCGTGCTGGAACGGGTTCATCGTCCCGGGGTCGACATTGAGATAGGGATCCAGTTTCTGCATCGTCACCCGCAGCCGGCGGGCGGTCAACAGCTGACCCAGGCTCGACGCGGTGAGCCCCTTACCGAGGGATGAGGCGACGCCTCCGGTGACGAACAGGTACCTGGTTGGGCTGGCGGGCTTGACCAAGACCTTCTCCCGTGGTCCGGACCGGTCCTTCGATTCAACCGGTGACGATGCAGCTGGCGGCACGCCGCCGACCACGGAACCTCACGGTAACACTACCGGCGGTGATCTCGAAGCACCGCCTCGCCAGTCAGCCCTGGATCACAGGAACCATGGCCTGTGCGTTGCCGCCGGTACCGTACCGCCCGGCCCGTCCTTGCGCCTGCTCGGCCAGCGCCAAGACGGTCACCACCCGTCCTGCCGCGGTGCTCACATCGTCGACGGTGGACAGCACGGAGGCTGCTGCAGTGTCAGCCCGCACCACGCCGATCGGACCATTACCGTCAGCGGACCCTGGCCTACCTGCGAGCACCGCGCCTGCACCGGCGTGATCGAGTTGGGTGGCGAACCTGGCCAGGATGCCGGCCCGGTCCCCGCTGCCGTTGCCGCGACCCGCACCGCCGGTGAGCACAATAACAAGCTGAGCCGGCAGCAGCCGCGGACCGGCGTGGACGAAACCACCGTCACCGAGCCCGGCAAGCACGGCCGTGGTCTCAGCCGGGGTCGCCTGCGCTTTACCGTTGTTCGGATTGATCAGCAGCAGCGAGCCGAGCAGCCCACCGGCCAGTGTCCCGGCGTCCGAAGCGGTAGGCAGCCGCAGCCCGGCCGGTAGCAGGCGGGTGGACAGCTCGCTGAGCTGGTCAGAACGGGACGGATCGGTGAACGCATCGGTGAGCTGCAGCTCACCGGTGACAGTGGCACCGGCGCTGTTCAGTAGCCCGGTCACCGCATCGCGGTCGGCCGGAACGGCATCCGCTGTGGTGACCAGGACCACGGAGCGACCATGCAGTGCACCGCTGACGATGCGCGGGCCAACCGCCGCACCGAAGGCGTCCGCGTTGGCCAACTGGGCATTCAGTGCGTTGCGCTCGGCTTGGAGATCGCTCACCTGGCGGCCCAGGTCATCCCGGTTGGAGTTGAGCCCGGACAGCAACCGATCGCTGATGGCGGTGGACCCGAGCACCACCCCGAGGGCGAGTGCCAGGAAGACCGCGGCGATGGAGATCACGTGGTACCGCAGTGAGATCACGGTCTATACCCATCCCTTGACCCAGGAGACGACGTCGTTCCAGGTACCGCTGACGAGGACGCCGTAGGCGCCACCGATGTTGGAAACCAGCAGCGCGGCGAGCACCGCGGCGAGCGCTGCGAGGACGATGAGCAGCACGGCGCCTGCCGACACCCGGCTGCGATAAAGGGCGGCGGCGGCATGGCCGTCGATAAGTTTGCTACCCAGCCGCAGGCGAGTGAGGAACGTCGACGGGTTGGACCCGGAGCGCCCCCGGTCGAGGAACTCGTGCAAGGTGGCCTGGAACCCGACGGCGATCACCAGTTCGGCGCCGTGCGCCTCGGCCAGTAGCAGGGCGAGATCCTCCGGATTGCTCACCGCGGGAAAGGTCACCGCGCCGATCCCCAGATCCTGGATCCTCTCGAGCCCAGGGGCGAAACCGTCGGGTTGGGCGGGAACCACAACCTCCTGGGCGGATTTGAGGGTCTCGGTCTGCACCTGATACGGATCGCCGACGATGAGGTGCGGTCGGTGCCCTGCGGCGCGCAGCGCGTCGGCGCCTGCCTCGACGCCGATCAGTACCGGGTGGTACTCCCGGATGAAGTGCTTCAGCGCGGCCAGGTCGGCGATGTAGTTGTAGCCGGCGGCCACTACCAGCACCTGCCGCCCGCGGATCGGGACCTCGATATCGGGCACGCCGACCCGGTCGATGATCAGGGCGCGCTCGTGCCGAAGGAACTCGATGGTGTTCGCCGAGAACGCCTCAAGTTGAGCGGACAGCCCGGACTTGGCCTCGATCATCAGATCGGCGATCGAGTCGGCGGTCTGCTCGATGCCGCGGGCCACCTCGATGTCCCCGACAAAGACCCCACCGTCGTGCAGTCGCAGTCGACTACCCTCCTTGATCCGCAACACCTCTGATCCGACGCCGTCAATCAGCACAATGCCTGCGGAGATGAGGATCTCGGGACCTAGGTTCGGAAACCGACCGGAGATCGACGGTGCGGCATTGATCACCGCAGTGATGCCCGCGGCCACCAACGCGTCGGCGGTTCTGCGATCAAGATCGACCTGGTCGAACACCGCGATGTCGTCGCGACCGACCCGGCGCGCCAGCACGTCCGCGCGGCGGTCCACCCTGGCCAGCCCGGTCACCCCGGGCAGCTCACGGCCGGATCGGCTGAGCAGACCGGCGATTTTCATGCTCGTGATGGTGGCAAAAACGCCGTCCCTCGTCGGGGAGGCGCGCCGAGAAACAGCTCGTGAGTGGGATTCAGTGCTATAACACTGTTTCGCACTCACGACTTTTGTCCGCCGTAGCGGACAAAAGCAACTCTTCGGCGTGTGCGCGACCGGTGTCGGTATCGTCCAGCCCTGCCAGCATCCGGGCCAGCTCACCGACCCTGGCCGCGTCATCGAGCTCCCGGAACCCACTGCGGGTCAACCCGGTGGCGTAGGTCGCCTTGTCCACTACGAGGTGTCGATCGGCATAGGCGGCGACCTGAGCCAGGTGGGTCACCACCACAACCTGGTGGCTGCGGGCAAGCCGGGCCAGCCGCCGCCCGATCTCTACCGCGGCCCGCCCGCCCACCCCGGCGTCGACCTCGTCGAAAATCATCGTTGGTACCGGGTCCGCATCGGCCAGCACCACCTCCAGCGCCAGCATCACCCGGGACAGCTCTCCGCCAGAGGCACTCTTGTGCACCGGCAGCCATCCGGCGTCGGGGTGCGCCGCCAAGCGCAGCTCCACCTCATCGACGCCCTCCGGGCCGGCCCGCAGCCGCGTCCCGGCAATGGTGAGCGCAGCGTCCTCGCCGTCGGCGGCCAGGACCGGGGAGACCGCCACGGACAGCTGCGCCTGGCCCATTGCCAACCCGGCGAGCTCAGCGGTGACGGCGTCCCCGAGCTCCCGGGCGGCGGCGGTCCTGGCCACGGTGACTGCGGTGGCGTGCCGAGCCAGCTCGGTGGCCAGTTCGGCGCGCCGGGTCGCCAACGCTGCGATGGCCTCCTCCGAGGTGTCCAGGCCGGCCAGGCGCTGCTGGGCCTGCTGCGCCCACGCCAGCACACCGTCGACGTCGGCGGCGTACTTGCGGGTGAGCCTCTTGAGGTCGGCTTGGCGGCCCAGCACCTGCTCCAACCGGGCCGGATCGGCGTTGAGCGCCTCGAGGTACCCGCTGAGCTCGGCGGCGACGTCGCCGAGCACCGCAGCGGCCTCCGCCAGACGTTCCCCGAGCGCCTGCAGCTGGGGGTCACTCTCCGCCTGTAACCGACGGCGGGCCTGCCCAACCAGGTCGATCGCGCTCGGCTGATCACGATCGCAGTCCGGTGCGCCGCACACCGCGGATTGGGCAAGGGCCGCCGTGTCCCGGAGCTGGTCGACGTCCGCCAGCCGCCGAGCCTCGGCCAGCAGGGCGGAGTCCTCTCCTGGCTGCGGGTCGACCGCAGCGATCTCGGCGAGACTGTGGCCGAGCAGGTCGGCTTCCCTGGCCAGTTCCCGGGAGTTCTCCCTTCGGGACGCCAGCTCAGCGCTGCAGTGCAGCCACTGCTCCCGAATCCCCCGGTAGGTGCGCAGCGCCCCCGACACCACATCGCCGGCGAATCGGTCCAGCACAGCACGCTGCTCGCCGGCGCGCAGCAGTCGGAGTTGGTCGTTCTGACCGTGGACCGCGAGCATGCCGTCGGCCAGTTCAGCCAGCACCCCCGCGGGGACCGAGCGACCACCCAGGTGGGCCCGGGACCTGCCGTCCGCGGTGAGGGTACGGCTGACGATCAGGCTGCCGTCCTCGTCGGTCCGGGCGCCCACCTCTGTGGCCAGGTCCGCGGCGGAGCTGCCGTGGGCTGGCCGGAAGCGCCCCTCCACGATGGCGCGGTCGGCGCCGCGCCGGACCCGGGAGGCGTCGGCCCGCCCGCCCGCGAGCAGCTGCAAGCCGGTCACCACCATTGTCTTCCCTGCGCCGGTCTCACCGGTGACCACGGTCAGGCCGGGGTGCAGGTCCAGGGTGGCCTCGTCGATCACACCGAGGCCCTCGATGCGCATCTCGGTGAGCACGGGCCGCACCCTAGCGCGCCCCGCCCTGCCCCGCGGGAAGCACGTGTCGCTACGCCACCTGCTTAACCGCGCGCCGCAGGGCTTCAATGTCAATCTTGCGCATGCCCAGCATGGCTGTGATGGCCGCTTGCGACCTCTCCGGGTCGGGATCACTTATCAGCTCGACCAAAGCGGTGGGGACGATTTGCCAGGATACCCCGTATTTGTCCTTCAGCCAGCCACACGGCCCTTCTTCCCCACCCTGTGACAGATTGCCCCAGAAATAGTCGACCTCGTCCTGCGTCTCGCAGCTCACTTGGAACGACACGGCCTCGTTGAACGTGAAATGCGGTCCACCGTTCAACGCGACGAATTTCTGCCCATCCAACTCGAAGGAAACAGTCATGACAGTACCTTCAGGTCCGGGACCGGCCGCGCCGTAACGAGCGACGTCCAGAATCTTGGAGTTCTTGAAGACGGTGGTGTAGAAATTCGCCGCCTCTTCGCCCTTGGTGTCGAACCACAAGCATGGCGTGATCTTCTGCATCGCTTTTGTCCTCTCTGCCGTGTGCGCGTGACAGTGACTAGGAGGCGGGGCCCGGCATGGCTTCGTTCGCGGCGACAAGCTTGAAATGGGCACCAGTCGGATCCGCGGCAGCTGCGAGGCGACCGTAGGGCGTGTCCTGGGCAGCCGAGACGATCGTGCCGCCGAGCTCGACGATTTCTGCCAACGCGGCATCCGTGTCGTCAACCCCGAAGTACACCGACCAGTGGGCGGGGACGCCGTCGGGAAGCAAACCCGACGCGTCCATGATCCCGGCCAGCCAGCTCTCACCGTGGCGCAGCGTTGTGTAACGGAACTCCGGGGTGTCGCTGACGACATGAGTATCGCAGCCGAACACGTCGCGGTAGAAGGAGACAGCGGCCTGGTAGTCGCGGGTCTGCAGTTCGAACCAGCTCGGTGTGCCAGGCTCGCCGAGGATCCCGAAGCCCTGGTGGCGGCCAGGCTGCCAGAGGCCGATCCCCGCGCCGCCGGGGTCACTGACGATGGCCATGGTGCCGAGGTCACCGACCTCCATGGCGGCGACGACAACCTGGCCTCCGTGGGCGGTCGCGGCTTCCACGGTCTTGCTGGCGTCGTCGGTGGCCAGATAGACCGACCAGACGTCCGGCTGCTCCGAGTCAGGTCTGCTAGCCATGCATCCCGCCACCAGGACGCCGTCGGAGCTGAAGTTGAAGTAGCCGCCGAACTCCTCGGCGGGTTGCTCAGCGGTCCAGCCGAACAGCTGACCGTAGAAAGCCTGGCTGCGCTCGGTGTCGGAGGTCATCAGATCGACCCAGCAGGGCGCTCCGATGGGGGCGGTGTCTCGGGTGGGCATTGGTGGTTCCCTTCATGAACGCTCGAGCAATGTCACCAGTTTCGACGCCCCAGCAGCCCCGAACTCATCGGTCCGGGCACAACCAGATGCACCGGTCAGCCCGACCTGGGCCCCCGCCATCCCTGTACCGGCAGCTCGAACTTGCGCACCAGCCGGTCGGTGAACGGGCAGTCGTGCAGGCGCACCAGCCGGATCGGGGTGGCGCCACGCACGACCTCGATCCGGGCGCCGGCCGGCAACGCGAAGGTCCGGCGCCCATCGCAGCACAGCACAGCGGCGTACCCCTGCGGATCAGTCTCCACCGCGACCACCGAGTCCGGCGACACCACCAGCGGGCGGGCGAAGAGCGCGTGTGCGTTGTTGGGTACCACCACGAGCGCGTCGACGTCCGGCCACACCACGGGTCCACCTGCCGAGAAGGCATAGGCGGTGGACCCGGTGGGGGTTGCGCAGAGCACGCCATCGCACCCGAACCCGGATACCGGTCTGCGGTCCACCTCGAGTATCACGTCGAGTATTCGTTCCCGCCTGCTCTTCTCGACGCTGGCCTCGTTGAGCGCCCAGGTCCGGGCGACTGTGGACCCGTTGAGGTAGGCGGTGACGTCGACGGTCATCCGCTCGTCGACGAGGTAGTCGCCGTCGACGATGGCACGCACCGTCTCTTCGAGCGAGTCGAGATCGGCCTCAGCGAGAAAGCCAACCCGGCCGAGGTTCACCCCCAGCAACGGAACGCCGCATGGCCGGGCCAGTTCGGCGGCCCGCAACAGGGTGCCGTCACCGCCGAGAACCACCACGAGATCCGCGCCGGCGGCAGCATCCGGCCCGGTAGGCACCTGCTGGTCGCACAACGCGGGATCGAGGTGCGTAGTCTCCTCGGTGAGTACCCGCAGCCCGATCCCCGCTTTGGCCAGCCGGTCCGCGACCTTCTCCGCGGTTCGCAGGTTCTCCTGGTGCCCAGTGTGCAACACCAGGAGGATCTCACGTCCGAATTTCACTGCGGCCCCCTCCGCACCGCGGCGTGTACCAGCTCCTCGGCCGGGCGCGGCAGATCGGCCGCTCCCCGGCGTAGCCACAGGAAGTATTCGACGTTTCCCGACGGTCCTGGCAGGGGACTCGCGGTGGCATCGACCAGGCCCAGTCCGAGGTCTTTCGCGGCCGCCAGCACGTCGAGCATGGCCTGCGCACGCAGCAGCGGGTCCCGGACCACGCCACCAGCACCAAGGCGTTCCCGACCGACCTCGAACTGTGGTTTGACCATCGGGAGCAGATCGCCTTCCGGTCTGGTGCAGCCCACCAATGCTGGTAACGCGAGACGCAGCGAGATGAATGCCAGGTCGGCCACAGTGAGATCGACGGCGCCCCCGATGCCCTCGGGTTGCAGCGTGCGCACATTCGTCCGGTCATACACCTGGACCCGCTCGTCAGTGCGTAAGGACCAGGCGAGCTGCCCGTAGCCCACGTCGACCGCCACCACCTCCCGGGCGCCGCGATGCAGCAGCACGTCGGTGAAACCACCGGTGGACGCTCCGGCGTCCAGACACCGCCGACCCGCCACGGGCGGGCCCCCGGCGATGAGGCCGTCCAGCGCGCCAAGGAGCTTCCGCGCTCCACGCGACACCCAGTGGGGTTCATTCTCCTTCGCCGCAACCAGCAGCGGAGTGTCAGCGTCGACTCCGGTGGCCGGCTTGGTGGCTGTCAGCCCGGCGACTTTGACGCGGCGCTGCTCGACGAGCTCGGCGGCGTGAACGCGAGACCGGGCCAGACCGCGCCGCACCAGCTCCGTGTCCAGCCGGGCCCTACGTGCCATCTACCCCTCCGCCCCGCCGCCTAAACGTCGTCGATGCTGGACAGGGCTGCGGTCAGCGAGTTGTGCATGGCGGTGAATCGCGCCACGTGCTCGACCGTCGGAAGGTCGTCGAGATCCTGCAGACCAGCGAGGGATTCGATGATGCCAGCAGGAGTCTGGACTGCGGCTGATAGTGGTTGTGATGTCATCTGGTTGGTCTCCTGATCTCACCAAGGCCGACGCGATCCAACACTACGGCGGAAGTGTCGTCGCAGGCGCACACCTGGACCTGCCCGCTGTGCTCGACCCACCAGACCGCGCACAGCGTCCGCAATGCGTCAAGAGGATCCCCGGCCGTCTGCTCGGCCATCCCCTCGCTGTGCAAGAGCAGACTGCCATCGGCCACATCGACGCGCCAACCAGGCCGCGCCTGGATCCGCGCCTCGTCCAAAGAACCGCGCAACACTCGAAGGTCAGCACCAAGGTGACTGGGGCGGTGCTCTGGCGGCGCAGCAAGTAGCGCGACGGCGTCGGCGACCCCGGTCAACACCAGCAGCGAATCCAACCCGGCGGCTCGAGCTCCAGCGATGTCGGTGTCGAGGCGGTCGCCGACCACCAAAGGGCGCTGTGCGCCAGCGCGATCCATGGCGGTATCCAGCAGTGCCCGCTCTGGCTTGCCGGCAACCGTTGGCTCCCGGTCGGTCGCTACCTGCAATGCCGCCACCATCGCGCCGTTGCCAGGCAGCAAGCCCCGCTCGGTGGGCAACGTGCGGTCGATGTTGCACGCGACCCACATCGCGCCGCCGCGGATCACCAGGCAGGCTTCAGCCAGCCGCGCCCACCCAGTGTCCGGCGAGTGGCCTTGTACGACCGCGACCGGATATTCCGACGCGGCGGTCACCGGCCGGAGCCCGGCCGACCGCACCTCGGCGACCAACGCGTCAGCGCCGACGACCAAGACGGCGGAGTCCGCTGCAAGCCTGGTTGCCAGCAACGCCACTGCTGCCTGGCCACTGGTGACGACCTGCGCCGCAGCGGTGGGAACACCCAACGCAGTGAGGTGCCCGGCGATCTCCTCGGGCGCCCGCGATGCGTTGTTGGTCACGAACTGCACGGCGCACCCAGCCTGGCGCAACTCGTTGACCACCTCCGGCGCCTTCGGCACCGTCTCGGGTCCACGGAGCACGGTTCCGTCGAGGTCGAGCAACACCGCGTCATAGCCGTCCAGCGGACTGCTCACTCCGGTGCCGGCCGCTCACTGAGCTCGACAGCCCGCTCTGCGGCGTCGGTGGCCTCGTCGACGTCAACCTCCGCAGCGGACAAGAACCACTTGATCGCTTCTTGCTCTCGGCCAGCGGCAAGCAAGTTGTCAGCGTATGCGTAGCGGAGCCTGGCCCGCCAGGGCTCCTCACCCGCCTCCTCCAGGTCTGGCCCTTGCAGGGCGACCACCGCAGCATCGAACTGTCCTAGGTCGCGCCGTGCCCCGGCAGCCACTATCCGCAGCTCTACTGACTCGTCCGTGTCGAGTTGCCGAGCCTCTGGACTCCGTGCGATCTCCAGGGCCCGCTCCGGCCGTCCCAACGCGCGTTCGCAGTCAGCCAGCACCGCCAGCCGCCCGGTGTCGCTGCCCAGCCGTCGCGCAGCGCGCAGCTCCGCCAACGCCTCGGACCATTCTCCTGCGTGATAGGCGGACAAACCCGCGACCTCCCGAACTGCCGCGACTCTCCCGGCCTTGCTGCGTGCGAACCGGGCATGTGTAAGAGCCCGTTGTGGGTCGTCGTCCAGGAGCCGAGCTGCCATCACCAGATGGCTCCCGACAAGCTCCGCAAGACCCTTCGGCAGGGTCAACAGCTCTTGGCGGACATCCCGGTCCAACTCGCTGCCATCCGCATCCGGCGGAAGCTCCGGGCGCACCGATTCGCCGTCCGGCGGGCTCTCATCACCACGCCGCGGCCGCCCGCTGTCTTGAGCTCGACGGTCTTCACGCCGGTTGCCACCCCGACCAGGTATCCGCTCGCCGTCCGTGCCGCGCTTCGGCGTCCGCTGCCCTGCGGGGCGACCGCGCATCACCCCGCTCCGGCGCTGGCCCCCGTCGCGGTCCGCATCTCCGGTCGGATTCGGTCCGGCTGACACGGTCGCGGATCCTCTCGTCGCTTGAAGCACCAAAGGGGCCCCCGGGGTGGGGGCCCCTTTGGTGGGGTTGTGTTCGGCGGTGTCCTACTCTCCCACACCCTGGCGGGTGCAGTACCATCGGCGCTGGAGGGCTTAGCTTCCGGGTTCGGGATGGGTCCGGGCGTTTCCCCT
>DATAWX010000081.1:0-3406 GCA_036266995.1 Pseudonocardiaceae bacterium | reverse complement strand
TCTTGGAAAGCAGTGCCAGTGAGAGCCTGATCATCACGGCAACCAATCATCGGTCGATCTTGGATAAAGCACTCTTCCGGCGCTTCGATATGGTTCTCGACTACGCTCTGCCGGACCCCAAGCAGGCGGCAGCTGTCATGCGCGGAAGGCTCGGTTCTCTAGCGAAGGGCGTCCGCTGGGCCGGGCTAGCCACCGAGATGGCGCGGCTCTCGCACGCCGACCTAGTGCGAGCAGCGGAGTCTGCGGCCAAGAGCGTCATCCTTGCCGGCGATGCTCTGGTCACCACGGCGGCGTAGCCGAGGGTGGGCTGCTGGGCACCGAGGCGGATTTCGCAGCCACCGTCAACGGGCCAGAGCACTGGCGGTCGCTGGGTGATGGGTCGTGCGGACAGCCCAGCGAGGATCACCACCGGGAACTGCAGTCCTTTGGAGGCGTGGATGGTGGTGATCCGGGCGGCGTCGGCGTCGGTCTCGGGTAGCACGGTCTCCGCGACGCGGGCGGTGTCCTCGGCCTGGCGGGCGGCCCAGGCCAGGTACTCGCGCAGGGAGCCACGTTCGGATTCCGACCAGGCCCGGGCCTGATCGACGACGAACCGTAGACGTCGCCAGGTCTCGCGGTACCGGGGAGTGTCGGTGACGGTTTCTAGTACGCGGCGCGCTTCGATGATGTCGGCGAGCAGCTCACCCGGCGAGGTCCGGGAGCGTTGCCGGGACCACTGGTCGAGCTGGCGTAGCCCGTCGGCCACCGGCCCGGCCGGCGCGGGGGCCTCGGCGTGGTGCGCCGCCCAGAACCAGCGGCCGCCGCCGGCGCGCCAGCGCCACAGCTCGACGCCGGTGCACCCGAATAACGGGCTGCGCAGAGTGGATACGACGGCGAGTTCGTCGGTGGGGTCGTCGATCGCGCGGGCGCACAGCAGAAGTTCCCGCACCTCGGGCGCGGAGTAGACGAACGTCTGGCAATGACAGCCTTTGGTGGCCCCACGTTGACGAAGGTAGGTGGCCCCACCCTCGGTCGTTGTGAAGATCGAATGACGAGGTAGGTGGCCCCACCTGCGACACGCCCGGGGTGGCGTGACAGGGCTAGATGGCCCCACCCCTGGCGTGCCGGCGCGATGCTGTGCACCAACCGTTGGCGTCTGGGGGCCGGGTTGGGGTCGAGGGTGGAGTTGTATGAGGCGATCCGCCGGGATGCCCGCCGTCAGGGGTTGGGAATTCGAGCGTTGGCCTCCCGGTACGGGGTGCACCGGCGCACGGTGCGTCAGGCGTTGGCGTGTCCGTGGCCGCCAGAGCGGAAACGAGGGCCGTGCCCGGCGCCGAGGTTGGACCCGGCGAAAGCGCTGATCGATGCGATGCTACGCGAAGATCTGGACGCCCCGCGTAAGCAGCGCCATACCGCCCGGCGGGTATGGGATCGATTGATTGACGAGCACCATATTGAGGTGTCGTATTCCACTGTGCGCGCTTATGTCGCTCGCCGGCGCCCGGAAATTCTCGCCGAGGTGGGCCGGGCGGTGGAGGAAGGGTTCGTCCCTCAGGACCATCCTCCTGGTGCTGAGGCGGAAGTTGATTTCGCCGATTTATGGATTGATCTGCGCGGGGTCCGCACCAAGGTGTTCCTGTTCACCCTGCGCCTGTCGTGCAGTGGCCGCGCGGTGCACAAGGCGTTTGCGTCTCAGTCTCAGGAGTCGTTTCTGGATGGTCACGAGTACGCGTTCACCATGCTCGGAGGTGTCCCGTTCGACAAGATTCGCTACGATAACTTGAAAGCAGCTGTATCGCGGGTGATGTTTGGTCGCAACCGCGTCGAATCTCAGCGGTGGGTAGTGTTCCGATCACACATGGGATTTGAATCATTTTATTGCCGGCCAGGTCAAGAAGGCGCCCACGAAAAAGGTGGGGTGGAAGGTGAAGGTGGGCGCTTCCGCCGTACCCATCTTGTCCCGGTGCCGAAGGTGGGGTCGCTAGCTGAGCTGAACGCCCGGCTGGCCGCCGCGGACATCACCGACGACTCCCGTCACATCGCCCACCGTTTCCGCTCGGTCGGCGCGGAGTTCGCCCGGGAACAGCCCCTGCTGCAGCCACTGCCGGCCGAGCGGTTCGAGACCGGGTTGAGTTTGGAACCGCTGGTGGACCGTTACTCCAGGCTGACCGTCCGCCAGTGCACCTACTCGGTCCCGGCGCGGTTCATCGGGCGACGGTTGCGCACGCTGCTGCGCGCGGACGAGGTCGTGGTGTTCGATCGCCGCCAGGTTGTGGCCCGTCACGAACGCTCCACGGTGAAGGGTTCCACCACCCTGGTACTGGATCACTACCTGGAAATCCTGGCGCGTAAGCCGGGCGCGTTGCCCGGAGCGACAGCGTTGGCCCAGGCCCGCGCGTCGGGGGCGTTCACCGCGGCGCATGACGCGTTCTGGGCCGCCGCACGCCGGGCCCACGGTGACGCGCACGGCACTCGTGAGCTGGTAGAGGTGTTGTTGCTACATCGCCACCTGGCGCATGCCGACGTCGTGGCCGGTCTGCACGCGGCCGCCGCGGCCGGCGCGGTCCGCGCCGACATCGTAGCCGTGGAAGCCCGCCGCATCGCCGACACTCACCCCGCGGATCGCCCGTCACCACCGGGCACCGACCATCTCACCTCGCTCACTCCACCTGGGGTGACCAGCCTGACCGAACGTCGCCTGGGCGACCCCGCGGCGGTGATCGCCGGGCTGCCCGCTGACTCCCGCCCGGTGCCCACCGTCGCCAGCTACGACCAGCTGCTCACTCACCGCCACCCGGCGCCCAGCCAGGTGGCCGACCGCGGGGAAGTGTCATGACCCAACCCACTCGCCGGCGCCGGTCGATGACCGAACAGGCCGCCGACGCCGCGATCGAACAGGCATGTCACTCACTACGTCTGCCCACCATTCGCTCCCGCTTCACCGAGATCGCCGACGCCGCGGAACGCGAGCAACTGACCTACCGAGGGTTCCTCGCCGAGCTATTACTGTCTGAATGCGATGACCGCGACCGACGCCGCAGCGTGCGCCGAGTCCGCTCCGCCGGGTTCCCCCGCGAAAAATGGCTGGACGATTTCGACTACGACGCCAACCCCGCCATCAACGCCGCGACCATCCATACCCTAGCCCGCTGTGACTGGGTCCGCAAAGGGGACCCGTTGTGCCTAATCGGCGACTCCGGAACCGGGAAAACGCACCTACTCATCGGGCTAGGCACCGCCGCCGCACAAGCCGGATTTCGAGTCAAATACAGCCTCGCCACCAAACTAGTGAACGAACTCGTTGAAGCCGCCGACGAACGCCAGCTAGCCCGAACGATCGCCCGCTACGGAAGAGTCGACCTTCTATGCATTGACGAAGTAGGATACATGCAACTCGACCGGCGCGGCGCCGAGCTCTTGTTCCAAG